>JAYEGM010000087.1:8058-15247 GCA_034659075.1 Pseudomonadota bacterium
CATTTATTGGCAGGTATGTCTGAACTGTCAGATATCAGCAATAAAAGGCTGGACCACCTGCCAAATCCACAGTTGCTTGACGGCACAATTGAGATGCCTCACTACTTTGCTGTAGAGGGCCACGACGAACAGGCGGAGGAAGTTGCCGAGGCCGTTGAAGAAGAACAGGTAGAGGAAGTTGCCGAGGCCGTTGAAGAAGAGCAGGCAGAGGAAGTTGCCGAGGCTGTTGAAGAAGAGCAGGCGGAGGAAGTCGCCGAGGCCGTTGAAGAAGAGCAGGCAGAGGAAGTTGCCGAGGCCGTTGAAGAAGAACAGGCGGAGGAAGTCGCCGAGGCTGTTGAAGAAGAGCAGGCGGAGGAAGCTGCCGAGGCTGTTGAAGAAGAACAGGTAGAGGAAGTTGCCGAGGCTGTTGAAGAAGAGCAGGCAGAGGAAGTTGCCGAGGCCGTTGAAGAAGAACAGGCAGAGAAAGCTGCCGAGGCTGTTGAAGAAGAACAGGCAGAGGAAGTTGCCGAGGCTGTTGAAGAAGAACAGGCAGAGAAAGTTGCCGAGGCCGTTGAAGAAGAGCCTGTCGATGAACTGCTAGAAATCTTCAAGGAAGAAGCAGTTGACCTGTTATCGCGCTTCCATGAATCTCTGGAACTCTGGCGACAGGATCCGGCAAATGAAGAAGCCAGTTCTGACCTGAAACGAACCTTCCATACCATTAAGGGTAGTGCCCGGATGACGGGGATGACCAGCATTGGTGACCTTGCACATAATACTGAATCCATGCTGGATGAGTCGGAGCGTGCTGATAACCAGATTGACGACTCCCTGTTTGACCTGGTTGAAGAGGTTCATGACTCCCTGCTGGCGATGGTCGAAAACCCCGCTGGCAAAGAGTTTGACCAACAGGCTGAAGAGCTCAACCAGCGTTTACTAAAGCATTTTTCCGGCGAAGAAGTTCAGCCTGCAGCAGATGAAGCTACCGCAGGACAACCTGTGGAAGAAGATGAAGAATCAATAGAAGCAACTGAACAGCCGGTCATTGAAGACGCAGGCGAGGACGTTCAGGCAGAGCCCGTTCAGCAGGAGTCCAGCCAGGAACAGGCGAGTACTGAAGTAGAAACAACGGAAGTTAAACCTGTTGTAGAAAAGAAGAGTGCTGTACCGCAGTCAAAAAAGAAGAAAGTTTCTGCGGATAAGCAGGTACAGGTCAGAGTCGACTCAGAGTTGCTGGGAACCCTGGCAAACTATGCTGGTGAAGTCAGTATTGCGCGGTCACGTATCCAGCAACAGGTTTCAGATTTTAAGGAAAACCTGAACGAGCTGCATAAAAACATTGAAAGATTCAATAAACAAATTCGTGAGCTGGAAATTCAGGCGGATACCCAGATACTCTCTCGCACCGAGGCAGTATTTAATGAAGATGACGAAGATTTTGATCCACTGGAATTCGATCGCTATACACAGTTACAGTTTCTTTCACGTAACCTGTCAGAGAGTTTGAATGATTTGATGATGATTCAGACCGGTATGGATAACTTTGCCGGTGATGTCGAATTATTATTACATGAACAATCCCGCCTGAATACGGATCTGCAGGAAGGCCTGACACAAACCAGGATGGTTGCGTTTTCTACCTTGATGCCAAGGCTAAGACAGCTGACAAGAAAAACATCGCGCGAATTGAACAAACCGGTATATTTAGAGATTTTTGGCGGCGAAGTTGAACTGGACAGAAATATTATAGATCAGGTTGTACCACCGCTGGAGCATCTGATACGTAACTCTATCGCACATGGAATCGAGGATGCTAAACAGAGAAAGAAACTGAACAAGCCGGAAAAAGGTCTGCTTAAGCTCGATATCAGTCGTGAAGGGAAAGATATAATTATCGAATTCTCTGATGATGGCCAAGGTCTGGATCTGGACAGAATTCGTAGTAAGGCTGAAGAACGGGGCTTGCTGGATAAGGGGATGAATCCGTCGGCTGGGCATCTTGCCAACCTTATTTTTGTACCGGGTTTTTCAACAGCTGATAGTGTCTCCCAGGTTTCCGGGCGAGGCGTTGGTATGGATGTTGTACAGAGTGAACTAAAACAAGTTGGTGGTTCCGTCTCCCTGGCTACTGAAAAGGATAAAGGGACACGATTCTTCATTCGCCTGCCACTTTCAATGACAGTTGCGCAGGCATTGATTATTTCTTCCGGGGGGCATCGTTTTGCAGTACCCCTGATGTCAATTCTTTCAATCACCATTGCTCCTAGAAGCCGTGTAGTCGCCGATGCCAGCGGTGAGCAAAGCGTCACTTTAGGTGAAAAAACATACCCCTATATCTCACTTGCTGAACGCCTGGGTATGCTGGCTCAGCTTGAAGATGACACCAAAACACCGGCGCTAATTATGAATGCCGCAGCTGGACCCATAGTTGTGGGTGTCGATGAGTTGATACATTCCATCGAAATTGTGGTGAAGCCGGTAGGCGTACAAATTGCAGCACTTGATGGCATAGAAGGCGCTACAGTGTTGAGTGATGGTGAAGTCGCACTGATCATTGATCTGGTTGATTTGTGGAACACCCGGCATGCTGAAAGAGAAGAGATTGATCAGGCCAGCCTGGTGGCAAAACTGGAAGCAGAAGTCAGTCCAGCCACTGTTATGGTTGTGGATGATTCGTTGACAGTAAGGCGTGTCACTGAAAGAAACCTGAGTAAATATGGCATCAACACTTTGCTTGCCACAGATGGTGTTGACGCGCTGGAAAAGCTTTCTGATGAAATACCCGATGTTATGCTAGTCGATATTGAAATGCCTCGCATGGATGGCTTTGAACTGACCGAGCATGTTAGAGATGACCCTGCCTACAAAGATATTCCAATTATCATCATTACATCCCGCTCCGGACCCAAACATCGTGACAGGGCTATGCAACTTGGTGCCACACTCTATCTAACCAAGCCGTATCAGGAGCTGGAATTAATGAATGCAATCAATTCGGTACTGCCACTTGAAAGCTCGCGCAAAATCAGCGCGTTGATGGAGGCCTGAGTAAGTGTTAGCGGAAGGGAGAACTTATAAATGGTAGATAAAACGATTCAGCCTGTACGCTGCCTGGTCGTGCCTTCAGACCCTGGTTTTCTGGTAATACCCAGTGCGGCGGTGGCAGAGATCGTTCCGCTGGCACTTAGTGAAGGCACCGCTGACGGGAATTTACTCGGACATATGGCGTGGCGGGGTGTGAATGTGCCAGTTTATTCCATGGAGGGGCTGGCCGGACTTAGCATCCCTGAATTTGGCAAGCGCAGTAAGGCATTTGTTTTTTATCCCTGGAAGGGAGCAGAAAAAAATACATTTTTTGCTATCGCTACCCTGCATGATCCGCGTCCAAGGTTATTAGCTGGCGATGATATTAAGGCGAGCGAAGATGACCAGTCCGGGAATGCATTTATTCGGGCAAGCTTTCAGTACGATGGCGAGCCCGCGTTGATCCCGGACCTGCAGGCAATTTCTCAGCAGTCATAAGCCTTACACCTTAGCTTACGGCGTTCGGGCGTCTTCTGACATGCAAGCCTGTGAAAATGGCACCCTGGTATTAATCAAGCCCGGTCAATTGTAATAAATCGGCCGCCATGACATACCTTTCAGTGTCAGGGTTTTCAAAGCCTGCGAAACCAATCTTACGCAGCATTTGTTTTCCAGCCTGCGTGCCAGCGGCATGAATAAGTGCATCACGGATGAATAGTCTGAGATTGGCATCCAGCCTGGGTGATGCAGAAAGCGCGATATGTTGAGTCGGGTCAGTTGTGGTGACTACTGCGATAGCTGTCAGGGAGCCCACTAACGGTGTTGGAATAATTGCCGCATCAACTTCATCCGTGAATAATAGATCCAGTGCTTTTTCGCTATTTTCTGTTTCATAAATGAATGGCTGACGTAGCGGGTTATCAAACAGCAGTGATACTTTTGCAGCCCCCATGCTGGGTGGACCCAGAGTGGCGATTTTCTTGCCGACCAGTTCGTCTATATCGATAACCATTGTCGAGTCAGGAACAATCACTGAATAGCTCACGGTACCCGGTATTTTTGCCAGTATCTCAAAATCAAGCTCTTTGGCCCGGTAGCCGGTGAAGTGTGCAGCATCCAGAATAAGATCATAGCCCTGGCCGTCTCGAGTTTCATTCCAGTAGGTAATAAAATTCGGATAGGTTTTTATATCGATGTTTTTACCCGTTAGGTGGGACAGGTAGCTGGCCAGGGGTTGAAAAGATTCGTGCGTTTTATCCATGCCATATATAGGCTGGATAACCAGCGTTAAAGAATCATTGGCTTTTACAGGCGATTGTGTTAAAAGAAAAGCCGTCAGGACCAGCAGCATCCCGAATCTGTGATGTAAGAAATTTAGATTTGTAGTATGCATGCCTGAAAACCTCTTCTTTGAGCGATGAATGGATGCACCTCCCACTATGGTATGACTGGATTCTGTAGCCTGATGTAAATATGGGAAAATGATCTGTTTGATGCTATTGCAAATAACCATCGCAGATTTATCGGTGATTTATTAGTATTCCCCGATAAATGTGTCCGTCCCGCTGATAAGTGTGAGCGAGTTAAGCTGCATTTAATAAAAAAAACCCCATCTGGATAAACCAGATGGGGTTTTGCTGATGGATCTATTTGGACCCATTCGGTACAGCTACCCTCGTTAAGCAACTATTGCTTGTATTACCCCCTCCCACGAAGATTTTCTAATACTCATACACGCACGCTTGGGCAGTATGCTCCTGGCAGTATGTTGTATGCTCACAGCTCGCCGAGTAATTCACCGAAACCAAAATATTCCTGATTGTTTGTCTTTTCAAAAGGGTTCAGTTTGGTTGCACTGAGCATCTTTTTTCCTTCAGGAGTCTTGTCTGCTTCGATCAGGCCTTTAACCAGTTGTTCCCTTATCTCAGCAGAGAGCTTTGATGACACAGAGACCGCCATGCCTGGTATTGAATCAGTTGTTAATACCATTGAAACCCCACCTTCTCCGGCCATTTGCGCACTCACTAATGGTGTTGGTACCATCGCAGCATCAACCTCTCCATTCAGCAACAAAGACATAACTTTGGCCGAATTATTCCCCTCAATAACGCTGGGCTGGCGCACGGGGTTGTCGAATAGTTCATCGATACGGACGGCCGCGATACTGGGTGGGCCAAGGGTTGCTATTTTTTTACCAATTAGTTCATCTGCTTCGAAGACCATTGCGTCTTCAGAGACGATAAGCGAAATACTGACAGATCCCGGTTGCTTGACCAACACGGTAAAATCCCTGTTTTTGTTACGATAATCAATAAAGTGTGCAGTATCGAAGGAAATATCATAGCTGTCGGGTTTTTGTGTTTCAGTCCAGTAGGAAATAAAGTTAGGATAGGTGACTACTTCTACCTTTTGACCGGTAATTAATTGCATGTAGTCAGCCAGGGGTTGAAAGATTTCACGTGTTCTTTCTTCCGACTGGAAAGGTTGTATAACTAGCCTTAAAGTTGTCTGTGAACTTGCTGTGGCAGGGAGTATAGTGAGTAGCAAGGCAATTCCACCCAGTAAGTAGCCACCGCGTTTTATGCTCCGTAAAATTAATTTTTTTATGAATAGTTTCATTTTCTTCCCCAATCCAAAATAGAAATATTTTATCCAATCCATGGTCCTTATTTATGTGTGACCACCATTCATCGATAAATATAGACCATTAATCCTGAATATCAAGGACAATATTGTCATGGGCAGATAGTAAGAATTCATGTGGTGTTTTTACTACAAAAGTAAAATAGCCATAAATAATTAGAGAACAGCTGGATTCACAAGCGTGAGAGTGAGTCTCATATTTACAACAGAATGCTTATGTTCAATTGGGCACTGATAAATCTTTACAGAACATATCCGCTTGTCAGCATTTTCGTTGCCTGGCCAGTAAAGGGTTGGTCAGCTAAAAGAAGAAAGCCTTTCACTATTGCCGAATTTATCGAAGTAGGGGAAAATAGAATGTTTATGCGCCGAAAAAAATTCGCTATGTACAAATACAGGATGCACAGGGCAGTATCGCATTCAGGTGAGGCGCAACCAGCGAGATTTAACATTTACCAAGAGGAAGTCCCATGTCAGCAACTACCGATCGACGCAAACTAGCTAATGGCATACGTGCCCTGGCTATGGATGCGGTGCAGAAAGCAAACTCTGGCCACCCGGGTGCCCCTATGGGCATGGCAGATATTGCCGAGGTTCTTTTTAACGATTTCATGAATCACAATCCCGTCAATCCTGACTGGGTAGATCGTGATCGCTTTATCATGTCAAACGGCCATGGCTCCATGCTGCCATATTCTGTGCTCCATCTGACCGGTTACGGCCTGAGCATTGATGACCTCAAGGCCTTCCGTCAGCTGCACTCAAAAACACCGGGCCATCCTGAATACGGTTATGCCCCCGGAATAGAAACAACCACCGGCCCGCTGGGCCAGGGGATAACCAACGGTGTTGGCATGGCGATAGCCGAGAAAGCACTGGCGGCCCATTTCAATCGCGATAGCCACGAAGTGGTGGATCATAATACCTATGTTTTCCTTGGCGACGGCTGCCTGATGGAAGGCATTTCTCACGAAGCCTGCTCTCTGGCGGGTACTCTGGGCCTGGGCAAGCTGATCGCTTTCTATGACGACAACAACATCTCCATTGATGGTGAAGTCGAAGGCTGGTTTACGGATAACACACCACAGCGTTTTGATGCCTATAACTGGCATGTTGTAAAAGACGTAGATGGTCATGATGGTGAAGCAATCAAAGCAGCAATTGAAGAAGCACGTGCTGTAACAGACAGGCCTTCTCTGATCTGCTGTAAAACCACGATCGGTTTTGGCTCACCGAACAAAGGCGGTAAGGAAGATTGTCACGGTGCGCCACTGGGTGATGAAGAAATCGCCCTGACTCGCAAGGCACTGGGCTGGGAGCATGGACCTTTCGAGATACCTGATGATGTCTACGCGGGTTGGGATGCAAAAGACAAGGGCACGGCAGCCGAGTCTGCATGGAATGACCGCTTTGCTGCCTATAAAGCGGCACATCCTGAGCTGGCAGCGGAGTTTGAACGTCGCATGGCTGGTGATCGGGTTGATGGCTGGGAAGCTAAGGCCGATGCCTATATTGCAGAAGTTAATGCCAAGGCAGAAACTAT
>JAYEGM010000088.1:0-15223 GCA_034659075.1 Pseudomonadota bacterium
TAGAAGTCGCCCTGAGTCGACTTTGGGACTCCGCAATCCCTGACCGTAAAAAACCCAAAACAAGGATTGCCAGGATTGGGCCGCAACAATTAGCAAAAACCGCCCAGGTTCGTGAGGCAGAAGTCAGGCGCGTGCTTGAGATGAAGAAAGCAAAGGGCTGCCTGAACTATGGAGACAATGTCGTTAGATTTCTTCGACCTCCAGAAACAGGGGATATTATCCAGGTGCTGAAAGAATCCCCGGTGTAAGTGGCTATATTTGAATTGTCGCTGTCAGGCAAGCCTCTGACTGAATGTCTACTTATAGCTGCGGCTTTTTGTTGAGTTGCTCTCAAGTACTGTTAAAGTGTCCGCTACCTATACAGCCAAACCTTGAATAACAGACTCAATATAAGTGTGTAGTATCGTTTTATAAGAATAAAACTCATTTATATAAAATGTATTACTCAGGGTTGATATTCATGAGAGCGTTTCGAAACATATTTTTAGTCAGCGTAATCGTTCCAGGTACTTCTTCCTGCACCATCCAACACGTCATCGAGAAAGACTATCCGGAATATCCTGTCAACAGTACTGGAACTGCTAGTTTACCAAATACCGACAAGGCTTCAGAGTATATTCTTACACCAAACATGCAACAACACTGCTATGAGTTTTGGGCAGTATCTACAGGTTATGCCAATCTATGGATCGTCGAATTCGGCAAGATGCTTGATGACACATTATGGCATGTCTACAATGGCCGGCTCCCGACCTTCAGAGCAAGTTCAGGTTTATCACTGCCTGGGCGGTATTGAACCCGCAAGCAGTACAGGGTTTCAATTTCTTATTTATCACCCCTCTCTATTGCACTATCAGAGCGGGGTATTTCCCTGGATTTTTTCCCTCGCTGTTCTGAATGGCGTTTATTTCTCTGGCTAAGACTTTGCAGGAATGTGCTTAGTTCGGTTTTCCCCCACTCCAGTGCATCAGATTCTGTGCTGAACCCGCCCTGGCTTTTCGATATCACAGTTTCGGAAGCAGTCTTTCGTCTTAATATCTCTGCTTTCCATGAAGAGCCCTCTTTAACTGCATGATAACTATATTTTTTTCCTTTCATCATCTTCATCACTTTTCCTGCATATTCTGTCATACGACATAAATACTCATTTGCTAATCGCCAAAATACAAAATTGGAAATTAAAATAAATCAGCTTGCCTTGCTGCTAAACAGCTCTTTCTCAAGCAACACTTCTCACAGACCGGTTGCTTTCTGCATATATTCTTCGCATGTACAACAATCAGCGCATGATACTGGCTAAATAGTTCTACATCGCCAGCCAGCGCCAGTTCAAAATCTCTTCGCAATACTTCATAAGCCAGGTCAGCCTGAATCAGTCCGAGTCGAGAAAACAAACGACGGGTGTAGCCATCAATAACAAAAACCGGTTTATTGAATGCATACAATATAATATCGTCAGCTGTTTCCGGCCCTACGCCATGCACCCCAAGCAGGTCTTTTCGTAATGGTGTTAATTGCTGCTGTCTTAACTGTTCGATTCCACCCTGCTCTTCCAGCCACTGACAAAGTGCCTTTAGCCGTTTTGCCTTAATATTAAAATAACCACTACTGACGATTACTGAAGCCAGTTCATCAACAGGGGTTTGATGTATAGCCGAAGAAGACATCAGGCCGGCTTTTTGCAGATTCACAATTGCGCTGCTGGCATTCTTCCATGCAGTATTCTGCACCAGCACCGCACCAACCATGACTTCAAATGCTGACTCAGCAGGCCACCAGTGTTGCGGGCCATAGTGAGTATTCAGAATCTCGTATATGAGCTGATATTTGTCTTCTGACCTCATCCACGAGTACGGCGTCTTGCTGGCTGGCGACTGGTTTTTTTATTTCGCTTTGACTTACCATAAAGTGAATTCCCGGAGTCCTCTCTGGACGATTCTTTTCTCCTGCCTTTGTGCCGGCCTTTTTTATCTCCCCTGGCCATATCACTTTTTTTCCGGCCGCTATGCTCGACTTTGTTGCTGTTTGATGTTCTGCCTCTATGAGCGGCAGGCTTTTCCTGCGTATTCCGCATACCCACTGATCGCATCAGTTGAGTAATCTGTTTTTCCGGCAGATCCGTATGCTGGCCTCGCAGCAATCGTGGTAGCCCTATCATACCGTAGCGTATGCGGATCAGGCGACTGACTTTTAAACCCACCGCCTCCCACAGGCGGCGAACCTCACGGTTCCGACCTTCTTTTAGAACTACATGGTACCAGCGGTTACTGCCGGTGCCTTCACTTTCGCTAATGCTGAGGAATGATGCAAGTCCGTCCTCAAGTTCGATTCCTTCCAGCAGCTGCTGTATTTGTTCGTCTGTCGCCTCGCCCAGTACACGCACAGCGTATTCGCGTTCTATCTCAAATGATGGGTGCATCAGGCGGTTGGCCAGCTCACCGTTATTGGTTACCAGCAGCAGGCCCGAGGTGTTGATGTCCAGCCGTCCCACCAGGACCCAGCGGTCATGTTTGGTACGTGGCAGTAATTCAAATACAGTCTTGCTGTGTTCCGGATCGTTTCTTGAACAGATTGTGCCTTCTGGCTTATTTAGAATGAGAACACGCGTCGGTGCTTTATCTCTTAACCTCAACGGTTTTCCATTAAGCGTAAAGCGCTGTTCGCGGGTGATCAACTGGCCAATCTCAGCCGGCTTGCCATCGACAGTAATTCTGCCTTCCCTGATCCATGATTCTATCTGTCGACGTGAGCCTACACCGGCCTGCGCCATAATCTTCTGGATACGCTCAGGTTTCATGAATATCTGGTTTCAACCCGGCTTGTTCTGCATCCTTGTCACTTTCAGTGGTTTCCGCAGCGGAGGACTTTTTATTTTCTGATGAATTGTCTGGTGTCACCAGACTCCCATCATCAGTTGAATTATTTTCTTCAGGCTGCTGGCCACCAGTCTCTGAATTTTTCAGCATATCTGCCTGTGGATTATTTTCTGCATTATGTTCTGAATCTGTTTCAGAAGAACTTTCTTGTTCATTTTTAATTACGTCTTCAGGACTGCCTGCAGCCTTATCCTCAAGCGGCAATTTCATGTTGAGTTCAGCGGCAATCGTATCCATATCACGGATATCCTGCAGCGTCGGCAGCTGGCTCAGACCTTCAAGACTAAAGTATTCGAGAAAGCCTTTGGTGGTTCCGAACAGCCCGGGTTTGCCAGGAACATCACGCACGCCAACCTGTCGCACCCACTCTCTTTCCTGCAGGGTCCGTATAATATCCGTACTGACAGCAACACCACGTATTTCTTCGATTTCACCGCGTGTCACCGGTTGCCTATAGGCGATAATGGCCAGAGTTTCGAGCATGGCACGCGAGTAGCGCGGGGGTCTGCCGGCGCTTAAACGGGCCAGCCAGGGTGAGTATTCTTCGCGGGTTTGCAGTCTATAACCCTTATCAATACGCCTTAGTTCAAAGCCACGTTTTGCATAATCCTGTTCCAGCTCAATCAATAATTCTTTTACAGTTGCACGTTCCGGCTTTGTCGCATCGGTAAACATTCCAAGGATACGATCAACAGAAATGGGCTCTTCACTGACCATGATAGCCGCTTCGATAATATTCTTCAGTTCGTCCGGCTGATCCGGACTAAACCCTGAACCGATATTTTCACTCATGCTGTTATTTGTATCCGTCATTACGCTGCTGCCTTCACATGTATCGGTGCAAACTGCTCGTTCTGGACGACCAGCAGCAGACGTTCTTTCAACAGCTCCAGGATGGCCATAAAGGTAACAACCAGGCCCATTTTTCCCTCCTCCTTTTCGAATAAAGACTCGAAGGGAATGAAATCACTGCTGTTGACCCGCTCAAGAACCATACTCATGCGCTCCCTGATCGATAAGACTTCACGATTGATATTAAAACTTTTCTTCTCGTCTACCCGCTTCATCACCTGTGCAAAGGCCATCAACAGATCATGAATTTCGACATGCGGGTCATTTCTTGGCGGCTTTACATGATCTCGTACAGGGTTTGACAGATATATATCCCGTCCCAGACGCGGTAATTTTTCTATATCCAGTGCCGCCTGCCGGTAACGCTCATATTCCTGCAGTCGACGAACCAGTAAGGCACGGGGATCCTCCTCGTCAATATCTTCAGAATCTGGCCGCGGCAACAGCATGCGGGACTTTATCTCCGCCAGCATAGCGGCCATAACCATATACTCAGCAGCCAGATCAAGGTTCATCATCTGCATCAGTTCGATATATCCCATATACTGTCGGGTAATTTCAGCGACAGGAATGTCCAGAATATCCAGATTCTGTTTGCGGATCAGATACAGTAATAAGTCCAGCGGGCCTTCGAAAGTATCAAGAAAGACCTCCATTGCCTCCGGTGGGATATAAAGGTCTTTCGGTGGTTCGGTGACAACCTCGCCGCGCACCATGGCGAAGGGCATTTCCTCCTGGATACTTTCCTGTGTCATCGTGCCCCCTTCTAATTCCAGTCCAGACCCATGTTCTCACGTACTTCACGCATGGTTTCTTCAGCAACTTCTCGCGCCCGTTCACAACCATCAGAAATGATATTCCGTACCAGTCCGGGATCGTTCACATACGGTTCAGCACGCGCACTCAACTCAGCCTGCTCTTTCAACAGGGCATCAATTAACGGCTTTTTGCAATCCAGGCAACCTATGCCGGCAGTGGTGCAACCTTCTTCTACCCAGCAGCGAACTTCATCGTCAGAATAGATCAGGTGAAACTGCCATACAGGGCATTTGCCGGGTTCACCAGGATCGGTGAGGCGTACACGTGCCGGATCTGTGGGCATGGCCCGCAGGGTTTTTTCCAGTTGCACAGGATCATCGCGCAGCTTGATAGTGTTGTTATAAGATTTTGACATCTTCTGACCATCCAGACCCGGCACCTTGGAGGCCTCTGTCAGCCGGGCTTCCGGCTCAACCAGAATCACTCGGCCACCACCTTCCAGGTAACCAAACAAACGTTCCTTGTCACCCAGTGTAAGGTTCTTCTGATCATCCAGCAGGGCACGTGCACGTGCCAGCGCTTCATGGTCACCCTGCTCAGTATAGGCAGTACGTAAACTTCGATACATTTTTGCCGGTTTCTTACCCATCTTGTTAATCGCCGCTTCGGCTTTTTCTTCAAAACCGGGTTCCCGCCCATATAAATGGTTAAAGCGACGAGCGACTTCCCGGGTCAGTTCGATATGTGGCACCTGATCCTCACCAACCGGCACCAGACCTGCGCGGTAGATCAGAATATCAGCCGCCTGCAGTAAGGGATATCCGAGAAAGCCCAGCGTAGCCAGATCGCGTTCGCGCAGTTTCTCCTGTTGATCCTTGAAACTAGGCACCCGTTCCAGCCGGCCCAACGGCATAAACATGGAAAATAACAATGACAACTCAGCATGTTCCGGCACCCGCGACTGAATAAATAACGTCGCATTACCGGGATCGATACCCGCCGCCAGCCAGTCAATCACCATGTCCTGAATATTCTCGGAAATGACATTCGGCTCTTCATAGTGGGTAGTCATAGCATGCCAGTCCGCGACAAAGAAAAAGCAGTCATATTCATGCTGCAAACTTACCCAGTTTTTCAACACACCATGATAATGACCAAGGTGTAGACGACCGGTGGGACGCATGCCGGAAACTACTCTTTCCGGTCTGCCAGAAGTTGTTATCAATCTAGACTCCGTATCAGGTTATATATTGCACCAGCCCGAAGACCGGAATAGAGAACAATGATGCCATAAAAGAAAGAAAAGCAGAAAGAGGTAAAAGAAGAATCTTCCCCAGCATGCCGGTTGCCAGCAGGCCTAGCATTATAAATAGACCATAGGGTTCCAGCTTGCTGTAGGGCCTGGCCAGTGACAGTGGCAGTAAACCAACCGCCACCCTGCCACCATCCAGCGGCGGTACAGGTATCAGGTTGATCAGCATTAGAATGGCGTTGATGTAAAGTCCCGCGACAGACATAAACAATAGCGGTAAGGCAACATAGCCCGGCAAATACTGCGCGATCAGGCCAACTACCCCCCAGATGAATGCCATCAGCAAATTCGCTCCCGGGCCTGCCAGTGCCACATAGATCATGTCCCGTTTGGGGTGCCTCAGATTAGCAAAGTTTACCGGCACAGGTTTTGCCCAGCCGAACAGAAAACCACCCATCGCCAATAATAAGCCCGGAACCAGCACTGTGCCAACCGGGTCTATATGTTTAACAGGATTCAGCGTCAGACGTCCGGCCATCTTTGCCGTACTATCCCCGAAATAAAGCGCCACCCAACCATGCGCCACCTCATGAACCGTAATGGCAAATAATACAGGGACTGCCCAGGTAATTATCTTTTGAATCAGTGAGAGTTCTTCCATGGTCGGATTATAGCCGGTTTCAGTTTAAATGAATGCAGTACGGTTTACGTAAAACATAAAACTTAACACGTAAAACTATTTTTCTTATTCAAAAGGCTCCGGGTCCCCTTTCCCCCGCCTGATGACCTCCGGAGCACCACTGACCATATCAACCACTGTCGTCGCCTCCAGACCGCAAAAACCACCATCGATAACCAGGTCTACCTGGTATTCCAGCTGCTCACGGATGTCATGTGGGTCGCTCAGTGGCTGATTATCATCAGGCAGAATCAAGGTGCTGCTCATCAAAGGCTGATCCAGCTGCTCGAGCAGGGCCAGGGTAATATTATTATCGGGTATCCGAATACCAATAGTCTTCCGTTTGGGATTTTGCAGACGGCGCGGCACTTCACCGGTCGCTTTCAGAATAAAGGTATAGGCGCCTGGTGTGTAGTGTTTTAATAATCGATATACGGTGTTTTCAACTTTTGCATAGGCCGACAGCTCGGACAGATCGCGACAGACCAGAGTGAAATTATGTTTGGCATCTACCCGCCGGATGGCACGTATTCTATCCAACGCCTGTTTGTCACCAATGTGGCAGCCCAGTGCATAGCTGGAATCGGTTGGATAGGCGATAACACCGCCCTGATTCAGAATCTCTACCGCCTGATGAATGAGGCGCTGCTGGGGATTTTCAGGGTGAATGTCAAAATATTGGGCCATGATTTTATGTCTAAGCTAAGAAACTAAAGTCAATCCAGCATTATATCAGAATTGCCCGCAGACAAAGACGGTGCGACAATATGCCAGCTTTTTCCTGCTTTCCTGGAGAACACATGTACTACGCTATTATTGGAACAGATATTCCCGATAGCCTTGATAAACGTCTATCGGTGAGACCGGAGCACCTGGCACGACTTGAACAGCTGCAGGATGAAGGACGCCTGCTCACTGCCGGTCCCTTTCCCGTTATTGATTCGGAAGATCCAGGCCCGGCCGGTTTTAGCGGCAGCCTGATTGTCGCTGAGTTCGAGTCATTATCTGACGCACAACTTTGGGCCGATAACGACCCGTATATCAAAGCAGGCGTATATGCATCTGTTTCAGTAAAACCGTATAAAAAGGTCTTCCCACAATGAATCGTAGCGAAATGATACATGAAAAATTAACTGCGTCCCTGTCGCCGGAAAGTCTGGAAATAATTGACCGGTCGCTCGAACATGCCGGGCATGAAGGTGCAAAATCAGGAGGTGGCCACTTTGATGTAATCATCATCGCAGACGCCTTTAAGGATATGAATACCGTACAACGTCACAGGGCAGTCTATGATGCACTGGGTGATGCCATGAAATCTGAAATTCATGCCCTGAGCATCAGGGCCTATACACCTGAGGAGTTTTAACAATACAGATGCAGAAGCTGAAAGGTCGCTGCAGTCATATCATTCACATGTTTGATAATTTTTTCCGCCATGCCGGGAAAACATCAATGAACCGTCCGCATGAAAATAGTCTTCAACGTATTTTCTTTCGTCCATTCTTCTATGTTGGTAGGACGCTGAATATGATAGCCCTGGGCAAAATGGACCCCGATGTCACGAAGCATTTCAAGCAATGTTGCATCTTCGACTGACTCCGCGATAACGAATAGACCCAGCCCATAGGCAAGGTGGGTAATATTATTGACCATCATACGGTCGATCGGGTCATCAGCCATGCCTTTAACGAACTGCCCGTCGATTTTCAAAAAGTCGACTTTCATTCGTTTCAAATAGCCAAACGAACTGAGACCCGCACCAAAATCATCCAGTGCAAAACGACAGCCAATGTCACTGAGCCTGGCAATAAAATCCAGTGCCGCCTGAAAATTTGTAATGGCAGCAGTTTCTGTTATTTCCAGCATAATCTGGCTTGGGTCAACTTCGTACTCTTTGATCTTCCTGATAATGTATTCACTAATTTCAGGGTCACCCACCGACTGCCCGGAAAGATTGATACTGAACAAATAAGTGCGAGATGAATCAGCATCTTTTGTTATACCACGAATAATTTCAAAGCTATGATCTACCACCCACATATCTACATCACGCATCAATCCATAGCGTTCCGCTGCAGGAATGAATGCTGCAGGCATTGCAATGCTGCCATCATCCATTCGTATCCGTAACAGAAATTCCTGTACCTGCATGTCAGATTGCGCAGAAAGCAGCGGCGCCATGGTCTGTAACATTAAAAAGAACTTGTCCGTACGCAAAGCATCGTGAATTCTTTGTGACCACTGCATTTGCTCGTGGTGCTGAGTAACTGATTTTTCTTCTGGCTTGTATGCATGTACATAGTCTCTACCCGATTCTTTAGCTATGTAACAAGCAACATCTGCGGCACTCATCAATTCGGCATGTGTACTCTTTGGATCAGTGATTGCTACAAGGCCAATACTGATACGCACATCAAATGCGCGTTCATCCCAACGAAAAATAAATTGCCTTACAGAAAGCCGCAGTGTGTCAGCGATGGATATGGCATTCTCAATATCACAGTTGTTTAACAACAAGCCAAACTCGTCACCGCCCAGACGTGCCAGTACGTCACTGTCACGAACCCTTTTACTCAGCATCTGGCTTAGTTGCTTCAGCAAAGCATCTCCGGCAATATGTCCGCATGTATCATTGACCACTTTAAACTGATCAAGATCCATGTAACACAGCACATGCCCGTCAGCACTTTCATCGCAAGTGAGGATCGCCCTTTTCAGTTCATCTTCAAACTTCGCTCTATTCACTAAACCCGTCAGAGAGTCATGACTCGCCTGGTATGATAGTTGATTTTTCAGCTCTCTTTCATTTGTAACGTCCCGCATGACAATAACTGAGCCCATCTCACTTCCCTGAATATCCTTTAGTTTTGAACACGAAAGATCAACTGACAGCTGACTCTGGCCCTCAGGCATGGCCAGCAGGTGGCTGGATTTACCTACCTCGCCAGTTGTGATTTTTTCTATGTAATCCTCAAGCGGAGTCGCGAGTACCTCCCCGCTCTCTTCATCAAGTAGCTGAACGGCATCTTTAATAGGCTTGCCAAAGGCATTGTCATTGGAGATACCCAGAAATTTTTCTGCAACTGGATTCAGAAAAGTGACTTTGTAATCTTTATCAGTAGTGATCACCGCATCAGTGATAGAACTTAATGTCACTTCTGCCCTTTCACGTTCACTGAACCAGTTCCTAAAGGCTTTTTCCTGATTTTCCGATGCAACCATCTGCTGCTTACGCGATGCACTCCATACTCCTAATACAACGGCAATCAATAGCATAACGGTGGCTGCAATGAACATTTGCATTAAACCCGGGGAATATATGCCACTCACTTTTAACAGGACATCCCGGTTTGCGACTTTAATTACCCGCTGCTGGGTAAATGTAAACAGAGAGGCTAAGAATTCCTGAGCATTTTCCTGGTTTTCAACCACCTTTTTATTGCCTGTTTCAGATGAATTTATATCAAGCAATGTCAACTCAAAATTAATATCAGGGAAGTTTTCTGTTACAGAAGAAACCATCTTCTGCTGGTTAATATAAAGCATCACTGCACCATTAATCTGACGTTTGCTCTCCAGCAATGATTCAGGGTGCAGGCGGCCATAGTAGGTATTTTTCAGCATGACCAGACCTGACTGGCCATTAAGGATTTCAGGACTATTGATCAATGAAACTGCACTATTTTCCATCGCCAGGTAAACAGCTTCTTCAACCTCATCATTCACCAGCAAATCCAGACCAAGTAATTGGGATGTCACAGGTTCCATCGGAACCAGCATGCTAGTCACCAGGTAGGCATTCCTCTTACGGGCCTTAACAAAAATATTTTGATCCTGATCATGTTCGCGGATCAGCATACCCGCCAGGCCAGTTTCCTGCAGGTTCTTTTCATAGGCTCTGCGTTCGCGATTGCGAACCCAGTCAAGTTTGGCCAGTGCGTATATATACGGATAAGTGTGGACCAGATCCTGTAAAACGCTGTCAGCGCTTCCTCCATCAATATCCCCATCCTGACCAAACGAGACCAGCGCTGTGATGACCCCTTCCGCTGTTAACAGTCGCTGAGCAAGTCCCTGATATATTAGATCAGAATAATTCAGAAACTTCTTTTTCTCTGCTTGCCAATCAGCAAACATGACAAACAGGCCACCCAACAGAACAAGTGCTGCAAAGAAAATACCCCGTAGACGGGGACTCCTCAGTTGCCTGTTACTTGTTGCCATCGTCTATCCCCTGGGTAAATTTCTTTGCCCTCGCACGTAAAACCTTTGGAATTTTGATACCTGAAAGTTTTAACAATTGCCGGTTCTCATACACCTCCCATTTTCGACTGGTAATTATTGGTATGCGCTGTATCGGCAGGCCTCCATGGATCGCAATTGCTGTCTTTGCGGTCCATCTCCCATGCTCTTCAGGGATCTCAACAAAACCAAGCATCGCAATAGGCATCATCCAGTCATAATTCACCAGAATAAGTTTTTCAGCAGATTTTATTACAATTTCTTTTGCCAAATTAATGTCCCAGTCCACAATACCTGATGGACTACCTAAAATAATAAAATCTGCACCTGCTGCCTGCTGATAAGCATTTTGCCAGTCATCCATGGTATCGACCAGCGCACCATCTATAATCATATCCATATCAGTTGCTACTTTCACTACCTGCTTCAGAAACTTTGTTTCAGTAAGAGTATTTGCCCCAATGTACAATCCCTTTTTGCCCTGAGCTGTCAGCTTTTGTGCCCATTCAAGCATTGGAAATACCGGGGCTACTTCTATCATCCCTGTAACATTGCTGGCAGGGAATCCGTATTCATCAACTGTCCAGTTGATGCCACTAAATACTACCGGTATTCTTCCACCTCTAAAGTAAGGAACGACCAGGTACTTGGCGGCATTATCATCTGAGACAATCAGTACATCAGGCTGAATTTTCTTAACTTTAGCCGCTATTTCTCGTGCTTTTTGTATTTTATAGAGTTCGCTTTTGTTCCGCTTTGTATCCATATTGAACTGAATCAAATCACAATGCCCCTTCAGTTCGGTACGCAAGCCTCGTTCTATACCGTCTGACCATGCGTATCCTTTATGGTAAGAAGACACATAAACACAGGTCCATGCACTCGCTACGGAGATGTAAGAGCTTGTCAGTATCAGAAACAGGCATCCCTGGAAAAATAAGTTAAATCTGGAAAATGATGCTCTATTGGGTCTTGAATTCGTCATAATTCCTGACAAGTATAGCCTAGCAAATTACAATCGTCCTGCTATTCATGGCATTATCAGAGACATCTTGCCAGGAAAACTCTGGTTACATGTTATTGCTAAAACAGGATCTTTAATATGGTCACTGTCTACTACGGTGAAGCACTGGCTGCATATGGCTTTGGGGAGGATCATCCGTTTGGCCCGGACCGGCTGGATGCTTTCTGGAATAACGCCTGCAACCAGGATCTGGATAAACAGGCAACTGTTGCCAAGCCTGTTAGTGCCAGTATAGATGAGCTGGAATACTTTCATACTCAAGCCTACATTGAAAAGCTAATCCGGTTATCTGCCAGTGGATCAGGGTCGCTGGACTGTGGCGACACCCCTGCTTTTCCTGGCATCTATCAATCTGCTTCTGCAGTAGCTGGTAGCGTACTTGATGGCGCCAGACGAATCCTGTCTGGCAGGACAAACAGGGTATTCGTACCGATAGCCGGCCTGCACCATGCCCGCCGCAACACTGCTGCCGGATTTTGTGCAGTGAACGATATCGGAATTTTAATTGAGGAACTACGCAGGAATCATGAGATTCAACGCATCGCTTATGTCGATATCGATGCCCATCATGGCGATGGTGTGTTCTATGAATATGAGGATGATCCGGACATTTACATCGCAGATATTCATGAAGACGGCCATTATCTCTACCCCGGCACCGGTTTCAGCTCAGAAACGGGTACTGGCATCGCAAGAGGGTGCAAGCTGAACCTTCCCCTTTCCCCTCCCAATGTACAGGATAAAGATTTCTTTAAAGCATGGAACAAAATTGAAGATTTCCTGGCAGAAGCAGCACCTGAATTCATCATTCTGCAGGCCGGTGCCGACAGCATCCTGGGCGACCCTATCACACACATGGCATTGACCCCGGATGCCCATGCGCACGCAACTCAACGACTGAGCCAAATTGCCGATGAACATTGCCAGGGGCGCTTATTAGTTACCGGGGGTGGGGGGTATAACCGGGAGAATATTGCGAAGACGTGGACGGCGGTGTTAGAGGCATTAATAGGATAAAAAGAAGTTTCAAGTTTCAAGTTTCAAGATCAAAATCAAAGTCGGTTAACCACAAAGAGTGCTGTGGAAAAAATAATCAGCTTGACGCAGCAGCCCTACACCATAATTCTGCATTATTTTTCCGTGTCCTCTGTAGTCAGAGCTTTTAGTCTTTTGACTTGAAACTTGAAACTTGAAACTTGAAACTTGAAACTTGAAACTTGAAACTTATAAATCTCTTACCAGCAGCCCATATTCCCCCGCTTCTGCCGGCAACGGAATCCTGACCTTCCACCCGCCACCCGGTGCCACTTCCAGCGGCTTACCGTCTTTGTCCTGCATTTCATTGAGTTTGAAAGAAATATTTCCCGTAGGGGTCAACAACTCGAGGCTGTCTCCTACCAGGAACTTGTTTTTAACATCAATCAGCGATGTTCCATCATCATTCTGCTGCATTACTTCACCGACAAACATCTGTCGTTGCGAGGTCGAAGCATTGTCGTGATAGCGCTGCAGTTCCTCGCTGTGGTGGCGGACGAAGAAACCGTCGGTATAGCCTCTATTGGCCAGTGACTCCAGGTTACCCATTAGTGAAGGATCAAATTCCCTGCCAGCCAGCGCATCATTGATCGCCTGACGGTAGATCTGGCTGGTCCTGGCGGCATAATAATGGGACTTGGTGCGGCCTTCTATCTTCAGGCAATCAACACCCATTTCGACCAGCTGTGTAACATGTTCTACCGCACGCAGGTCCTTGGAGTTCATGATGTAGGTGCCGTGTTCGTCTTCCTCTATCGGCATTAACTCGCCGGGCCGATTAAATTCTTCCAGCAGCATCACATGCTGTGCTTTTTCGTGCCGGTTGTCTGCCTGGTAATCCTGACTGCCCTGCGTGATGCCGGCCTCGGTTTCTTCACCGGCAACTTTATAATCCCAGCGGCAGGAGTTTGTACAGCTGCCCTGGTTAGGGTCGCGATGATTGAAATAACCGGACAATAGACAGCGACCGGAATAGGCTATGCAGAGCGAACCATGGACAAAGACTTCCAGCTCGATATCCGGGCATTGCTGACGAATCTCCTCAACCTCTGCCAGTGAAAGCTCACGCGACAGAATAATCCGTTCGATACCGACACCCTGCCAGAATTTTACTGCTGCCGCATTGACGGTATTCATCTGTACGGATAGATGAATCGGCATTTCCGGCCAGTTTTCCCTGATCAGCATAATCAGCCCCGGATCAGACATAATCAAAGCATCCGGCTTCAGCACAACAATTTTTGCCATGTCGGCCAGAAAGGTTTTTAACTTGCTGCCATGCGGCATGATATTAACGGCAACAAAAAAACGCTTGCCCTGAGCATGCGCCGCTTCAATGCCGACAGACAGGTTCTCGATGTCAAAATCATTATTGCGCACCCGCAGTGAATAGCGAGGCAGACCGGCATACACCGCATCTGCGCCAAAGGCCATTGCATAATGCTGGCTCTTCAGCGTGCCTGCCGGTGACAGAAGCTCTACTTTTCTTTCAGTTTGTATCATTTCATCTCGTGGGTTAATAAACAGAGTTCACACATCCTATACGGTTTTCTTTGTGTCCTTAGCGTCTTAGCGGTTCATAACTCTATTACATGTTGATCCATTTATACCGGCTTTACAAACTTTCCTTTAGGGTAGCTCTATTAATTCTGGATAGTTCAGATTGTGATTCAAAACTGGTCATATCAAGGCAAGGATCGCACGTAATAGCTAGCTATTGCGAAGATGCTTAACGCAGAGATGGCCGGTTTTGAACGCAAGATGATTATTCATGAGTTTATAAAGGTACCCTTAACTGTAAACCATGCAAGTACTGCGGCAATGAGCACTGTCAGGCTGGCAACTGCAAAGGTTATTCCCGCTCCTGCCCAGCCCATCAAATAGCCACTGACCAGGCTGCCCACAGCGCCACCCGCACCAAAGCTGATACTGCCATATAAGGCCATCCCCCGGTGCTGATGCTTGCCGGTAAAATAGCGGTGGACCATTGATACAGCCACACCATGAAACAGCCCGAAGCTTATCGCATGCAGTACCTGGGCCAGTACCAGCAGCGGTAATGATTCAGGGAATAGCCCGATAAGCAGCCAACGCAGACTGGTGAGAAGACAACTGCCGACTAACAGAGCTCGAAACCGTACAGGCCTGAGAAAGCGGTGCATCGCGAGAAATAGCATAACCTCGAACAACACCCCCAGGGCCCATAAAACCCCGATAACTGTTTTACTGTAGCCATAGTCACTCAGATAGAGTGTATAAAAGGTGTAATACGGTGCATGACTGGCCTGCAATAGGAAGCAGACCGCCAGGAAACTCATCAGTTCGGGATATTGAAGTATATACCTCATTATTCCACCCTGTTCGACATGTGGCGGTTTTCCGGCATCAGGTATGAATAAGGTAGTAATAAAAATAGCTATCAGGAGCATCAACACTACCGGTAAAACCAGTGAAGCTGGATTACTATCAAGCGCATAACCCAGAACCAGCGATGAAACAATGAA
>JAYEGM010000089.1:0-15199 GCA_034659075.1 Pseudomonadota bacterium
TGGTTTTCAGCAGCTGCCGTTAACGCCGGTGCAGATACTCTGGGTGAATATGGTGACGGCTGTTACCCTGGCGCTGGCGCTGGCATTTGAACCGCCCGAACAGAATGTTATGCAGCGCCCGCCGCGTGATGCCCGTGAACCGATACTGACGCCCCATCTTATCTGGCGTGTTTCGTTTGTCTCCATTATTCTGATGACTGGAACATTCGGGCTTTTTCTATGGGAGATGGAGCAAGGTGTCAGTATCGAGCATGCACGTACGGTTGCTGTGAATACACTGGTCATGTTCGAGATTTTTTATTTATTCAATTCTCGTTATATCACGGCTCCGGTATTTAACCAGGCAGGATTAACCGGCAACCGTTATGTGCTGATTGCCATTGCTGTGCTCATCATATTACAGCTTGGTTTTACCTACCTTGCGCCAATGCAGGCCTTGTTTGGCACCACGGCAATAGGCTTAAATATCTGGCTAATTATCCTGCTGGTTGCCTCCTCTGTATTGTTTCTGGTTGAGCTAGAGAAATATTTTGTACGGCACCTGAATCGAAACAGGTAATTAAGGAACCTCTGATCAATTCATGAACTCGTATCTTACGTCTAAAATATCCAGCTTTTTCGTTGAAAACCTTCGCAATAGCCAGCTATTACGTGCAATTTCCGCCTCAAATCTGAACATTTTAGATCACAATCTACTTCGATCAGAATTAATCAGAGGTTCCTGAATGGAGCTACCCATATGAAATGGTCCTGGAAAATTGTCCGTCTTGCCGGCATTGACGTCTACGTTCATGCCACCTTTTTCATTCTCATCGCCTGGATCGGTCTGAGCTTCTGGATGGTGAGCGGCAACCCGGCAGCTGTTTTCAGCGGTGTGAGCTTTATCATCGCGCTATTTGCCTGTGTGGTATTGCATGAACTGGGGCACGCTCTGACCGCGCGGCGTTACGGCATTCGTACACGGAAAATTATCCTGTTGCCTATCGGCGGTGTGGCCGACATGGAGCGTATGCCCGATGATCCAAAACAGGAAATTGCCGTGGCACTGGCAGGGCCGGCAGTAAATCTGGTTATTGCAGTGGTTCTTTGGTTGTGGCTTTCGGCGAGTGGCTCACTGCAAACAGACCAGCTTGACTTTGCCAATGTTTCATTTCTGCAAAAGCTGATGGTAGTCAATATCATACTCGCTGTCTTCAATCTGCTGCCAGCATTTCCTATGGATGGGGGTAGAGTGTTAAGGGCGGTTCTTTCGATGCGCATGAACCATAACCGGGCCACCCAGGTGGCCGCCAAAGTAGGGCAGGGGTTTGCCCTGTGGTTAGGCTTAATCGGGCTGCTCTACAACCCCTTCCTGCTTTTTATTGCCCTGTTTGTATGGATAGGGGCGGCAGCCGAAGCAGGGACCGAACAGATCAAATCAAGTTTGCACGATACGGCAGCAGGCCGGGCCATGTTGACAGATTTTCAGGTACTGTCGCCGGATGATACCCTTTCCCACGCCATTGAACTGACTCTGGCTGGCAGTCAGAAAGACTTCCCGGTACTGGTGAACAAGATCATGGTCGGAGTGCTCACACAGGATGACATGTTGAAAGGATTGCAGGCACAGGGAGAGCAATACCATGTCGGTGCCTGGATGCAGAAAGAGATTCAGAGTGCTGATATTAATGAACCGCTTGAGAAGGTCCTTGAGCGCCTGCAAACCTGCCACTGTTCTCTTATTTCCGTGACCGAAGACGATCAACTGGTGGGCATTATCAATCTCGACAATATTATGGAATTAATCAAGATCCAGACGGCGATACATGAGCAGGACGGGCAGACCAAGTTTGAAGCATGAGGTGCCTTTGTGTCATGAAATGCATCCCGGATGCTAGCGCTCAAGCAAGGAGATAAATCAGACCCACTGTCATCGAGGCGACTGCCAGACTCTGCAGGCCGCTCCAGAGCCAGAAGGTCCCTCCGATACGGCCAAGAAAGACGCCGAGCAGGAAAATGATCAGCATTGCTACAAGCATCGCCGTTGTCATGGGGTTGAGTGGCAGCAGCATACCCTTGTGTGCAAGCCACAGCGGTAGAATGATGATCAGGGCAATAATCAGTGGCGCAACGCCATTGACCAGGGCCACCAGCCAGGGGATCCATGTCGCCGCCCGGGCGTGGTGGCTCTCATCCAGTGACGTGACCATCGCCTTTTCGAGTGCCAGCAGGGTGCGGCGCCGTTCCGCTGCTTCGGAGATGTAAGCGCTGGATATGCCGCTCATGCCGAGGGCAAGCGCTGCAGCAAGGCAGGTAGTGATTACCACAGCGAGCTCGACATAATCACTGACGTAGAAGCCCATGATCAACCCGAGCATAGTCAAGGCACCATCGAAGCCGTTGACGACAAAGTAGCGGCGCATGATTTCCCTGGAGCGGGAGATCTCCAACAGGGTTTTGATCTGTTTCAATTCCATCGCTGCCGCCGATTAGATCCTGTTTACAATTGGTGTATCACTTACCGACGACTGAGACCTCGTCGATGCTGTGGAGTGATGCTCCATTTTCATTGATCACGCCGCTGATCAGTTCAAAATCAAGACTATTACCCTCTATCATCACCTGCAGTGTCTCGGTTTGCTCATCCACTTCCAGGACATGGATATCAACCTGGTAGCCCTCTCCTGACGCCGCAATGGCACGGGCAAATTCGAGAGTGTTCGGATGGTGAGGTTTAAGCACATCGAGGACGAGACGTTTGACGCTGGTCATTGTGGTTCCTTCATCTTGAGAGAGAATAGAATCGTAGTATCACTCAGCACTCATCAGCGAGCAAGTTGGCCTGGATTTTCATGGATTAGCAGGTTCCCGGCTGTAAGTGAGTCATACACTCGGCAGTCTCATCCGTGTAAGCAAACAGCCCAATATCCCTTGCATGGCGCCGGGCAGCAATTGCAGCCAGCATATAGAAAACATGCTCACACAGAACTGATTTCAGCAACCTGTGCCTCAAGGTAGTCGATGATGTCATTAGATTCATACATCCAGCGCACATCTCCATTTTTTTCTTCAATGCGAAGGCAGGGGACTTTTATCTTTCCGCCCCCTTGCAGCAGTTCACCCCGCCTGAATTCATCACGCTTTGCATCATATATCGGGATGTTCAAGGAATTACGCTTCAATGCCCGGCGTACCTTTACGCAAAAAGGGCAGGCTTTAAATTGATATAAAGACAGCCCGGCAATTTGTTCGTCAATTATTTTCTGTAGCCCAGCATCTCTTTTAACGCCCCTGGGAGTGAAAACCCAGTCAAAGAATAAAATTAACGCTCCTATGAATCCTCGAATAATACCCATCAAAACTCCTAATAAGTTCAGTTTAAAGCTTAAGGGAACATCTATTAATGCGTCATTGCGAGGAGCGTAGCGATGAAGCAATCTCTAAGTCATTGATTCCTAACAATGAGATTGCCGCGCTGCGCTCGCAATGACGGAAAAGTTTAATTAATAGAAGTGTCCTTCAAGTTCAAAGAAACTGCTAAAAACTTTTCTGCTTTTCATTTTTTAATACTGTCTTCTTAACTCTGCCTTCTGCATCAGGGTGGTTGCCAGTTCTTCGACTGACATGCTGCTCGATTCTACGACAGTTATATTTTCCTGTTGATACAAACTTTCGACCAGTTTTATTTCTTTACGACACTGCTCGATTGATGCATAGCGACTGTCAGGCATACGACTCTGACGTATTTTTTGTAAAGAATCCGGGTCGATTGCAAGACCATAGAGTTTAGCTTTCCATGGTCTTAGTGCATCAGGCAGTCTACCCTTTTCCAGGTCTTCGTCAACTAGCGGGTAATTAGCGGCACGGATGCCAAATTGCATGGCCAGGTAGAGGCAGGTAGGTGTTTTGCCCGACCGTGATACGCCCGCCAATATTATATCTGCATCCTGATAATCTTTGGTTCGTAGTCCATCGTCAACATTCAGGGTGAAATTCACCGCATCCATACGGGCAAGATACTGGTTCTGGTCACCCATGCCGTGCGTCTGTCCGATAGAAGGCGAGCTGTGCTGATGCATGGCTGACTGTAAAGGAGGCAGGCAGGTGGCAAATAAATCCAGTACAAAAAAGTCTTCATTCATCAGCCTTTGACACAGGTTTATATCTGAGAGTGTACTGAAAACGATTATTTGTCTATCAGCATTGTTAACTGTTTTTATTTGCTGGATACGCAATGATAATTTTTCTTCTGTATCGATATACGGCAGTACAGTATAGCGGCATTCGCCTTTATTAAACTGCGTTAGCAGACTCCTGCCGAGAGCCTCGGCAGTAATGCCGGTGCGGTCGGAAATAAAGAAAACGTCGAGGTTGATTGGATTATTCAAGTTTGGATTATTAGTTTCAAGTTTCAAGTTTCAAGTTTCAAGACGAAAGACGAAAGACGAAAGACGAAAGAAAACCCCCGTCATGATTATGTCTTTCGTCCTTTATCCCTGGTACCGTATCTTTCCTTCCCGTAACCACCGCCTCCAGGTGTTCTAATCAGTATCGACCCCCCGGCAGGTACCTCAACTTCAATACAGGAGGGCAGGGCCTGTTGTTTTCCTTCGGGGTCAATATACCAGTTTTCACCACAGGCTCCAGCATTACCACCGGCCAGGCCGAAGGGTCTGGTTTTTCTCCGGTTGCTGAGTATTGAAACCTGCATCGGCTGCTTGAAGTGCAGGCAGCGTTCTATACCTTCACCGCCGCTAAATTTTCCTTTTCCGCCACTATCATTTCTTACCTTAAAATATTCCACCTGAACAGGGAAGCGCTGCTCAAGTATTTCGGGGTCGGTGAGACGGGAGTTTGTCATGTGAGATTGTACGGCACTGGCACCGTGGTGATCCGGGCCAGCGCCTGTGCCGCCACACAGTGTTTCATAGTACTGGAAGTGTTCATTGCCGAAGGTGAAGTTATTCATCGTACCCTGTGAAGCGGCCATCGCACCCAGTGCGGCGAACAGGCAGTCTACAATTATTTGTGATGTTTCAACGTTGCCTGCGACTACGGCTGCCGGATAAGCCGGGTTGATGAAGCTATGCTCGGGTATCTGTAGTTCCAGTGGGCGCAGGCATCCTTCATTTAGAGGTATGTCTTTGTTTACCAGGCAACGAAAAACATAGAGTACCGCCGCGCGGCAAACCGAAGCGGGTGCATTGAAGTTTGAAGCCAGTTGTTCAGAAGTTCCATTGAAATCGATAACAGCAGTTTGTCTCTTCTGGTTTACCTTAATGCTGACGTTGATCTTTGCACCATTATCCAACTCACAGGAAAACTGGCCACCTTCAAGTGTGCCAAGGAGTTTTCTGACAGTCATTTCCGCATTGTTCAGTACATGATCCATGTAATCGCTGACCACATTTACACCAAACTCATCCAGTAATATGAGTAGTTCGTTAATGCCCTGTTGGTTGGCTGCCATTTGGGCACGGAGGTCAGCAATATTCTGTTCCGGGTTACGTGCTGGATATTGATTCTGAGTTAACAGCCCATTCAGAAAATTTTCATCAAGCTGATGGTTGTTAACGAAACGAATATTATCCAGCAAGATGCCTTCTTCATTGATGCTCTGGCTGCTGGCTGGCATCGATCCGGGTGTAATGCCGCCAATGTCGGCATGATGGCCGCGTGAGGCAACGAAGAAAAGCAGTGATTTATTTTGCGTATCATCCTTATCTTGTTCAAATACGGGCGTGATGACGGTGATGTCCGGAAGGTGAGTGCCGCCCTGATAAGGGTTATTAAGGATAAATGAATCTCCACGGCTGATGTCATCCTTAAATTTATTGATCACTGCCCGCACGGAATCCGACATCGAACCCAGGTGGACAGGGATATGTGGCGCATTGGCTATCAGGTCTCCATCGGCTGTAAACAGGGCACAGGAAAAATCCATGCGTTCCTTGATGTTTACCGAATGGCTGGTGCGCTCAAGCACCAGTCCCATCTGTTCGGCAATGGCCATGAAGCGACGATTGAAAATCTCCAGCAGCACAGGATCGGCATTACGACTGTTATCAATTTTTTGACCTGTAGATTGCTTAACGATACGTGTCAGCACGATGGCCATATCCTGCATGACTTCAGCCTGCCAATCGGGTTCTACGATCAGCGTGCCTGTGTCTTCTGTGATAATTGCCGGGCCCTTTATGGTCTGCCCTGCAGGCAGGTTTGCTCTTTTAACAATGCTGGCCTGATGCATACTGCCAGCACTAAAAAATTTCGTCTGTTCGGTTTTAATTAAATGTTCGTAATGTTGAAAAAACTTGTTCGCAGGCTTCTCAGGCTGCGTTGAAACGGTTACTCGCAGGCTCTCGATGATGATGGGGCTGGTTGGGTTAGAATAGCCAAATCGTTGATGATGCTCTTCAGTGAATGTTTTGATAAGTTCTTCAACCCCGGTGCTGAAGGCAAGTTCAAGCGTTGTATCAGAGCCTGAGTAGCGCAGGAAAAGGCGTGCAAGTGTTTGCGTCTCAGTGCCCTTTACCCCCTGTTGCCTAAGATCGTTCAGTCCGGCATTAGTCAATTGTTCCAGTTGTTTCTGTAAGCGGACAGCTGAATCAGCCGTCAGGGTCTGGCCTAAGGCTTTTTCATGCACTGTACTGATTGCCGCCAGACCTATGCCGTAGGCAGAAAGCACCCCCGCCATGGGATGGCAGTAGATAGTCTTCATACCCAGCGCATCGGCTACCAGGCAGGCATGCTGGCCACCGGCACCACCAAAAACACAGAGCGTGTATCGACTGACATCGTAACCACGCTGAACAGAGATCTTTCTTATCGCCTGTGCCATGTTTTCGATAGCGATGGTGAGGAAGCCTTCTGCAATAAGCAGGTGATTTTCGTTTCCATTCAGCTTGCCGGCAGCAGAAAATTTCGTAAAATTTTCTGCAACCACCTGATAATCGAGAGGTAAGTCTCCCTCCAGTCCGAACACTGATGGGAAATGACCTGGCTGTATCTTTCCCAGCAGTACGTTGCAGTCGGTCACAGTTAAAGGGCCGCCGTGTCGGTAGCATGCAGGCCCCGGGTTGGCACCGGCCGAGTCAGGCCCGACCTGAAAACGTCCATCGTTGTAATGAAGAATTGAGCCACCCCCGGCCGCAACAGTATTTATCCGCATCATCGGTGTACGCAGGCGGATACCGGCAACGATATTTTCAGATTGATGCTCATAGTCGCCGGCATAATGCCAGACGTCAGTGGAGGTGCCACCCATATCAAAACCGATCAGGTGATCGAATCCGGCAAGCCGGGCAGTTTCTATTCCGCCGACTACTCCACCGGCCGGGCCGGAAAGAACTGCATCCTTGCCTGCAAAAGCTCTGGCATGACAGAGACCGCCTGTGGATTGCATAAATAATAAAGGAATATCTCCCAGCTCATTTTTTATCTGATTCACGTAACGCTTGAGTATCGGTGATAAATAGGCATCGGCAACTGTGGTATCACCGCGTGAGACCAGTCGGGGCAGAGGACTGCATTGCGACGAAAGAGAAATTTGTTCGAAGCCGCATTGCCGGGCAAGCTTCGCGACAGCTTCTTCATGCCGGGGGTAGTGATAGCCGTGCATCAGCACTATGGCACAGGCGCGGTATCCTGCTTCGTACGTCTGTTGCAGAGATGAGAGAACCGCTGCAGTATCAAGTGGCTTTACAATATCTCCTGTTGCACTGATACGTTCCGGTATTTCTACAACATAGTCATACAGGGTTTCAGGAAGATTAATATCCAGCGCAAATATGTCCGGTCGGTTTTGCGATCCAATACGCAGGGCGTCGGCAAAGCCTTCGGTGATGACAAGAACTGCGGGAGAGCCCTTGCGTTCAAGCAGCGCATTGGTGGCCACTGTAGTTCCCATACGGACACTGTTAATCTGTCCAGCAGGGATGGGGTCTGAGTTGTCTAGTGACAGGATGTGCCGGATACCGGCAATTGCAGCATCAGGGTACTGCCCGGGATTTTCCGACAGCAGTTTATGCGTGTGCAGTGCGCCTACCGGATCGCAGGCGACGACATCGGTAAAGGTACCGCCGCGGTCTATCCAGAATTTCCAGCCAGGCCGCATTTTTTTAGTGCTGTCGGGAATCTCTGATCAATTCATGCCTGCTCGTGTTTTGCCTGGCAACTGATACAACGTACAGCCGTTGGATAAGCTTGCAGACGGGCAATGGCAATCGGCGCATCGCAATCGATACAGATGCCATACTCATCATTGCCCATACGTATGAGAGCACGCTCAAGATTTTTCAGTTCATGCTGATGTTGAGACAGCATGGCAAGATTGATCTCAGTCAGCATCTCACTCAGGGATTCTTCCTGCTTATCGTGCACCTTGCCGGCTAATGAAATAGCATCACCACTGCCTTCCTTGATTAATTCATCATGTATTTCCTGCTGCAGTTGTTTTTTATAAGTCAGCAGGTTTTCGCGTAATTCGTTTAGTTCTTTTTCATTTATGTTTGGCATAAAAACTCCAGTTTCAAGTGTCAGGTTTCAAGTTTCAAGAATTCAAGTTCTTTGACTTCGGACTTGAAACTTGAAACTTTGTTCAATTATCATCCGGCTCATAAGCCAGCACAGGTGCCAGCCAGCGCTCAACTTCTACCTTTGGCATATCCTTGCGTCGGGCATAATTTTCTACCTGATCCTGGCCGATACGGCCGGTACCGAAATAACGCGCATCGGGGTGAGCAAAGTAGAAGCCGCTTACGGCGGCAGCCGGGTACATGGCATAGCTGTCGGTGAGGGTTACTTTTGAACGCTGGTCTGCTTCCAGCAGCTGCCAGAGTAATGCCTTCTCCGTGTGGTCAGGGCAGGCAGGGTAACCGGGTGCCGGCCGGATGCCCTGATAGTCTTCTCTAATTAACTGTTCATTAGTCAGTTTCTCATCGGCGGCATAACCCCAGAGCTCACGCCGTGTGCGCTGGTGCATCAGTTCGGCAAAGGCTTCTGCCAGGCGGTCTGCCATGGCTTTCAGCAAGATGGAACTATAGTCATCATGATCCGCTTCAAATTCAGCCAGTTTTTCCTCGATACCCAGCCCCGTGGTGACAATAAAGGCACCTATATAATCGGCAACATGACTGCTTTCCGGCTGCAGGTAATCAGATAAACAAAGGTTAGGTGCATCCTTTTTGACCATTTGCTGGCGTATGCCGTGAAGTTTCAGCCGTATGTCCTTGCGCTGATCATCGGTGTAGACATTGATGTCATCATGCTCGATGCTGTTGGCCGGGAAAAACCCTACCACAGCCTGTGCCTGCAGCCATTTTCCATCGATGATCTTTTTTAGCATTACCTGTGCGTCATCATACAACTCACGTGCATGCACCCCTTTTTCAGGATGATCAAAAATTGCCGGATAACGCCCGCTCAGTTCCCAGGTATGGAAGAAAGGTGACCAGTCGATGAATTTCGAAATTTCTTCCAGTGAATAATCATCAAACTGGCGGATACCGAGAAAGGAGGGTTTGATCGGCACATAACCTGAGTCTTCACTGCGGAAGCGGTTGTCATGCACCTGTTCCATGCTCGCCAGCTTGCGCGCCTGCTGATTGCCGGCACGCCGTACACGCAGGGCTTCATGATCCTCATTAATCTGTTTTATAAATGCCTCGCGACCCTCTTCCTGCAGCAGGCTGTTAGCAACGCCGACGGCACGTGAGGCATCCAGTACATGAACAGATGCGCCATTATATTGCGGGGCAATTTTCACTGCTGTGTGTATCTTTGATGTCGTGGCACCGCCAATCATTAACGGCAGCTTATAATCCAGGCGCTGCATTTCTCTGGCCATGTTTACCATTTCATCGAGTGACGGGGTAATCAGGCCGGACAGGCCGATGATATCGACATTCTCTTCGATGGCGGTTTTAAGGATAGTTTCTGCCGGCACCATGACACCGAGGTCGATGGTCTCATAATTATTACATTGCAGAACGACGGCAACGATGTTCTTACCGATGTCATGCACATCACCTTTGACGGTTGCCAGCAGGATTTTTCCCTGGCTGCTAAGGCCTTCTGATTTCTCTGCCTCGATATAGGGCATCAGCCAGGCGACGGCTTTTTTCATGACGCGTGCTGATTTGACCACCTGCGGCAGGAACATCTTGCCGGCACCGAAAAGATCACCGACGACATTCATGCCATCCATCAATGGCCCTTCGATAACTTCGATCGGTGTATCGGCAAGCAGCCGTGCTTCCTCGGTATCTTCTTCGATGAATTCAGTAATACCCTTGACCAGTGCATGCGAGAGTCGTTCCGTCACCGGCAGTTCTCGCCATTCCTTACCTTTGTCTTCTGCCTCTACACTGCCATCACCACGGTATTTTTCGGCTATATCCAGCAGCCGCTGAGTTGCATCATCGCGCCTGTTCAGGACGACGTCTTCGACACGTTCGCGAAGTTCTTCCGGCAGCTCGTCATAAATGGCCAGTTGACCGGCATTGACTATACCCATGTCCATTCCGGCGCCGATGGCATGATAGAGGAACACCGCATGTATCGCCTCACGTAGCGGGTTATTGCCACGGAAGGAGAATGAGACATTTGATACGCCACCGGAAACCAGCGCGTGAGGCAATGTTTGTTTGATGTCACGGGTGGCTTCGATGAAGTCGACGCCGTAATTATTGTGCTCCTCGATACCAGTGGCAATTGCAAAAATATTCGGGTCGAAGATGATGTCTTCAGCCGGAAAGCCGGCTTCCTCTGTCAGCAGCTTATAGGCGCGTGTGCAGATCTCAACCTTGCGCACATGGGTATCAGCCTGACCTTGTTCATCAAATGCCATGACGATGACCGCTGCCCCGTACTGACGGCAAAGCCTTGCCTGTTTGAGGAAGTTTTCTTCTCCTTCCTTCATCGAGATGGAGTTGACGATGCCCTTGCCCTGTACACATTTAAGGCCGGCTTCGATAATGTCCCATTTCGACGAATCGATCATGATGGGTACTTTGCAGATATCCGGTTCGGAGCCTACCAGATTGAGGAATTGAACCATCGCTTCTTTTGACTCCAGCATGCCCTCATCCATATTGATATCAATGACCTGGGCACCATTTTCAACCTGCTGGCGGGCGACGTCCAGTGCCTGCTCGTATTCACCTTCCTTGATCAGGCGTTTGAAGCGTGCAGAACCTGTTACATTGGTGCGTTCACCAACATTGACGAATAATGACTCCGGCAGAATATTGCAGGGTTCAAGTCCGGACAGGCGGCAGGCTGCTACTTTCTCCGGCAGGGCACGGGGTGCTTTGTCAGCTATGGCCCCGGCAATGGCCTTGATGTGGACAGGTGTAGTGCCGCAACAGCCGCCAACAATATTAAGAAAGCCGCTTTCTGCCCATTCACCAAGGTAGCCTGCCATGTGCGAAGCATCCAGATCATACTCACCCAGTTCATTCGGCAGTCCTGCATTCGGGTGAGCTGAAATACGGAATTCAGAAATGCGTGATATCTCTGATACGTACTGGCGCAGCTGATCGGGGCCCAGCGCACAGTTCAAACCGATCGTCAGCGGACGAGCATGCCGCAGGCTATTGTAGAAGGCTTCTGCTGTTTGGCCGGACAGGGTGCGACCGGAGGCATCGGTGATGGTGCCGGAGATCATCAGCGGCAGACGTACTGCATCTTCTGCAAACACTTTCTCCACCGCGAACACGGCCGCTTTGGCGTTTAATGTATCAAAAATGGTTTCAATCAGAATGATATCTACACCGCCTTCGATAAGGGCCCGTGCAGCGACACAGTAGTCATCTACCAGTTCATCGAAGGTGATTGCACGTGCACCCGGGTCGTTGACATCGACCGAGACGGATGAGGTCTTCTGATTCGGCCCCAGCACACCCGCTACAAAACGGGGTTTGTCGGCCGTACTGTACTTATCTGCTGCCTGCCGGGCCAGTTTTGCTGCGGCGAGATTAATTTCATGTGCAAAATCAGACAGATTGTAGCGGGCCAGGTCGCTGGGTGTAGCATTAAAACTGTTAGTCTCAAGGATGTCTGCCCCGGCCTCAAGATATTCTTCATGTATGCCCCGGATAATGTCCGGCCGGGTGAGTACCAGCAGGTCATTCATGCCCTTGAGATTGACTTCCCATCCAGCAAATCTCTCGCCGTGATAGTCAGTATCTTCCAGCTTGTGGCGCTGAATCATGGTGCCCATGGCACCATCGAGCAGCAGGATGCGCTGTTCTAATGCTTGCAGGAGTTTTGAGGCAGTTTCAGTGTTTGTATAGGGGGTAGTCATTATTCGTTACGGCTAAAAGTTGTAACCGCTGATTATAGCGCAAAATAACAGGTTTATGGCGCTATGGAATTGCCGCTAATCAGTCGGTAAGGTTTAGCTTGAGGCGCAGCTGTGGCAATGAAAACGGCTGTTTTGCTGGATTACAGCCTGCAGGTTAGATATATTAAACGCACTATGTGTGTGCATTATGCACACCTGCGGTTCATTAATAATCATAAGTATTTTTCTGACACCTCTAGTTCTCTACGTAAAAGCCAGATATTTATCATTATTTCATATGCTTAGGCATTTACCCTTGGCAGGGAATCATTGGTTTAATTCTGGCATAGTTTTTGCTTAAAATACATGTAGCCGTTATGTTGCTTTCCTGATCTGATGCGTTTTTATCAGAGGGCTGGCCGGAATAGTCTGCAGTCTGATATTGCGCCACTGGATGCTTCCTGTTAATCGGAAGCCCTGGTGATTCCAGTTTATTTGTGCCCTGAAGTAACGTTAATTTTGTAACTCCAAATCTGAGGAAATAGAAATGAGTGGAAATGAATCTCGCGTTCAAGCGATTTATCAAATCACTAATCGTGAGCCGATGCCGGTAAAAAAGACAAAATCACTGGATAAAATCTGGGCCTGTGATGTTTTTAACCTGGCTAAAATGGAAGAGTCTCTGTCTAAAAATGCTTTTAAAGCGGTAAAGAAAACAGTACATACCGGTGAGCCCCTGAGTCCGGCAGTAGCAGATGTTGTTGCTGCAGCAATGAAAGACTGGGCCCTCGCAAAAGGCGTTAAGTTCTTCTCTCATATTTTTTATCCTCTGACCAACATCACGGCTGAAAAACATGATGGATTTATTATTACTAACTCAGATGGAAATGCCATTACAGAATTTTCAGGCAGCCTGTTAATTAAAGGAGAGCCTGATGGTTCTTCTTTCCCTAACGGTAGCATACGTATGACCAATGCTGCACGTGGTTATACAGCCTGGGATCCCACCAGCCCAGCCTACATCATGCATACTGATAATGGTGCAACACTGATGATTCCCTGTGTCTTTATGTCGTGGTCTGGTGAGGCTCTAGATAAGAAGATTCCATTGCTGCGTTCTAATGATGCGATGAACAAGGCAGGACAAAAAGTTCTTTCCTTGATGGGCGAAACAGATATAGCACCATTAAACTCCAGTTGTGGTGCGGAACAGGAATATTTCCTGGTGGACAGCAACTTTGCCAACGCACGCCCGGATTTATTGTTGGCTGGCCGCACCCTGTTTGGTACTGCTTCTGCCAAAGGCCAGGAGTTTGATGACCATTACTTTGGTGCTATACCTGCGCGTGTGCAGGTATTCATGCAGGATTTTGAAGACAAACTTTATCGTCTGGGCATCCCGGCTAAAACACATCATAACGAAGTCGCACCGGGGCAGTTTGAAATTGCACCGTACTTTGAGGCTGCCAACATCGCGGCAGATCATCAGCAGTTAATGATGACGATGATGAAAGCCACAGCGAAGAAACACGGCTTTTTGTGTCTGCTGCATGAAAAACCATTTGCAGGCATCAATGGTTCCGGCAAGCACGTTAACTGGTCAGTCGGTAATGCGACACAGGGCAACCTGCTTGATCCGGGCAGTACGCCGCACGATAACCTGAATTTCCTGCTCTTCTGTGGCGCGGTAATTCGAGGCGTTCATCTCCATGGCCCATTGCTGCGAGCAGCCATTGCGTCAGCAGGGAATGACCATCGTCTCGGTGCCAATGAAGCGCCACCTGCAATTCTGTCTGTTTACCTGGGTGATCAGCTGGAAAAAGTCTTCATGAATATTAAGGACGGCAAGATAGCTAGCAGTGATCATGGCGGTGAGATGGATCTTGGCTTGAGTCAGATTCTTAATTTTGAACGTGACCCGGGCGATCGTAACAGAACCTCTCCCTTTGCCTTCACAGGGAATCGTTTTGAATTCCGTGCGGTAGGTTCAGAACAGTCAGTTTCAGGCCCATTGGTAGTCATGAACACGATGTTGGCTGATTCTCTTAACTGGATTTCCGATAAACTGGAAGCCAAATTAACGGCTGGCAGCGAACAGGCTGATGCGGTATTTGCCGTACTCAAAGAGTTGATGGACGAACATGGCAATGCAGTATTCGGTGGTGATGGCTACTCTGCAGACTGGCATAAAATGGCGGTTGAAGAACGTGGTTTGAAGAACATCCCGACCACAGCTGATGCATTACCGGCATTACGCGAAGAGTCAGTCAAGATGCTGTTTGAAAGTACCGGCGTGCTGTCTCCGGTAGAGCTGGAAAGCCGCTACGAGGTCTATGCAGAGCAATACGTTATGTCTATCGATGTTGAAGCCAGGCTGGTTGTGGATATGGCTAAAACAATTGTTTATCCTGCTGCGATTACCTACCTGTCCGACCTGTCGGTGACAGGCACCAGTCTGGCAGATATGAATATCGAAATGGATAATACTGTTGCCGCAACCGTTGCCGCAGAAGCCAGTGCAATGATGGCCGCTGTAGGTAAGCTCAGCGATGCGATGGAAAAAAAGGATTTTACATCTGCAGAGGAACACATGCAGTACTGTGCAAATGATATTCTTGGTCTGATGGCTGATGTACGCACACATGCTGATGCGCTTGAAGCTGAAGTAGCAGACGAGCTATGGCCTTTACCGAAGTATCAGGAAATGCTGTTTATCAAATAAACGTAGTCTGTTTAAAAAAAGGGGGCAGTGAAAACTGCCCCCTTTTTTTCGGCCAAAACCAGATATTTGAACTATATTTCAGTATTATTTTTGAAAATCATCAATGATGGAAATAGGAAAATGGCATAATTTCACAAAAAATGAATGTGCTGAGTGATAAAGAAGAAAATAGTATCTCAAAATATCTTATGATATTGAAAAAGGAATTCTTC
>JAYEGM010000090.1:0-15137 GCA_034659075.1 Pseudomonadota bacterium
TGATGAATACTTCATCAAGATACCAGCTGTCGCCCAGACGTCCTCCCCGCTTCTTGATCTTGTGGGCATATTTCGGTCCAAACCGATTACACCAGTTTCGAATAGACTCGTAAGAAACCTCGATACCGCGTTCAGCCAAAAGATCTTCGAGATATCGAAGACTCAAACAGAAACGGTGGTAGAGCCACACTGTGTGACTGATAACTTGGGCTGGAAAGCGGTAACCATGATAGATGTTTTTCTTTGAATTCATCTGGTTAGTCTGCCTGATCGGGGCTTAAGTTGACAATACCTTTTTACAACATGAATTTCCTACTCAATTAAGAGTTGGATTATGTCGATTGAGAATCTCCACCACCTCAGGCTTAGTAGACGCTGGAATCATGACTTTTATTTGGTTGGTCTCCTCATCAAAGAATATTTTTTCTTGTGGGATGCCAGTTGCTATTAGATCCTCCCTGGCATTTCGAGCTTTGTCCGCTGAATCATAAGTACATGTTACTGTTTCGGTCATGTCAGTTTCTCCTGATGTATCGGCCTATTAATATAAAAAATTATTTATCATCTGTACAGCCTTAAGGCTGCCAGTATACACGCACAATGCCCTCTTCCTCAGTGTCCTGAATATCCAATTTACCTTCATAGGCACGCTCAATTGTGAAGTGGTCTAATAAATCCGGACTCCTTGGCGAAGTATGCTGCCGCTCCTCTTAAAAAATCCCGTTCTTCCTTGACCTGGAGAAGTTTCTTTTTAAGCCGTGCGATCTCTGCATCTCTCGTGTTACCGTAACCGAGAAAGGCATTCTTCCCAGACTCCGCATGCTGCTTAACCCATCGCCTGAGAATATTGGCATTAATCCCAAGGTTCCGTGCGATCTCTGCTACCGAAGATTCCTATTAATTCACGAGTTGAACGGCTTCTTCTTTGTATTCCTTTGTGTATGTTCTTCTGGTCATAGTCACCTCTTCGTAGTAGATTCATATTCTCCACCTTTTTGAGATGTCCGGTGTTTCGGGGTAAAACCATATCTATCAAACTCAACCTGGTGGAGATCGAGAACGACACTTCGTACTAACTTGTGTGGTGGCCACCGTTGTCGGCTTGGGCAATGAAACTGAACTAGTTTTGGACAAAGATGAATACGGCACAATGTTGAGAGAGGGAGAACCCACTGCTGTCTTCAATCCGGAGTTACGCCATGCAGGCTAAATCAACCACTGGCGGCGTTAACAGCGACACAACGTCGGTTGAGGGATATAACAAAGCACTCGCCCTGTTGCATGCCTGTGTCACCGCCGACGGTTTCGTCGCCACGCCCAGCAAGCACAGCAAGCACAGCAACTATCACCGTATCTGGGGGCGCGATGGAGCAATCATTGCCCTCGCTGCGTTGCTTACAAACGATGAAGAGCTCGTACACGTAGCCAAAAAGACGTTCGAGACACTTGCTAAACACCATGGGCCTCACGGTGAGATTCCAAGCAATGTTGATCCCGCATCAGGACGCATTAGTTATGGTGGCACCACCGGGCGTGTGGATGCCGATCTATGGTTCATTATCGGTTGTGGAGAATACTGGTGCGCCACAGGTGATCAGGATTTCCTGGAAGACTTGCTGCCGGTCATCGAGAAGGTGCGTTTCCTGCTCGGCGCCTGGGAGTTCAACAATCGGGGACTCATCTACGTTCCACTGACCGGTGACTGGGCCGACGAGTACCTGCACAATGGCTACGTCCTGTACGATCAATTGTTATACCTGCAGGCCCAGCGCACGCTGGCCCGTATACATGCTGCAGTGCATGGCTCGAGCGATCATGTCCTTAATGAAAAGATAAGCCATCTGCGCCATCTCATCCGCACCAATTACTGGTTCAACGGCGATGGTGTTTCCGATGACGTCTATCACGAAGTCCTCTACCGGAAGGGGCTGAAAGCGGCTGAACACTGCGCCGGCCGCCACTGGATGGCGTCGTTCTCCCCCAGTGGTTACGGCTATCGTTTTGATGCCTTTGCCAATGTGCTGGCCTCACTCTTAGACGTCGCTGATGATGAACAACGCGACAACGTGGACACATTCATCGCTGAGGAATTGGCCAACGATGAACTGCCATTGTTGCCAGCCTTTCATCCGGTGATTAAACCCGTGGACCAGGATTGGGAAAGCCTGCAAGTGATGTTCTCCTACACCTTCAAGAACAAGCCCTACGAATTTCACAACGGCGGTCTGTGGCCCATGGTCACCGGGTTTTATGTGGCCGACCTGGCATGGCGGAAACATACCGAACATGCACGCAAGCTCCTGCAGGCTATCCATAACGCCAATGCCATGGCCATGGAGGACGAAGCCTGGGGCTTCCCCGAATTTGTACACGGCAAAGATTTCACACCCGGCGGTACACGGCATCAAGGTTGGAGCGCCGCCGGGGCGATCATCGGCCATCATGCCCTTGACGGACAACGCATTTTCAGGATAGATGACCATGAATCCTGACATCCTGCTTTGTTCGGATTTTGACAAACACTTGCGCGTTGCGAGCAAGAAGCTATGAGCGATGCCGAATCCCAGGAACTGCACCAGGGAAAAGTCGTTGCGGTACGCGGCAACGTAGTGGACGTGTGCTTTGCCCCTCCCCTGCCGCCGCGCAATCAGCAATTGCGCACCGGTGCTGAAGATGGCGTCGTACTCGAAATCCAGACCCACCTGGATACCACCACGGTCCGTTGCATTGCCCTGAACTCCACCCGTCGCCTGGCTAGAGGCATGTCGGTGCAGGACACGGATGACATGCTACAGATGCCGGTGGGCGAGGCCCTGCTGGGACGCATGCTCAATGTGTTCGGCGAGCCTATCGATGGCGGCGATCCCATCGAGATCAAGGAACACTGGCCCATCCATCGCCCCTTGCTGCCGCTGGCCGAGCGCACTACCGGTACCGAGGTGTTCGAAACCGGCATCAAGGCCATTGACCTGCTGGCACCGCTGGAGCGCGGCGGCAAGGCGGGCATGTTCGGTGGCGCGGGCGTTGGCAAGACAGTGGTCATCAATGAGCTGGTCAATAACATGGCCGAGCAGTACGCGGGGATCAGCCTGTTTTGTGGTATCGGCGAGCGCATGCGCGAGGCCGAGGAAATGTACCGCGCCATGCAGGAATCGGGGGTGCTGGAAAAGGCGATATTGATCTACGGGCAGATGAACGAACCACCCGGGGCGCGCTTTCGCGTTGGCCACGCGGCACTGACCGTGGCCGAGTATTTCCGTGACGTGGTCAAGCGTGACGTGTTTCTGCTCATCGACAATGTGTTCCGTTTCGTGCAATCCGGCACCGAGGTCTCCGGGCTAATGGGGCGCATTCCCTCGCGGGTGGGTTATCAGCCCACCCTGGCCACGGAGCTTGCCGCGCTTGAAGAGCGTATTTGTAGTTCACGCAGCGGCAGCATTACTTCGGTACAGGCGGTCTATGTGCCCGCCGACGATCTGACCGATCCGTCGGCCACCCATATCTTCGCGCACCTATCGGCCTCCATTGTGCTGTCCCGTAAGCGGGCCAGTCAGGGCCTGTATCCAGCCATCGATCCCTTGCAGACCGATTCCAAGATGCTTACCCCAACCGTTGTCGGCAAGCGCCATTACCGGGTGGCCCAGGCCGTGCGCAGTACGCTGGCCGAATACGACGATCTCAAGGACATCATCTCCATGCTCGGCATAGAAGAGCTGTCCCGCGAGGATCGCGCCACAGTCAGCAAGGCGCGCCGACTGGAGCGCTTCCTGACACAGCCGTTTTTCACCACCGAACAATTTACCGGCATGACGGGAAAGCTCGTCTCGCTGGAAGAGAGCATCGAGGGTTGCGAGCGCATTCTGGCGGGTGAATTCGCCGAGGTCAGTGAAAAGGCCTTGTACATGATCGGTTCCATCGATGAAGTCGAAAAGACAGGACAGCACGATGAATGAGCACGACATGGACAGCGGCGGGAGTATGTGCCTGCAGGTACTGCTGCCGACCGAGGTACTGGTTGAAGAGGAAGTGGTCAAGGTAATCGCCGAGGCGGAGAACGGTGAATTCTGTCTGTTGCCCCGGCACATCGATTTTGTTGCCACATTGGTGCCGGGCGTGTTGTGCTTCTGCAATAAACAGGGAGAAGAAAGCTATGCTGCGGTGGACGAAGGTGTGTTGGTGAAATGCGGACATGATGTATTCATCTCGACGCTCAATGGTGTGCGAGGTACCGACCTGAGTCAGCTGCAGGCACTGGTCGAGGAGCGTTTTCTTGAACTGGATGAACATGAGCGCAAGGCGCGTACGGCAGTATCTCGCCTCGAAGCGGGGACATTGCGCAAGTTCCGGGAACTGCAGGAGGAAACACATGGCTGATTTATCCGACGATCCCCACAAAGGTACCAGTAAAGAACAATTCAGCGAAAAAGTCGGAAGCGATGCAGAACGTAAACGACGCGCCCGCGAGAGAAACGAACGCTCGGCCTGGTTCGGCCTGGGCATGTTCGGCCTGGTGGGCTGGTCTGTTGCGATCCCCACCATCCTGGGTATCAGTATCGGCATCTGGCTCGATAACCGTTGGCCAGGCCAGGTCTCATGGACACTGACCTTTCTGATTATTGGCATCGCCCTGGGTAGCCTCAATGCCTGGTACTGGGTCAAGCAGGAAAGTGAGCGTGACTGAGACAATGAGTGTTGCGCAAACCCTGATCACCTTCGGCGGACTGTTCCTGCTCGGCCTGCTGGCCGATCTGGCAGGCCGGCATACCCCCTTGCCGCGGGTGACCCTGTTGCTGCTGGCAGGATTCGTTATCGGCCCGTCGGTGCTTGACTGGCTGCCAGCCTTCACCGAGCAATGGTTTCCGTTGCTCACCGATATCGCCCTTGCCATGATCGGCTTCCTGCTGGGACACAATATGACCCGGGCAAGACTCCACGAGCTGGGCCGCACGGTGCTAACCATGTCCATGGCTCTGGTTATCATTACGTCTCTGCTGGTGTTTATTGTCCTGACCCTGTTCGGCGTATCCACGGATATAGCCCTGCTGTTAGCGGGCATCGCCCCGGCCACCGCACCCGCGGCCACCATGGATGTGGTGCGCGAATACCGGGCCAGGGGCAAGTTCACCAACACCCTGTTGGGCATCGTGGCTATCGACGATGCCTGGGGGCTGCTGGTGTTCAGCCTGTTGCTCGCGGTCGCGAAGGCATTGGGCGACGAGGGCGGCGCGGGTGATGTGTTGACTACCGGTGCCTGGGAGATCGGCGGCGCCATTATCGTGGGCGTCGTGCTCGGTCTGCCCATGGCCTATCTTACCGGCCGCATTCGCCCCGGCGAACCGACCCAGGCCGAGGCCCTCGGTCTGGTCCTGCTCTGTGCAGGGATTGCGCTATGGCTAGATGTCTCCTATATATTGTCAGCCATGGTGCTCGGTGCCGTTGTCGCCAATTTTGCTGGTCATCACGAGCGTCCGTTTAATGAGATTGAGGGCATTGAGTGGCCGTTCATGATCCTGTTCTTTCTGCTGGCCGGCGCCGCACTACACCTGGAGGCACTGGCGCAGGTTGGATTGTTGGGCGCGGCCTATATCGGGCTGCGCATAAGTGGACGCATCCTCGGCATACGGTTGGGTGGCTGGCTGAGCGGTGCCGATCCCACCATCCGCCGGTGGATGGGACTGGCGCTATTGCCACAGGCCGGGGTCGCCATCGGCATGGCCCTGCTCGTGGTGCAGCGTTTTCCGGAACTCAAGGAGATCATCCTGCCGGTGGTGCTCGGCTCAACGGTCATCTTCGAGCTCATCGGCCCCGTCATTACCCGCTGGACACTGACGCGTGTCGGTGATATCCCCAAAGACCACGAATCTCCGGAGGATCGCTGATGAGCGAACTGTTGCAACTCGTGACGTCATGCAGCGCCGGCGCCCTGCTAGGCCTGGCATTCTTCCTGGGCCTGTGGTCAACGATCAATGGCCTTGACCAGGCTCGGCGTCCAGCACTACTGATGTTGGGTAGTCTGCTGTTACGCTTTGGCCTGGTGATTGCCGGGTTCTATTTGCTCGCCCGTTATGCCGGCTCGCAACATGTGCTCAGCGCGGCACTCGGTTTCACCCTGGCGCGCCTGATCATGGTGCGGCGCATACGGCCCCGCCACCGCAACAAGGAGTCACAGATATGACCATCAGTCCCGACGCTATTGTCTTCTGGCAATGGGGAGCATTCTCCTTCAACGCCACCATTGTCTTTACCTGGCTGGTCATGGTGCTGCTGACACTCGTCTCCTGGTTGATCACACGCCGCCTGTCTACCGGCACAAACATCTCGCGCTGGCAGAACCTGCTGGAAGTGCTGGTCACCGGCATCAGCGACCAGATCCAGGAGGTAAGCCATCAGCAACCGGGGCGCTATCTGCCCTTTGTCGGCACCCTGTTTCTGTTCATCGCCATGGCCAATCTGCTCAATGTGGTGCCGGGCTATATGGCGCCGACCGGGTCGTTGTCCACGACGACCGCACTGGCCATCTGTGTCTTTGTCGCGGTGCCGCTCTATGGCATTGCCTTTGAAGGCCCCGTGAAATATTTCAAACACTATGTTAAACCGACCTGGCTCATGCTGCCCTTCAACATCATCGGCGAATTCTCGCGCACCATCGCCCTGGCGGTGCGCCTGTACGGTAACATCATGAGCGGTACGGTGATCGTCGCCATCCTGCTCAGCCTGACCCCTTACTTCTTTCCTGTTGTCATGCAGTTGCTTGGACTACTGACCGGCATGATCCAGGCCTATATCTTCGCTGTGCTGGCCATGGTCTATATCGCATCGGCGACTTCGGCTCATCAATGCGATGAACAAGATAACAATGAAAACAATTCATCCCCAGATAAAAAATCAAATGAACAAGGAGAACAACATGGATAACATATCTATCATCGGCATGGTGTCTGTAATTACTGCGGGCCTGACCATCGCCATTGGATCCATCGGCCCGGCTTTTGGCGAAGCCCGCGCTGTGGCCCAGGCCCTGAGCGCTATCGCCCAGCAGCCGGACGAGTCCGGCACCATCACCCGCACCTTGTTTGTGGGACTGGCCATGATCGAATCCACGGCAATCTACTGTTTTGTGGTGGCCATGATCCTGATCTTCGCCAATCCCTTCTGGGACCATGTGACTGCTACAGCAGGAGGCTGATCCATGGAGATCGACTGGATCACGGTCTCGGCACAGATCGTCAATTTTCTGATCCTGGTATGGCTGCTGAAGCGCTTTCTGTACCAGCCGGTCATCCGTGCCATGGAACGGCGTGAACAACGCATTTCCGATCGATTGAACGAAGCGCAAGAACGCGAACAACAGGCTGGCGAAAAGGTTCAGCGATACCAGGACAAACAGGAAGAACTGGAACAAAATCACGATGAGATCCTGAACAAAGCCAAAGACGAAGCCGAGCAGGAAAAAAAGCAAATGCTTGACGACGCACGCGAAGAAGTCGCTGAGAAACGCGCTAACTGGCAACGCCAGGCCAGTGACGAGAAAAAGGAATTTTTAAACGGCCTGCGTCACCAGGCGACCGATACTATCCAGGCCCTCGCGCGTAAAGCCTTGAGTGACCTGGCGGATGCCGAGCTGGAGGAGCGCGTCATTCACACCTTCATCGAGCAGCTGAAGTCACTGGACAAGGAAGCCCGCAAGGCGATGGCGCAGACATCTGAACCGGTACGCATCACCAGTGCGTTTGAGTTGGGCTCCGCGGTGCGCGGCCGGCTGACCCGGGCAATCCATGAACACCTCACCGATGGCATCGAGGTGGACTATAGGCAGTCATCCGAGTTGATCTGTGGTATCGAACTCTCCAGTGGGGGGCGGCAACTGAGCTGGAACCTGGCGGATTACCTGGAGGAGTTAAAAACTCGCATCGACGAGACCTTCACGCCAATCGCAGCAACAAAGGAAGAGGTTCAGTAACAATGACCGGGGTGATGCTACAGGATTTGCTCGATGAAACCATGACCACGCTGCAGACTGCCATCGAAGGTGGCGCACCGAAGATGCATCCGCGTGAGACCGGCACGGTGCTGCATGTGGGTGGTAGCATCGCCCGCATCAAGGGATTGCCCAGCGTCACCTCAGAGGAGTTGCTACGCTTCCCGGACGGTGTGCTGGGGGTTGTCATCAATCTCGAACCGGATGAAATCGGCGTGATGCTGCTCGGTGACAGCCACGAGCTGACGGCGGGGAGCGAGGTCAGCGCCACGGGACGCGAGGCTGACACGCCGGTTGGTGACGGATTGCTGGGCCGGGTGATCGACGCCACGGGACGGGTGCTCGATCGCGGCAAACCGCTGCAATTCAATGAGCGCCGGCCAGTGGAGCGCCCTGCCCCCGCCATCATCGACCGGGCGCCGGTCACGGTACCGCTGGAGACCGGTATCAAAACAGTTGACGCCCTCATACCCATCGGCCGTGGCCAGCGCGAACTCATTATCGGCGACCGCCAGACCGGCAAGAGCTCGGTAGCCATCGACACCATTATCAACCAGCGCGACAAGGACGTGATCTGTATCTACTGCGCCATCGGTCAACGCGGCACGGCCGTTGCCCGGGCGGTGGACACCCTGCACAAGAATGAGGCCCTGGATCATACGATTGTGGTGGTGGCCTCGGACGAGGATCCACCGGGCTTGCGCTTTATCACCCCGTATGCCGCCACGACCATGGCCGAGTATTTCATGGAGCAGGGTCGGGATACGCTGATTGTCTATGACGATCTGACCCGCCATGCCCGCGCCTACCGTGAACTCTCTCTGCTGTTGCGTCGCCCACCGGGCCGCGAGGCCTACCCGGGGGACATCTTCTATATTCATTCGCGCCTGCTGGAACGGGCGACTCATCTGAACAACGACCTTGGAGGTGGATCGCTAACGGCATTGCCGATAATTGAAACCCAGGCGCAGGACATCTCCGCCTATATTCCCACCAACCTTATATCCATCACCGACGGTCAGATCTATCTCTCGCCGACCCTGTTTCACAAAGGCCAGCTGCCGGCCATCGACGTGGGCAAGTCGGTATCGCGGGTCGGTGGTAAAACCCAGTATCCGGCGTTTCGCAGCGTCGCCGGCGACCTGCGGCTCTCCTATTCCCAGTTCGAGGAGTTGGAGACCTTCGCCCGATTCGCCACCCGTCTCGATGAGGATACCCGGGCCACCATTGAACACGGCCGCCGTGTCCGCGAAGTCCTGAAACAAAGTGAGCATCAGCCCTTGCGCGCCAGCGAGCAAATGACCGTACTCAAGGCGGTCAATAGCGGGGTGCTCGATGATTTGCCGTTGGATCTCATCTGCGATGCCGAGGCAGCGGTACAACAATGCGTGCTCACTGAACTGCCCGAACTCTGCGAGCACATGGAAGCCGGTGAAAAACTGGACGATTCACAGTGGCAGCAGATTCTCGACCTTATGAGCGCCGCGCTATCCGAATTGAAAGAGCGATCACCGGACTAGAATCGATGGAGTCCCTCGAACGACTAAACAAGCAACTTGACAGCCTCGGCGAGCTACGCACGATTGTCAGAACCATGAAGGCGTTGTCGGCGGCAAACATCCACCAGTACGAGCAGGCAGTCCACGCACTCGCAGGTTATTATCGAACCGTGGAGCGGGGATTACACGTGGTGTTGAAAGATATGGAGCCACCACATATTCCTCCCCGCCGTCCCCGCGAACTACCGCGCCTCGCCGCCATCGTATTCGGTTCAGACCATGGTCTGTGTGGCCGCTTCAATGAAGAGATCACCGAGTATGCCCTGGCGCGCATGGACTCAACCACTGCTGATCCGAAGAATCGCCTGTTACTCGCAGTCGGCGCACGGGTGGCCGCCAGCCTGGAACACGCGGGTCAACTCGTCGAGGAAGGCTTTCTGGTGCCCGGCTCCGCCGACCAGATTACCCTAACCGTACAGCAGATCCTGCTCAAAGTGGACGAATGGCGTGAACAGTCCGGCGCACACTATGTTTATCTGTTTTACAATCGTCACACGGGTAGCAAGGACTATCATCCTACCGGTATTGAGCTATTCCCCATCAACCTGCGGCACTTTCATCGCCTGGAGGAAGAGTCCTGGCCCTCACGCAGCTTGCCCACTTACAGCATGGACCGTGAACAACTGCTCAAACATCTGCTACACCAATACCTGTTTGTCTCGATCTTTCGCGCCTGCGCCGAATCCCAGGCCAGCGAACACGCCAGCCGCCTGGCCGCCATGCAATCGGCGCAGCGTAATCTCGATGAACGATTGGAAGAAGTCACTATGACCTTCCGCCGCGCTCGCCAGAATGCCATCACCTCTGAACTACTGGACGTGGTATCGGGCTTTGAAGCGATCACAACAAAGGAGAACTGAGCCTACCGGCAGACAGTCTTAAGGGATTTCCTGATTTCGCCTCGGACTCAAAACATAGATTTATGCAATACCAGGACCATTAGAACTCGGATTCAAACAAGATAACGGAGAGTAAAAAGATGACTACCCAACAGGAATTACAACAGACCATCAGCGACATGGTGGATAATCATCGGGGCATTATTGCCCTGGATGAGAGCTCCCCTACTATTAAAAAGCGTTTTGACGCGATTGGCGTGGAATCCACGGAGGAAAACCGGCGTTTCTATCGTGCTGCGCTGCTGGATACACATGAGTTGGGGGACTATATCAGCGGGGTTATTCTTTTTGAGGAGACGCTGACCCAAAAAGATGACGCTGGGACGCTGTTACCCGAGGTGGCCTGGTCGCAAAAAATCGTCCCCGGCATCAAGGTCGACAAGGGCAAGGGACCTTTGTCCGGCGCACCGGGTGACCTAATCACCCGCGGACTGGATGGTCTGGCCGACCGGCTGACGACGTACAAGGAACAGGGCGCCCGCTTTGCAAAATGGCGCGAGGTCTATCCAATAACGCCCACTAATCCAACGCGCCTGGGTCGGCATGCCAACGCGGAGATGCTGGCGCGCTATGCAGCCGTTTGTCAGGAACTGGGGATCGTGCCCATTGTCGAGCCCGAGGTGCTGATGGACGGCGATCATGAAATCGACCGCTGCACCGAGGTGACGGAACACGTGCTGCACTGCGTCTTTCATGCGCTGCATATGCATGGAATAGTGCTTGAGCATATGATCCTCAAACCCAACATGGTGCTACCCGGCAAGGACTGCCGCCGGGCAGATCCCGAAGAAATTGCCGAAGCGACCCTGAAAGTACTGAAGCGCGTCGTTCCCGCAGCCGTGCCAAGCATCAACTTCCTCTCCGGCGGGCAAGCCGCAGAGGAGGCTACCAGAAATCTTAACGCCATCAATCAACTGCGTGGCAATGCACCCTGGCAGTTAAGCATATCCTATGGTCGCGCCCTGCAGCAGCCCGCATTGCATGCCTGGGAGGGCAAGACCGAAAACCGTGACGCGACACAAAAGGCGCTGCTAAAACGCGCACGGCTCAACAGCCTGGCACGGCGTGGTGAATATTCAGCCGATATGGAGTGATTGATTTATTTGAACTCAAACATTTAACTTGTAATAGAGATACCTGAAATTATTCACAAATCAAACAGGAGTATAACGATGAATATTGTAAGACACGGTCTGTCAATAGGTATTGAAAGAGCCAATAACCATTTTTTCCTCTCGCTAAAAGCAGTGGGAAAACTCACGCATGAAGACTATGAGACCATTACACCAATGCTTGATTCCGCACTCGCTGCGGTGAAAAAACCAATGGTAAATGTTTTTTTTGATGGAACTGAACTGGAAGGATGGGAGCCAAGAGCAGCATGGGATGACTTCAAAGTTGGCTTAAAGCATGGTAGTGAGTTTGAAAAAATTGCCATCTACGGTAATAAAAAGTGGCAAGAGATGACCGCTAAAGTCGGTTCCTGGTTTATCTCCGGTGAAGTGAAGTTTTTTGAGAATGAAGCGGATGCACTGAGCTGGCTTGATAAATAATATCAGTAAACATGTCTTGAACGGTCATCATATATAGTTTGACGTACCCGAGGCAGATTCCTGTGTGCAACAATAGATGAAGCATCGCAAAATAACATCCTCACCTGCCATGGGTGTGTGGTCAGCTACATCTATTGGTGTTGGCGCGATGATCGGCGCGGGCCTGTTTGCCCTTATCGGCATCGCCGTTGAGATTGCCGGACAGGAGGCCTGGTTAGCATTTGTTGTTGCCGGGATTGCCGCTTTTCTTACCGCTTATTCCGTCGCCAAACTGGCTACCAGATATCCCAGTAAAGGTGGTCGTGTTACATTTTTTAATGAAGGTTACGGCAAGGGCGTTTTTGCAGGCGCTCTGAATATTATCATGTGGATAGGCTACATGATTGTTACCGCGCTTTATGCCAGGGCCTTTGGCGAATACAGTCTGGCCCTTTTAGGGATGGATGGAGATAGTATCTGGCTGCATGTTTTCTGTAGTGCTGTTGTGATCTTCTTTGTGTTTATCAATTTTCTGGGCGCAGCGGTTGTTGGCGCTTCGGAGTTGCTGATAGTCGCCATAAAAGTACTGATTCTTCTTGTGTTTGGAATTCTTGGCTTAACCACCATGAATGTAGAACAAATCGCCATAACACATGAGTTTGATTTTGCTGCGCTAGTGCTGGCAAGCGGCGTTATATTTACGGCTTATGAGGGATTTGGCCTGGTGGCCAACACGGCAGAAGATATCGAAAATCCACGAAGTAATCTTCCCAGAGCACTTTTTTTCAGTATCACTATTGTGATGATGATCTACCTGCTCGTTAATTTCGCGGTGATTGGCAACTTATCGATTGAGAGCATAATAAACGCAAAAGAATTTGCCCTGGCCGAAGCGGCAAAACCTATCATGGGTTCTTTAGGTTTTACCATCATGGGGCTTGCAGCACTATTTTCTACCTCCTCAGCCATCAACGCCACCCTTTATGGGCCTGTCTATATGCTGCAGGAAACGGCAAAAGCCGGGCAGATATCGCCTTTTTTTATTCAATCATTATTTAAACGAGAATCAGGCCGGGCTTTACTGATAACCGGTCTGATGGTTCTTCTTGTCTCCAATCTTTTAGATCTTGGATCCATTGCCGAGACCGGTAGTTTAATATTTCTGCTTATCTATACTGCGGTCAATATCGCTAATTTTAAACTCAGAAGGCAAACGGCCAGTAATCCATTTATCGTTATGCTGGGAATTGTGGCTACAGGGCTTATTTTTTCGACACTTATATATTATTTAATACTGGAAGCAGACCTCTCCATTTACCTGTTCATGGCCATTCTAGTTACAGGCTTTTTGTATCAATGGTTTTATCAAAAGCATCGGAGATCTTTTTAGTCTGTGTCCCGAATCAATTATTTGATAATGATTCAAAACGTTAATTCAGAATTAATTGCAAAAGCTTTACCACAACAGATGATCGGAGAGATATCATGCCCTACACAAGACTAAAGGTCCTTCCGGATTCAGTTAAGCATGTGCTACCAAAACATGCCCAGGAAATTTATCAAACTGCTTTTAACAGTGTCTGGGACAAGTACAAAGATAAGAAAGACAGGCAGGGTGATGCTTCACGAGAGGAAACTTCACATAAAATTGCCTGGGCAGCCGTAAAAAACAAATATGAAAAAGACGGCGATAAATGGAAGTGTAAATAATAGAATGACAGAAGCTGCAAAACTCAAACGCTCTATTTCGCTTCCCTTTCTGATTCTCTACGGCCTTGGCACGATGGTCGGAGGCGGATTTTACGCCCTGTTGGGAAAAATTTCTGGCGAAGCGGCTTTGTTTACGCCCATTGCCTTTTTGTGTGCCGGCCTGCTGGCATTTATCAGTGCAACTTCTTTTGCCGAACTCTCGTCACGTTTGCCTTTTAGTGCGGGGGAAGCGCGTTATGTACAGGAAGGATTTGACAGCAAGACACTATCTACCGCTATCGGCTGGTTAGTTATCTTTACCGGCATCGCATCTGCGGCGACACTTTCGGTTGCTACTATCGGATTCTTGCAGGATTTCGTTCCGGTACCCGAAAAGCCCGGAATCAGCATCCTCGTATTGGCAATGGGACTGGTGGCGGCCTGGGGTATTGGTAAATCGGTCGGCCTGGTGACAGTAATCGCCATCATCGAAGTAGGTGCGCTGATCTATGTCATATTTATTGCCGGTGACAGCCTGGGACAACTCCCTTACCGCTGGCAGGAGGTCATGTTACCCGGCAGCAGCATTGCCTGGCTGGGCATATTTTCCGGAGCGTTTCTGGGCTTTTATGCTTTCATAGGTTTCGAAGACATGGTCAACATGGCTGAAGAAGTAAAATACGTACGGCGTAACCTGCCTGTCGCGATTCTGATCTGCATTGTTTTGACCACATTGATCTATGTGGTGATCTCTCTGGTTGCGGTTCTGTCTGTCTCACCAGAAGTACTGGCGGGCAGCAATACACCGGTCGCCGAGATTGTGCGTGGACAGGGCTGGTATTCAACCACCGGGCTGGGCATCGTCAGCCTTCTGACAGGCATCAACGGCGCATTGGTGCAGATCATCATGGCTTCACGAGTGGCTTACGGAATGGCCCGTCGAGATCAGGCCCCTGCCTGGCTGGGTGAGATTCACCCCAGGACCCAAACACCACTTCATGCCACCGGGATTATGACCGGCGTGGTTTTGCTGCTGGCGCTATTGTTTCCCTTAACCAGCCTGGCCCTGGCCACCAGCAGCATCATATTGATCATTTTCGCTATCGTGAATCTGGCGCTTTGGCGGATAAAGGCAAGAAAACCCGATGAAAGCAAACCGGAAATTCATTTTCCACGATGGTTATCTTTAGCTGGTTTTTTGACCTGTGTGCTTGTGTTGATATTTCAGGGGTGGGAATTTATTTTCAGTTAGTGCGTGAAGTATAAATAACCTTGTGATCAAGCAAGATCCACCGGGTATTGTCAAGTTAGCCACTTGGAGTCAAAGCAAAACCACGACTTTTCATTACTGACTTTCATTGGGCACAGGTAACCTGTTTCCATTCGGAATATGACCTGGAACGGAGCTCACGATAATGATGGGCTTTGATTAGATGCCTCCCAATGCGAAACAGATTACCGACCCCAGCATGTACGGTAA
>JAYEGM010000091.1:0-14811 GCA_034659075.1 Pseudomonadota bacterium
AAACAAAAAGATTATTAAATTCGACACCTTCCCGCTGCTGCAATTCACGTTTGTAATCAGCTTCCAGTGCCTCCTGTGCAGGCGGCAGTGATGGTCCCAGCGGGTTATACATCAGGTTCAGCATTAAACCTGTACCGGCTTTGCCATAGCCAAGCGCATTGAGTTTTAGTAAGCCTTTTATACTGGACCGGTAAACACCCTTGCCACGCTGACCATCAACATTATCCTCAAGATAGCAGGGCATGGATGCAACCACTTCAACCTGCTGTGCAGCAAGAAAACCTGCAAGATCTTCCTCTCCAGGTTCATTCAATATAGTCAGGTTGCAGCGATCAATAACATGTACGCCAAGCTTTCTGGCAGTCCCCACGAGATACCGGAAATGTTCGTTCATCTCAGGCGCACCACCAGTAAGGTCGAGTGTCTGAATGCCCGAATCCTTGAGAAACTTGATCAAATCATCAACCGTCTGCCGATTCATATTTTCCTTACGCTTTGGCCCGGCATCGACATGGCAATGCTGGCAACTCTGGTTACAAAGGTAGCCAAGGTTCACTTGAAGGGTTTCAAGCTTCTCCCGCCTGATAGCAGGGAAATCAGTTTCCTGTAATAATGGTAAAGTTGCTAGCATAGATTCTCTTCAAATAATTTTATATTCACTAAAGCGGTGTTCAAGTCTTTCATGGCAGCAGTTTATTTATCCAGCCTACCAGCTTCCGCGTACGCTCACCGAACAGCTTTTCGCCATAATACGTGTTTACTGTCCTACGACTAATCTGCGCCAGTGTCGGGTAGGCATGGATAGTTGCTGAAATATCACTGATTTTCAACCCGGCCTGCATGGCCAGCACGATTTCGTGTATCAGTTCACCGGCATGCGGGCCGAGTATTGTGGCGCCGAGTACTTTTCCCTTGCGAGAGATCAATTTCATCTCGCCTGCCGTCTCGACCTCGGCCAGTGCACGGTCAATATCGTTGAAAGAGAACCTCAGCACATCGACGTTTATGCACTTTTCTTTAGCCTGCTGTTCTGTGATGCCTACCCTGGCAAGTTCCGGATCGCTGTAGGTCACCCAGGGAACGACCCGATAACTGGTTTTCTTCGGGAAACGGAATATGGCATTGCTGATAACAATACCCGCCTGGTACTCCGCCATGTGGGTAAACGGATAAGGTCCGGCCACATCGCCACAGGCAAAGATATGTTTGCGAGTACTGCGCAATTTTCGGTCGACTTTGATGCCCCGGTTATCATACGAAACACCCGCCGCCTCCAGCCCCATACCTTCCACATTGGGTCTTCTGCCGACAGCCACCAGCAGTGCATCCGCATCAAGTTCAATATCACTATCATGGTCATTGCCGCCTACAGGACTGCATTGTAGTCGGGTGACCTCACCTATTTTACTGACTTGTTCCGCTGATATGCCTGTAAGTATTTCTATGCCTTCCACTTTTAGGCTTTCAGCCAGCATGTCACTAATCTCGGTATCTTCCAGCGGCAATATATGCGGCAACCTTTCAACTATTGTCACCTGGCTGCCCAGCCTGGCGTATGCCTGTGCCATTTCTACCCCGATAGCACCACCGCCAAGCACGATGAGCCGCGCAGGCAGTTCTCGCAGGGAAAATATATTTTCATTGGTCAGGTACGTTACTTCATCGAGTCCCGGAATCAGCGGTATAAAAGGACTGGAACCGCTGGCGATGACAAAGCGGCGACCCTGTATAGTCTGTCCATTGACTTCGACAGTATGCGATCCGGTAAAGGTCGCATGACCAAATATCACCTCCGCACCATAGCCTCGAAATCGTTCCGGATCATCATGCGGCTGAATCTGGTCGATGACCGATTGCACATGATCATTGACACAGCCAAGATCAACCTCGGGCTTGACGGCTTTAAGTCCATATTCATCCGCTCGCCGCATCAATGAGGCAACTTTTGCAGCATGGATCAAGGTCTTGCTTGGCACACAGCCGGTCTGCAAACAGTCACCACCGAGCTTCTCACGTCGTTCAATCATCGTCACTTTCAGGCCCAGCTGCGCCGCCACACTGGTGACAATAAGCCCGCCTGTGCCACCACCGATAACAACCAGGTCACGCTTACTCATTTATTTTTCCCTTATTCACAAACGATAGATCGATACGCATTGAGAACACTTCATAATCAATAGGTTCCCGGTATTTATAATTTATTCGCCTGGCTCTGCTCGCATCGACCAGGTGATAGCGCACCCTGGCCTCAATGGCAGCGACATTGTCATATTGGCCTGTTGAATATTCCATCGAGTACTGACGCAGTTCACCGTATGGAAGGCGCGTATCCCACAAATCAACAATAAACGGGCGCCACATGACTGTTCGTTTTAGCTTATGGTTCTGTTCCTTGATGATGTTTCCCTGTACATCGAGCAATCGCAGGCTTATCGTTAGATGTCGGTCAGGTGTTCCGGTTGGCAGGTAGTGCCGTGTTCCTGTATTGGTAATTTCAAAGGTAAACACGCTTTTTTCTTTTTCTATAGAAGTTTCTTCAAACAGGTCAGCGGTGAAAGCTTTTTTTACCATCTCGGGGTCATGACCGCCCCGCCATAAATGCTGACGGGCATTGCGGGCTATACCGCCCTCAACCAGCGGCCGCGTTACTGCAGGCATATGGCATTCAACACAACCCTATGCAGCAATATCCTGCACTGACAACTCACCAGTGTTATTACCAGAATCGCCGGATGATTGAATTTCAGCCACCGTGCCGCAGGATGGAAATAGGCAGTCTTATTTAGCTGCGGCATGTGCTAATTCACATGATCATCCATGGCCCTGAAAATATGAGTTTTAAAGACCTGCCATGGACGCAGCTGTATCCCATTGCCGAATCTGCTCCAGGATTGTTGATGAATTAATCGCCTCCGGGTCATAGGCCACTGTCAGCTCGTGAGAATGTTCAGGACTGAAATGAACCGATACGACACCATCCCTGGATCTTAACGTCTCTTCTACCTTTTCCCGCTGTTCAAGCTGCAAGTCCGGATGAATGTGAATTAAAATATCTACTATATCCATGTTGCTCTCCTTTGCCGGCATGCCGGCGAGTTGTTGTGGTAAACACTGAACAGATACTACTGCTCAAAACTCATTTCTTCTGTTTAAAATCTCCCGATCAATATTGCTCCACAGGATATCCATTGGTATTCCAGTCAGTCATGCCTCCCTTAACCACGTGAGCATCAGAAAAACCATGACTAGTTAAAATTTGTGCTGCTTTTTCAGATCGGCGGTCTGTAGTACAGACCAGTGCGACAGTCTTTTCCAGGTCTTCATCAAGTTCTGACAGCCTGTCACTCATTTCTTCAAGAGGTATGTTGATTGCCTGAGCGATATAGCCCTTTTTGCCAGTAAAATCTTCCTCAGTTCGTACATCAACAACATGAATATCATCACCAGCATCCAGCATTCTTTTCAGATCCGGGGCAGAGATCATTGGCTTTTTTCTTAACTGCCCGATCAGTCTGGGCAGGAATGCGACCAGCGCCAGTAAACCCAGTGCCAGCATCCCCTTCTGAATTAAACCTTCACCACCACCAATAGCTTCACGTCCGGCATAGCCCAGGTAGGTATAGGCAATCGCACCCGGCAGCATAAAAATGTATGTCGCAATGACATAATGAAAAAGTTTGATACGTGTCAAACCCAGCGCATAATTCAGCAGATTAAACGGAAATAACGGTACCAAACGGACAAAAGCGACAAATCGCCAGCCTTCATTCTCTACCCCATCCATCAAGGTTTTGATGCGTCCACCTGTCTTGTTTGCTACCCAGTCATGGGCCAGATAACGTGCAATAAGAAAGGAGCCCAGCGCACCCAGGGTCGCGCCTGTAAGATTGACAAAAGTTCCCATTACCGGGCCGAACAATGCCCCGCCCGTCAGCGTTAAAACTGACCCGGGTAAAAAAAACAGGGTCCCTACTGCATAGATCAGGATGTAGATAACAGGACCCGCAGCCCCAGCTTCCTTAACCCGGTTTTCCAGCATCTCTGCATTGAACTGATCACGGTAGACAATTGCTAATGTGATACCGGCTGCCAGGACAAGAAACAGAGCGAGACGAATCAGCTTACTTTTCATTCTTTAACCTCACCCTCAACCAGTTCATCAGGCCCACCCCATTGGCGACGATTTATCGCATATTCAGAAATCTTTCCACGGAATGGAAGCAGCAACATACCGCTAATCCACGACACATCTTTTGCATCATGATATTTGTGGATACCAATAGTCATGCCCTGATGGCCGCCACGTGGCTGGGCCCTGTAAGTCCCGAACAATCGATCCCACCATGGCAGGCTGAATCCAAAATTGCTGTTGGCCTCGTCATCCTCAACTGAATGATGTACCCGGTGCATATCAGGCGTCACCACGATCCAGCGCAGCACACGATCGAGGCCTGCTGGTAAGCCAACATTACCGTGATTGAACATGGCGGTAACATTAAGAATGATCTCAAACAGGATAACGGCAACCACCGGCGGACCGAGCAGCAGGATAGTGGAAAATTTGATCAGCATTGAAAGAATAATTTCCAGCGTATGAAAACGCGCACCCGTCGTAACATCATAGTCCGGGTCGGCATGATGTACCCGATGCAGACGCCAAAGAGCAGGGATAGCATGCACCATTATATGCTGAACATAGATAACGAAATCCATAATGACGACCGATGCAATAACAGTGACATAAAGTGGTAGATCATAGACATTGAACAGCCCCCAGCCCTGTTTGCTTGCCGTAATTGCAACACCCACTGCGGCGGCAGGAAATAGCACGCGCAAAATAAAAGAGTTAAAAAATACCAGACCAAGGTTGTTCACCCAGCGCACGGTCTTCGATACTGACAGCTGGCGTCGTGGTGCGACAATTTCCCATAAAGCCATTACTGCCAGTACGCCAAAGAAAAAGCCCATTCTTATCGGCTTTTCGTTGGTCATAATAAATTCTTCCAGATTCATCACTCCGCCCTTTTCTTTTAATACATTTACGGTATTTGAAATTTTATTGATCGATTAGTTCAATAGTGACTATAATAACCACTAATCATTCATTCAATTAAGTACTTGAATAGAATAACGTCTTCAAAATTTATGTCAAGCGATAACTTTAAACATGATTTATTCAGCCAGTTTGCCCGTGTCGGTAAGGCACTGGCCAACGGCAATCGCCTGGAGCTGCTGGAATTCCTGGCGCAGGGCGAGCGCAGCGTCGATGAACTGGCAAAAGTTTCCGGTTTATCGGTGGCTAATACCTCACAGCATTTGCAGCAATTACGCCAGTCCGGGCTGGTTAATTCGCGTAAGGATGGTCTAAAAGTTTATTACAGGATAGGTAATGATAACGTGTTAGCGCTATTAAACAGTCTTCGTCGTGTGGCTGAGCGGGAGCTTGCTGATGTTGGCCGCCTGGTCGATAGCTACCTGACAGTTAAAGATAATCTGGAACCGATAGCCCGTGAGGAGTTACTGGAACGTGTCAATAATGATCTGGTGACGGTTATCGATGTCAGGCCGGTTGAGGAATTCAATGCCGGCCATATCCCCGGCGCAATTAATATCCCGTTGTCTGAATTACAAAAGCACCTGGATGAACTGGATACTGAACAGGAAATTGTTGCCTATTGTCGTGGCCCGCACTGTGTGCTTGCCTTTGACGCCGTGGCTGAATTGAGAAAAAAAGGTCTTACTGCAAGAAGAATGGAAGATGGTTTTCCAGAATGGCAGCATGCCGGCATGCCGGTAGAACAATGATTAGCACAGCCCGGTTACTTCCGGCCAGGTTGAAACGTTAAACCAACTGTGATGCCAAAATCGGGCGTCGTCTGCTGACTGATATTCTCGACAAAAGCAAAGGTCAGCACAGCCTTCCTGCTCATTGCCCAACGCAGGCCAAAACTAATCTGAGACGGGCTCTTATCAAGCTGTTGAATGCCTGTATCATAGGGAGACAGGCCGCCCTGCAATTGCACTAGCAAGGATAGGGGTCTTTTCAATTGCCAGCCCAATGTTGTTGAAGCCCGGGCATAGTTTTGTATATTAAGACCCGATTCATCTTTAGCAAATGGATGTATGAGCCAGCCCTCAAGATGCCCAAATAGTGAATTCTTTCTCCAGGAATAGACTGCCCCGGCTGCCACATCAGGCTCGCCACTGCCCCAGCCTCGCGATTTGCTTGCCGTAGGCAACTGCAGAGCTGCAAGCAGGGACAGGCCCCAGCGTTCTCCCTGTGTTAACTTCTGCCGCAGGCGAAGTGAAATATTTCCCATCTCCCAGCCCGCCTGGTCAGACCAGACAGTATTACCACTGGCATCGCTATAGTCCCAACTGTACTGGTTATCAGCTTGCAGTTCTCTGCCACTATTCGGCAGGCCAAGGGCCTCATGGTAACTGCGCAGAAAGGGGTCTAGAAAACCTGCTGTCGCGTAATGTACCGGAATAGTCAGTCCTATCTCAGTTGATTCGCTTATCGCCGTGTCAGCCTGCAGTTCCACAGTATAGATTTCCATATCTGACAGCAGACGACCGACTGGCAAATCATCAAACAGAAATATGCTGGTGTAGTGCTGCAGCAGTGCATATTCCGGTTTGTTGTCAAAGTCTCTGAATGCTGAAACAGGAATGGGATCATAAAAGCGCGTCATGGCCGGGTACAGATTATGTACGGGCAGAGGCATCGTCATAGCCGCCTCTTGCCCTGAAAATGCCCAGACATGCTGAGGAGCGGCCACCCCGGATAGCAAAGCCGTGAGATAAATCAGGTGAAAATGCTTATGAAATATTTTTTTCACTGACATACCACTATCCAGTAAAATGCTGAGTGAAATTAGTCTGAATATTTTTTACCGAAGTCCTGCAGGTCAACCCGCTGGGTTTTCTCAACAGGCTGGCTACCTGCTTGGCTAACCACAAAGATGCGATGACCGTTAACCATTGCTGAAATATCGGAGCCGGTACCTTTTGCATCATGCATAAATACAGTGGCAATATGCAGAACTACGAATATGGAGAAAATCGTCGCCAGGGTACTGTGTAGATCAGGAATGTAGAGATTAAATATGACGGGATGATCATCCATAAGCAGACCGCTTGCCGTCAGTAACAGCATAACCAGAATCGCAATCAGATAGACCGGCTTCCATAATGGATTATGCGCATACCATGCTGGCAGCGGGGCCTTTCCCAGGGTGATATAAAATCGCAGCATTTGTCCCATAGCCGGGAGTACTTCTTTTCCCGGCATTAAGGAGGCAATGCCTGCTGACTGCCGGTCACTGATCAATAGCCATAAGCGCAATACCAGCGCTGCAATAAAGACGGCTGCTGCCAGATAATGCCAGTCGACAGTCACAGCGATTATAGATGGCGCAACAGGGATTAACCAGCCAGTTGCCATCAGGATAAATGTAGAAACGGCAAGCAGCCAGTGCGCCAGGCGCAATTTTCCAGCCCAGACCAGTCGGCGGTGTATGATTTCATTATTCATTCTGAAAAATCCTTGTTAGAAAACACAGTAGTACTTCCGTAGAGATTGTGCTTGTGTTTAGGAGGCCAGAAGCAGTTGAGCCATGCAATTATATTATCTAAATAACGACTATGTCTGACGGGTGCATTACCAACCACCGGAGGCCCCGCCACCACCAAAACCGCCACCACCGCCAGAAAAACCACCGCCACCAGAAAACCCACCACCGCCTCCGAAGCCACCAAAGCCGCCGCCGCTACCTGGCCCTGTTCCGGGTGATATGCGCCACTTCTCGGGCCAGATGGCTCGCAGTATCGGTACAATAATTAGCCAGGCAGCCAGAGTAATCAGGGCAGCAGTCTGCCCCAGCATCAAGGGTACAAAATAGAAAAATGGCGCGAGGAACAGATACAGTGTCCAGCCCTGACGACCTTGCAGGGCCACCGCAAACCGGGCAAACGGGATCATGAAGAGCGCAAAAAAAGCCAGAGTAGCACCTGCTCCATTTGGCAGGCCTGCTGTATTTGTCTTAACTGGAATCGCCCCTGCATCACCCTGAATCGCGCCGCTAATAGCATTAACCGCCGCTTCTATTCCAGCCTCGTAATCACCATTGCGGAAAGCAGGCACCATCAGGTTATCGATAATTCGACGGCTGTCGAGGTCCGTGAGCACCCCTTCGAGGCCATAGCCCACTTCGATACGGATCTTGCGGTCATCCCGGGCCACCAGCAACAGCACGCCATCGTCAATATCCTTGCGACCCAGTTTCCAGGTTTCCGCCACACGAATAGAGTAATCTTCCAGCGATTCACCTTGCAGTCCTGTAATAGTTAATACTGCCACCTGGGCGCCATTAGACTTCTCAAGCTGCTGCAGGGTGGCAGTGATGCGATTACGGGCATTCTCACTGAGCAAGTCGGCCTGGTCGTTAACGCGCCCCGAAAGGTATGGCACATCCAGCGCCGCTGAGACGGAGAACAGCGCAAGACCAATAAGCAGATATAGTGGACGCATGCTGATCCGCAGCATGTCAGCTCTCCCTGATCCGCAGGCCGTTAATCAGCTCATCCCTGTCATCGGCCCGTTTCTCAACATCATACTCCTGCAGCACCTGGCCACAGCGTTCAATGGTGTCACACAGTGCAGCCACTGTCCGCCCTTCACGAATGCCCCTGACCAGATCATCGACCAGGCTCTGCCACAGGCCATTCGGGACAGCCCGGTTGATGCCTTCATCAGCAAGAATGAGCGCGCGATGCTCGTAGATGGCAAGGAAGATAAGAATTCCAGTGCGATCGCGTGTTCTGAAAATCTCTTCTTCGAGGAATGCGGCTTCAGCTCGCCACTTCACCCGCCTGTCGATGTCATCACCTGTCAAAAGGGCTCGGCCGATAGCAGGGTGTCCGGCCATAATATAGCCGAGCCCTGCACCAATAATGGTTGGCAGCGTGATCCACACCAGGCTGAAATCCAACCAGAGTCCCGAATAGGTATGTACAATACCTGCCACCAGGGCAGCCATCAGGGCACAAAGTGTTGCCCCGCGCCAGCGTGCTTCGTCGTGATCATCAACACGCCCTACCAGGTAGGGGACGATCTCACCGGCATTGCTGGACTCAGCGCGGGCAATCGCCTCCCGAACCTTGTCCAGATCAGTATCGCTCAACATCTCGCGGATGCTCACAGGGGCTGCGGTCCCGCGCTATTTAGAGAAATCAACGACGGGCGGTTTGTCTGACCCTGTTTCAGATTTAAAATATGCCTTGTCAGTGAAGCCGAGAAAATTGGCTACGAGAATGGTCGGAAAATGTCTGCGCGAGGTATTGTATTCTTTCGACGCCTCGTTAAAACGCCGCCGTTCGACAGTAATGCGATTTTCTGTCCCTTCAAGCTGCCGCTGCAGATCCCTGAAGGCTCCTGTCGCTTTCAGATCAGGATAGCGTTCAACAACAACAAGCAGGCGGGACAGAGCGCTGGTGAGTTCTGCCTGATTGGCCTGGAAGGTCGCCATCTGTTCAGCCGTAGGTGCGCCATCAATTTTCATCTGGCCCACCCTGGCCCGCGCCTCGACAACGTTCTGCAGGGTTTCCTGCTCGAAGTCGCGTGCGCCTTCAACCGTCTTCACCAGGTTGGGAATCAGGTCTGCCCGACGTTGGTAGACATTTTCCACCTGGCTCCAGGCCGCATCAACGCCCTCTTCCAGGCCTACGAGGCGATTATAGCTACCCAGGGCAACAAAACCGATTACGATGACCGTAATAAGGAGAATTCCAGCAGGGCTGAGTAGCTTTTTCATTTTTTATTAAACCTTTGAACGTTAACAATTGTGTAACTCAATAAGGGTATATAGTGCTTAATTGACTAGTTAAGCAGGTCAACATAATCCTGATATTTGCAGGAGATAATACCTTCATCGTGCAATATAAAAAAGCATCAACACGCTTTAGTTTCTTTATGCACCTGTCATGAATAAAAGAACTAACCCAGCACCAACATCTGCCAATTAAATCTTTCCTGCAGCTTTGAACATCATCATGCGATTATTCGGATAAAGAAGCGAGCCAAAGAAAGCCTCACTATATTGCTCTCTACCTCTCTGAGCGCTTCAGACTAGACCGGGTGCTGTTGAACACGCTTCACTTAATCAGTCCTCGCATTTCATCCTAACTACCCTTCCAGCGATCGACTACCTGAATTGGTAGTTTTTAGCCAAAAACAGAAGCCGAAAAAGTTTTTAAAAAAATAAAAATCCCTGGAAGTAGATGATTGTGGGTGTATTGGATTTTGGCAGCTTACGAGACAAAGCCGATAAAACAGAAAATCACTAAATACCCTAGATATCTCCTAAGCAGACATGCACGTAGCTAGATTGAAACGCTTCCATCGTCCAAAACCCCGGGCATTTAGCGCACCAAACAATCAAGCAATAAAAAGACCGCTGAAACGGGTTAAGTTGGATCTATGCAGATTTTCCTTCGGGCAAACCCCAGACCTGCAAGGTCGATGCCTAACAATGCAAGGGACATCGGTTCCGGGACCGAGGAAGCGGTGATTCGACCCAAGTCAATGGTTCTGGTCGAGGAATGCCCTACCGCATTCAGAAACGGCGCAAATCTCTTCAAAGGGAAAGAACCCACCATTGTCCCTGAAATCGGTCGAACTTCTGCATTTGTAAGTACGAATACAAGTGAGAGAGAAAGTACATCAATGCTGACGCCTAAGGTCTGGATCGGCCTGGTACCTAGTTCTAGTCACTGGCAGTCGCAAGAATAATAACCGTACCTTTTATTTATTTAGTATCGCGCGCTCTTTATTAATCAGGAAATCCGTTACCGCTACCATTTCTGTTAGCCCCCCTGCCCGCATGCGGTCAATGCGATATTTGCCGTTGACGATGATTTCCGGCACACCGACAGGCTTATAGCTTCGTGTGCGCGCTTCGGCCTGTTTGACCTGGATTACTACGGCCGTCGAATTAAAGGTCTCGGTAAAGGTTTTTTTATCAATACCATGCTTCGCAAAATAATCCGCCAAATCGCTTTCATTGCGTATACTTTTTTGATCTATCACTATTGCAGTAAACAGAGGAAGATGTACTTCTTCCGCAACGTTCAACTCATGGGCGGCATAAAATGCTCGCGCATATAATTTCATCGGTTTATTCCATATGGCTGGAAAGAACCAAAAGTCTACGTCACTGGGTTGCCGTTTACCCCATTCCTTAATCAACGGTTCAAACTCATAACAATGGGGGCAGCCGTACGCGAACATCTCCACCACCTCGATCTTTCTGCTATCCCGGGTAGCAACCGGCTTATCCAGCACGATATAATGCTCACCTGCAGTAAACCGCTCCTGATTTGGTTTCGGCGCTTTTGCAACTTTTCCGCCTTTTTGTTTTGCAGACAGAACAATAACATCATCCTTCGGCACATCCTGGTAGGCTCCCGAAGTTTTTGTTGGCACCTTAATAATTTTATCTATAACTTTCATGCCCTCAGTAACTTTGCCAAACACCGTATAACCCGGTTGATTGCCATTTTGATCCAGGGTGATGTTCTGCTGAACATTAATAAAAAACTGAGAGGTCGCACTGTGAGGCGATCTGCTACGGGCCATAGAAATAGTGCCCCTGAGATTCCTTAAACTATTATCTGATTCATTTCTTACCGGCGCATGGGTTTGCTTTTTTTTCATTCCCTTCTCAAAACCACCTCCCTGCACAACAAATCCAGGGATGACTCGATGAAACAGGGTGTTAGTGTAAAATCCCTCATTGATATAAGTAAGAAAATTGGCCACGGTTTTTGGCGCTTTTTCAGGATAAAGTTCCAGCGTAAAGGAACCCATGGTGGTCTCAAAGATCACCTCTGGCTTAAAGGCCTTAGAAGATACATCTCCTGCACCGGCTGCAGTGATAAACACTCCCTGTGTAAAGAATGTAATCAAGATAACAAATGACAGCTGTTTAAACATCATGTTCCTTACCTGGCTGCTACCTGAACAGACACCGTTTGTTTTTTACCCGATTTAAAGGTCAGGGTCATATCTATCTTCTGGCCCGTGGTGAAGTGCTCTCGTGGTTCCATCAACATCAAATGTTTGCCACCGGGCTCGAACTGGATTTGACCTTTTGCCGGAATAACCATATCAGTCACTTCGCGCATCTCCATCAGTCCATCTACTCTGGCCATTTCATGCACTTCGATGTCCTTGAATGCATCACTTTCGACATTGACCAGCGTCACTTCTTCGGAACCCACGTTAACCAGCGTCATGTATCCGGCATTCATCTTCGCACCAGAATATGCCTCCCGAATCCATGAATTCATGATCGCGACCACATCGCCAGCCGGTTTATCCTGACTTACCGTGAACGCTGCAGTCACCGGTGTCTCAGGATCTGTCGGAACAGGTCCACCTTGAAGCCTTTGTGTCTCATCTTTTATGTAGTCGAGCAAAACCACCGCCTCTTCCTTGTTCAAACGCATATTAGGCATGGCCAGGTTGTTGTATTGTTTGTAGAGCGCAATCGCAATGGGATCTTTCTTCTTCAACATTTGATCCGGCGCCTTCAACCAGTCGAAAAGCCATCGCTTTTCCCGCCGCTTGTTAACACCGAGCAAGTCAGGTCCCAGCGCGCCCGCTATTTCATTACCAGTGAGGGTATGACAGCTGGCACAGCGTGTACGATATATCTGTTCCCCCCGGGGAATACTGCGCAACTTGGGTGCGTTTGCATAACTATCACCTTTAGGCACGGCCTTCCAGTCCGTCAGCCAGTTACCTATCTGGTCGGCAAGTACATGGGTATTTTCAAAGGGCGAACGCTTCATCCAGCGGCCCGTTTTTTGATTGCCGATGATCATGTTTACATTGTGGTTGTTAGATCCGTCCTGAATCTCATCGATGTACAAACCAAGCTTCTTCCGCAGCTCAATGATGTCCGACTTTTTACCCGTCAGAAATGTCCAGTTCGCCCCAAACCTTTCTTTATATTCTTTGAGTACTGATGGTGTATCATTTTTTGGATCAATGGAGATGGAGTAAAAGAAAACATCCTTGCCCACACGATCACCCATGATCTTTTGCACTCTGACAAGTTGTGCCGTTTCCAGCGGACAGGTGTCCGGACAACGGGTGTATATAAAGTTGATAACCACTACCTTGTCTTCGATCAGATCATCAAAGAAACGGACCTCTTTGCCTTCGTGGGTGATTAATGGAACGTTGGGGAAATAGTTCGCACCCCATGGTGAGGCAAAACAAAAGGTGGAGTAACCTACGAAAAACAAGGCGATGGCCGCCACCCAAAAATACTTACGCATAATCTTCTCGTGTGAAAGGCTCCAGTATTTTACGAAAGCTTCCATTGTCTAAAAAAGAAGTCCGCAGTGGGCATTACTCTACTCACCTCACCGCGGACTTAGTCCTAACTTCTAACGACTAGTGATACTAAATGCTAGTTCTTATGTCTCCTAGTTACCAATAGCTGCTTCCAACGCACGCACTCTATGGATAGCTGTATCTATCGTCATAGGTGTTGGACAGTTAACGATATGAGGCGAGTTCAGATTGTTGAAATCAAAGTCATCAACTCGAATACCCGTGGCATCACCTTGATTAATCCTGGGTGGAGCTGGGAATTCCAGGATTTCCAGTAACCCATCTTCACGCAGTTCTTTCAGCTTCTTGAAGCCTTTAACTACACCACCGTGATCTTCCGCTGGTACTAACCAGTGAGCAAATCCGATGTGCCACATTGGGCTGTAGTTCTTTTCAGGCATGAAGTAGGAAGGAAGACCCACCTGGCTACCGAACGGTCCACCACCAGTACTGATACCAAAGCCATCGCCTTCACCTTGAAGCTGCGCATTAGCAGGCATTGGTGGATAGCTGTCACGAAGCTTCTCGCCAGGGACGAACTGTACCAGTGGTACTGCAGCAGATCCAAGGAACTGATGCTTAGGTACATAAGGTACACCCATGGCTCTAGCTGGACCGGCTGGGTATGTATCCAGTACTACATAATACGGCAGATAATCACCGCCATCAGACCACGACTTATGCAGTTTTACAGATACATAAGGGTTCGGACCATCGGTATCTATTTCAACCACATGACCTGACTCATGCAAGCGACCCCATGCATTACCGTTGTACATACATGTTGTATTAGCTGGAAGATCCGGGAAACTCGTACAACTTTCGTCTACACGGTTGTGCTCCCAGGCTTCGTCACCCCATTTGAATATGATCGCATTGAAGATCACATCCTTACCGCCATAGTTCACACGACGTAGTGGTGAGTAAGTGTTGTCATCATCCACATCTGGGATTGCATCTGGATTCTCACAATCACCACCGTCTGAAACCCTACAAGGTGGATTCGCCCAAATTGGGTTCGGCAGATCACCGTAGAAAGTCCATCTACCACTAGGTGAAACACTGGCTTCAGCAGTAGCCGCCACTGGTGTATTCACTAAGCCACCAGCCCATGACAGACCCAGTTCTTCAGCCAGTGCTTCATCACTGACATCATGCAGAACATACCAGACTGTTGTCTTGTTGCCATCGGCATCAATGTTGGTGCCTTTGGTCAGTGGGTAGGTAGCTACGCCACGTTCGTTATCTGGCTCAGGATCAGACAGTGCATCGCCTAACTCAGTATCTCTGATGCCATCCAGTTCAGTCATGACCATGCCTCTGACCCAAATATTGACAGGATCCACCTCTGGTCCGAACTGACCGACAGCATCGCCTTCCCTAATGGTTGGCAGAGCCACGGAATC
>JAYEGM010000092.1:0-3881 GCA_034659075.1 Pseudomonadota bacterium
AACATTATTATTTATGATAGGCGCAAACGCAAAGCATCGATACCACACAGATATATGCGGTATTTCAATGAAGATCAGGTAAGTACATACCTACGTATGAAAGAGAGTGGATGGAGAATTTATTTTATCCGCAGGCCACGTATACGGAAACATACCATAGTGATGATTAGCCACGAAGGTACAGATGTCGGTGTAATCGAGGATAGTGGGGCTTTTTCTTTAAACAAAGCGATAATCAAACTGCGGGACTTGGATGCACACTAACCGCCACAGCAAAACGTGGATATGTCACATATCTTGTAATTTCTGTCTGGTATTGTTGCCAGCATGAAAATACTAGATGGCATGATATTTTTCAGCACTCACCAGCTGGCAGCAGGTAAAATAATATCATGGTATGCAGATATTGAATTCCAGCTTGTTCCTGATGCGAATAAGGTCACCAGCCCGCATCACCATTACATGTAGTATTGCACAGCACGGAAGTGGCAGTTTTAACTCATCAGAAGATAAGAATATTTCCACCTCGAGATGTCCCCGAGGTTTTCAATATAACCCCGATAATGCTCGGGCATTGCTCGGGGAGCAGGCATAAAAAAAGACCTACATCACTGTAAGTCTTTATTGTAAATGGCATCCTCAAGGGGATTCGACCTTATCCCCCAGATAAATGCAACCTCACAGAAATGAAATATTTAATTTATTATCAACAGGTTATGTTAAATCCAGCACGCTTCAAACTCACCCACAACACAACCGGATATCTTCATGTTAATTTGATTGATAATCAATAGGTTACGTTGAAATACGGGGCGTAATCTAATCTAACAGGCACCCTGAAAAACGGGCAACTGTCAGATCAAGTCTGAGCTACTACACCTTAAAACCTATCTCAGCCAGTCAATCAGGTCTTGCGTAAGTTGAACTACAGCCTTATTCAGCGCTGCAACCGCACCTTGAGCATTCTGTTGCGTCACCGGCACACTCGAAACAAAATCCCGACTGGCTATAACCCTCTTTGTCTTATAGTCGATGAGGTTAAAACGCATCCTGAGAGCACCATTGGACGTCCCATCATCATTGATGCGGTGGCTGAAATCAAGCAGCGTACTTTCCAGCAGCAAATCAGATTTTGACTGTGATGAGTAAGGAACGACTGCCATGTAGATGCCACTCTTCTCAAGTGCTTCCTGAAAAACATGTAGCAACATGCTCGTAGGTGAATCACTCCAGCGGCTGTAAGCGTAGCTATTCTGCCCATATCGTGCATCCGTATATAATATGTCGGTACCACTAAAGGCATGCGTACTGCGGATCCGGCCGATCATAAGAATACTGTTGGTTCTTTGTTCAGCATTTGCAGATGAATGAACATCACCTAAATCTAGATTCAGGGTATAGGTGGAAGTAGGAGGAAGTTTTTCAGTAACACATCCCGTAAACCCTATTGACAATACAACTAATAAAAAGATTACTCTATTGTTCATAATAGCCTTCCTCCCCTGGCCCCGGTCTTGGTTGTGTTCGCTTGAACAATAAATCACCGGGGCTGGTTTTAATGTTTTGAATCGTTGTCTGAAGGTTTCCAGTCAATATATCCAGGTCACTTAATAACTGGTTCAATGAGCTGAAACTCTCCCGCATACCCCTGGTCATTTCCTCACTGAGGCCTGTAGTGTTCTGTTCAAAGCTATCAGCCATTTGCTTGATGCTGGTTGAGGCAGCACTCACCTTTTGTGATGCCTCGACAACTTTTTTCTCCATCATTACACCATTATCCACCAGCAGCTGAATACCTTTTAATTGATCCCGCAGGTCTTTGGCCAACCCTTTGCTTTCAAGCAGCAGGTCTTCAAAATTCTTCAGGTTTTTATCGCCGAGCAATTGATTGATGTTGTCCAGTGTCTGGGCAGATTTTTCGGCTAATTGACTCAAAGATTGATCAATTCTTTTGAATGTTGAAGGTCTTGATGGGATGACAGGTATCACCCCTTCCGCCTTCTTTAACAGTGGAGCATCTTTATCCAGACCTTTCAGCTCGATATAGGCAAGGCCGGTAATACCGTAAAAACTGATGGTAGCGGTAGTATCAGTCTTTATAGGTACTTCCTGATTTATTTTTAGTAGCAGCTCTACCTCTTCCGGGTTTTCCGGGTTGAGTCTAATACTAACCACCGTACCAACATCTACACCCCTGTATTTAACAGCAGCATCCATGTTCAAACCTGCAACCGATTCCGACAAATGGACATAATATGAATCGTATTGCTGCTGGCCGAAGCCTTTTGTCAACCAATAGGCAAAGCCAAGTAGCGCTGCTGTCAGGACAACAACAAAGAGCCCAACAATTGTGTAATTAATTTTACTCTCCATGACCACTTCTCAAACGTCCACGTGAACCCCAGAAAAATTGCCGGATGACAGGATGTGGCTGTTGTATAACCTCATCCAGTGTCCCTTCTGCAATGACTTTTTTATTTTCCAAAACGGCAAAACGATCCACAATGGTCCAGATAGAATCAAGGTCATGAGTCACCATAACAACAGTAAGATCCAGCATATCACGTAGTTCAAGAATCAAATTGTCGAATTCTTCAGCACCAATTGGATCCAGTCCGGATGTCGGTTCGTCGAGAAACAATAATCTAGGATCCATCGCCAGTGCCCGAGCCAGTGATGCTCTCTTGACCATGCCGCCACTCAACTGAGAAGGATAGAGATCAGCTGCGTAATCAGGAAGACCCACCATATTGATCTTCATGCGTACAATTTCCCTGATCAGCTTTGCTGGCAGGTCAGTATATTCCTTCAGCCTGATGGCCACATTTTCCATCACAGTCAGTGAAGAATAAAGTGCGCCGTGTTGAAACAGCACACCCCACTGGCCTTGCAGACGGGCTGCTTCTGAACGGCCTATAGTCATCAGGTTATGGCCGAGCACATGCAATTCTCCGGATGCTGGTTGCAGCAACATGATCATCTCTTTCATCAAGGTCGACTTGCCTGACCCACTGCCGCCCAATAGACCATAGATTTCACCCTGCTGCACGCTCAGACTAACACCATCATGAACAACATTTTCTCCAAACCGGGTGACGACATCCGTTACGCTGATAATAGTGCTCATATACCCAACTCGGTTAAGACAACTGAAAATACTGCGTCACAGGCAATTACCAGGAATATAGCATTGACGACACTGATGGTAGTGTAACGGCCAATACTTTCAGTATTTCTGGAAACCTGGAAGCCCCGGAAGCACCCGATTATTGCAATTAACCAGGCAAAGAAAGGACCTTTTACCAGACCAATCCAGACATGTTTTATATCAAGCACCTCTTGCAATCGATTGATGAATTCTGCATAGGAAATATTCAAATGGATATTGGAAACAATCATTCCACCAGCAATACCAATAATATCGGCAAAAAAGATCATTAATGGCAAGGCAATCATCAACGCAATAATTCGTGGCAGCACAAGAAACCGGTGCGGTTCAAACCCCATGATGCACATGGCATCAATCTCTTCTGTTATTTTCATTGTACCCAGTTGTGCGGTATATGAAGAACCTGTTCTACCTGCAACCACAATGGCAGTTATCAGTGGTGCGAGTTCACGCGTGATAGAAATCCCTATCATGTCCACGATAAAGATATTGGCACCAAATTTCTGCAACTGTACTGCGCCCTGATAGGCAATCACTACACCAATAAGGAAACTGGTCAGGGCGACAATGGGCAGCGCGCGGACCCCCGCTTCTTCAATATTCTTGACGATAGCTGAATATCGGATAGATGAAGGATGTTGCAACGATATAACAAGGGCGATGAAATTCTCTCCGACAAAGGATAAAAATTCCGTAATATCCTGCCAAAAAT
>JAYEGM010000093.1:0-14613 GCA_034659075.1 Pseudomonadota bacterium
TTATTACAGCTTAACATGTTTGAAAAACGCGACTTATTGAGCTTGTTGAGAGGTGACCCACCCCGTATGCCGCGAGTGCCGATTAACCAATTGGTGCTATTGTGAAAGTTAACGGGACACTAGTGATCATTATTACAGTTTTTCTGAATCATAAGGTTTCCCATGAAAAAATTCTTTGAATGGCGAAATGAATGGTCTCTAGGGATTGAAATCATAGACCGACAACACCGCCAGCTTGCAGTGATACTTAATAAAATAGTTGAACTATCTTTTAATAATGGCGGGCAATCAGACTCAGAGCAGCGATCAAATCAACTGCATGACCAGCTGAATATACTCTATGAGAAGATCAGTGAACACTTTAATGATGAGGAAGATTTGATGCTCAAGGTAAATTACCCAGGTTACGCCGAACATGCACACGATCATTTAATGCTACGTGTGGAATTGAAACAATACATTAGTCATATTGAGGAGGAACTGGACCATATCGATATAGGTACTTTGAACTCATTAAAAACCTGGTTTGTCTCGCACATCATTAGTAGTGATAAGGAATTTGCTGACTTTCTTCAGGTACATTCTCAGGATGAAGTCACCTCGTCACATTCTGTTGATACTTAGCTAATTATTGAATGTCGAACTTCCGCTTTATAGTGACAACTGATGTTCATGCTCAAACTCTAAATGGCTGCAAATAGCCGACGGACTAAACCGGAAGTTATGCATCTTAGATTGAATACCAGGAGGGCAAGTTAAGCAGACCTTAGATTACAGTCTACGAGCTGGTACGATAGGTCAGGATGACACCTAAATCATACTTGGATATGCTACGTTCTTTGCTATACAGAATCTACCATTCACATAATAGTACAGATGCATACATAAACTGTTAGGCAACTCAATGATTCTCTAAGGAATATTGCTATGAAAAGAAGATTAATATATTTCACATACCTTAGCACACTGCTAGTTATGCCGATGACTGCAGTTGCGGTGTCAGGGTGGACAGGCTATGCACCAGTAGAAGAACTCACGTCAACCGCCCATGGGCGTTTCCTCGTCAAATTGAAGGTCTCTGAAAATCCGAGCGGCTGCAGAAATAAAGAAACATTTTATAAGGACAATTATTCATTAGGTTCAGAACAAATGTATTTTGCTCTATTAAAGTCGGTGGAATCAGGAAAAAAAGTTCGTGTTTATGTTACTGGGCGATGTGAACTCAACGGATACTCAGAAATATCATCGGTTAGTATCGTCCCATAGGGGTGTTGGATATAGTTGCCTGGCACGGCATTGAGGTTAGGCAGCCTGCTCTGCGTGCTGTGCCTCAGCTAAATTGTTAACGGTGCGTATCGACCCCATAGACTATAGACCGCAAGCTGTTCCTGAATTACAGATTTCAATATTACTTGCTGCTTATCGGAATTTTTGCGAATGACGTGTTCTGGCCGGTTAGCGCCAATTCAGAATCGACGCTACCAGCCAAAAATGGGATCAAACTTCAGTCTGCTCGGCCATATCCAGGGCATCATCAACCTCAATGCCAAGGTATCTGACGGTACTTTCTAGCTTGGCGTGCTGTTTAACAGAGCCGGGTAATGTGTTTTTGGCCAGTGCCATTAACATCGGACTTATGAGCTTATTCGGATTGCAGCATAGTATTATGGCCAGGCCAGCATTCAAAAAATGGCTGTCAAAGTATTTACCGCCAGCGGTTGAACGAAGTACCTTTTTGCTGGGAACAGCCATTGTTACTTTTACTCTGTGTCTGCTATGGCAGCCGATGCCTGAGGTCATCTGGCAAGCTGATAATGTCGTTCTATATAATACCTTATTGGTAATCGGTCTAAGCGGCTGGGTACTGGTATTTGTTTCGACCTTTTTGATAAATCACTTTGACCTTTTTGGCCTGCGTCAGGTATGGCTGTATTTTAGAGGCCGACAATATGCACCGTTGTCATTCAAGCTCAGCGCATTTTACAAGATTGTTCGCCACCCAATAATGACCGGAGTATTTATCGGTAACTGGTTTACACCGGTAATGACGGTTGGACATTTATTGTTCGCAGTTGGCATGTCTGCTTACATACTGATTGGTGTCTATCATGAAGAGAAAGATCTGATAACAACTCATGGCAGCCGCTATTTAAGCTATATGAAGACCACCGCTAGATTCTTTCCCGTGTCAGTTAAAGGCAAAGCTATCAATAAGGATCCTCTGACAACAGATATGTAAGTTCCAGGGACAGATACGAATGCTGTTCTTTAAGCATCTTGAGCATGGTATCTGGTTTTTTATGTAGGTCGGCTTAGCACTAGCCGACCTACTGATCCTTCGATCCCTGGACAGTTTCAGGCTTACCACATTCAAACAAAGTATGACAAATCCCAATGTTATCGTGAATAGTCCGGACAGTAAGACCCGCCTGGTTGACGCAGCCAATCAATTCATCCGAGTGATACATCTTCGAGTTGCCGCTGGCTATGGCGGTAAAGTACAGCGAGGTATTGATCAGTGAATAGGCAGAGGCCTCGTGCTGCTGCCGGTCCCAGCAGGTTTCAAGAATGTACAGGCGGCTGTCTTTATCCATCGCATCAGTAATACGCTGCAGTATGCTGATGATCTCATTCTTACCGAAGCAGGACAGGAACTGGCTCAGCCAGAAAATATCGATGCCTTTAGGGAACTGTTGCCTCGTATCAAGTAAATCCATTGGTAATGGGTCAATGCGATCAGTCAGGCCTGCCTCTGCGACATTCTTGATTGCGTTTTTCAACTGGTCATGAAGATCGACCATTGTGATGTGAACAGCTGTATTGTACTTAGCGGCAAGGATTGAAAATTTACCGACATTGGCGCCAATGTCCATCATGGTTTTTGACTTTGATTTGACTGGGTTTGAGTCTAAGAGAATGGGAAGTACTATTGGATAGGCTGAATCCGAATAGAAGTGGTCAAAGGCATACCAGCTCTTTTTTATCCTCTCTGGCAGGTGGGGCAGGGCCTGGTAGAGTGTTTCCCATTGCTCTCCAAATACGCCCAGGCCAGCCGGCTTTTCTGTCTTACAGGCCTCATCAAGATGGTACATGCCCTGGTAACAGATGTAATGATTGTAATCCATATTGATGCGAGTCATTTCATCATGCAGCAGATAGTATCCAGTCTTACTCAGGTGATATAATTCATTATCATCAATATCCACTACTCCACAGCTCAAGCCGCTCTCCAGCAGCGTTTCTACAGCATAAAGGCTGAGCTTGAGTTTTTCAGCAATATCCTTTGCTGATATCCCGGATTTATGTGCGTCCAGCTGAGACAGTATCCCGAGCTCACGCATCGTCCTCACTGCCTGGAAAATTAGTGGCGCATAGGCAATTTTCTGGGCTTCATAGATAGCATCATAGGCCGTCAGGGGCTTGTGTTTGAACAGGTCTTTTTTCATTTATTTCTAGTTGAGTTTATTGTTGAACCGCTAAGGCGCAAAGAAAAATACTATCTTTGAATGTGATGATATCTTACCTGGCAACAAAGTGAAGAATAGGCCTTCGTTCGACAGGCTGCAAGCTTGTAAGCATTTAGTAGAAATCAGTTTGTCATTCTTTGGGTCATTGCGGTTCAACATTGCTCATAATAATTATTGCTCTCGAATGTAGTGACAAAATATCCCCAGAGATTCTGCCAGACAGGCCAACGGTGACCACCGTCGATTAAATGTATATTTCCATCTGGCAGCAGACGGGCCAGCTGTTGCTGAAAAGGAAAGAAGCGGTCACCAGATCCTGTGCCAAGGTAGACATTGTTCAGCCTGGAATTTTTTAACCACAACCAGAGCGTCTCCTCATTATTCAGCTCGCCTGTATTTAGTGGTTGCCAGTTCTCAATCCCCCCGGCCTGAATGATTTCATTACTGATTTTCTTCTCGCCGAGATATGGGGATAGCAGTATCAGGCCGCAGATATCATCGGGTCGGTTTTTCAGGTAGAGCAGGGCGTTCAGGCTGCCGAGAGAGATGCCGACCAGCCAGATGTTTTCATATCCCTGTTTTCGAGCAGGAACAATGATGTCTTCATGTAATCGTGCAACTGCAGTGCCATTTTCCAGATAAGGAAGGTGCAGGTCAGCGGCGACCATGTCTGCGCTGATGCCGGATTGCTGCAGACGGGCAAACAGTCCTTTTTTTAGAAAGTCTTCCTTGTTATCCCACACTCCTGGCAGAAAAATGAACAGAGATTTATTGTAGGGTGCTTTTATGCCCCACAACAAATCAAGCGGGGTGACAGCTTGTTGATGTTTACAGGCGGTACACAGCTGAAGCAGGCCGACAATAGCAATGAGCAGAAAAAACCGAACTTTCATCTGCTCAGTATATAGGGCACTTTCATTAATTCATATATTGTCACCACTGACGAATCAGAGGTTCCTTAATTTGCATAGTCCTTGATAGCTTTGAAGTTTATCGCTTTAAAATATTCTTTCAGCGTTTCCGGGGATACCTTTTTATCACCATCGATTTTTACCATCACCTTGTTGGCGATCATGGAAGTCAGAGAATTGTCACGCTCATTGGCGATGGTCTTTTCTCCATTAATGACGGTTAATTTGTTGTCCTGACCCATAAACATGGGGTTGGAAAACATCATGCCCATAGTCTGCATTAGCGGCGAATCTGTTGTGATTGAGATTGTCAGTGCTGCAAGCTTGCCGTCAACTTTTTGCGTATAGCGTCTTTCGGCACTAATTCCACCACCAAACATGCTGGCGCCCGCCGCACTGCTTTTAGCTTCTCCTGCTTCCCAGCCGTCAAGTGGTTCTGGAAGCAGTTTACTGACCAGTTCCCCTTTTTTCTGCCTGATCAGTGTTGAGGCAGAGTCGAGTGCAGTGATGGCCATGTTGTAGTCATCTTTTTCATAGGCTTTTATTGCCTCATCAATCTGGTCTTTGACATCATCTGCCTGCAGCAGGGAGGGAAAGCCGAGTAACAGTGCCAGGGTGACTGGTGCCAGGATGGACTGCGAGGCAGTTTTTAATTTTACTGCTGGAAAAAGTTGCATGGATAACTCCGTCATTTGTGATAATTTTTATTGTCCGAAAATACTCAACATTTTGATCGATGTAAAGGAATAAACCCAAAACAAGAATGCATAGTGGTGTACTATTGATAATATTGATCGAATACTAATTATCAATCCAGGTGATGTATGACACTGACAGAACTCCGTTATATCGTTGCAGTCGCACGAGAACGGCATTTCGGGCGTGCAGCCGCTACCTGCTTTGTCAGCCAGTCGACACTGAGCATTGGTGTTCGTAAGCTGGAGGATGAACTGGGCATGCCTTTATTCGAGCGCTCGCGAAATGAAGTGACGCTGACAGATAAAGGTGAACAGATTGTCCAGCAGGCACAGCGGGTACTTGAGGAGATTGATGTCATTAAGCAAATGGCCGAGTCGGAAAAAGGACCGCTGGTGGGGGTTCTGCGCATAGGTGCCATTCATACGATTGGTCCTTATCTTTTTCCCGGCCTGATACCAGTGCTGCATGAACAGGCACCGGAAATGCCCCTGGTGGTGCAGGAAAACTACACAGCAAATCTGACTGTATTGCTCAAGCAGGGGCAGTTGGACGTCATCATCATTTCTTATCCCTATGACGAGCCGGGTATAGAAACTCTGCCTTTATATGATGAGCCGTTTGTTGTTGTCGTCCCGTCCGCTCACCCGTGGGCCGGGAAAAAGACAATTTCACGTGAAGTACTGCCTGAGGAGAATATTATGCTGCTGGGGGCGGGCAACTGTTTCCGTGATCAGGTGCTTGATTTCTGCCCGGATTGCCTGCAGGCCTCACAAAAGGATATTGGCCTGCAGCAGACTCTGGAAGGCAGTTCACTTGAAACTATTCGGCATATGGTAATGAGCGGCATTGGCATTTCTGTTTTTCCAGCCACAGCTGCCGGTGCCCATGAATATTCGCATCGTTTGCTTGCAGTTAAACGTCTGACGGGTAAACAGCCCCTGCGCCGGGTTGCCCTGGCCTGGCGCAAAAGCTTTCCCCGTCGTCAGGCGATAGAGACGCTGACGACTGCCATCCGGCAGCTTGAGCTTTCCAGTGTGAAGATGCTGCAGGATTCGCCGGCGCAATAAATTACATTGATAATATCGATTAATTAATTTGTTACATTCAATTGGAACAAATCAGCTACATTTTCTATTATCCCTCCCAGCGGATAAAACCGTTGGATTAATCCAAAACTAGAAACCTTTATAAAGGAGTTAACTATGTCACTAAAAGGCAGTAAAACTGAACAGAACCTGAAAGATGCCTTCGCCGGTGAATCGCAGGCCAATCGTCGCTACCTGTACTTCGCTGCAAAAGCAGACGTTGAGGGTTATAACGATGTTGCAACCGTCTTTCGTTCAACAGCAGAAGGTGAAACTGGCCATGCCCATGGTCACCTTGAATACCTGGAAGAAACAGGTGATCCGGCAACAGGCCTGCCTATCGGCGGCACCTCGGACAACCTGAAGGCCTCTATTGCTGGTGAAACCCATGAATACACCGATATGTATCCGGGTATGGCAAAAGACGCACGCGATGAAGGTTTCGATGAAATCGCAGACTGGATGGAAACTCTGGGCAAGGCGGAACGTTCGCATGCCAACCGTTTCCAGAAAGCCCTCGATACACTTGACGACTGATCTATAGGATTTTCAAGGGTTATCGAAATAAAGGGAGGGCATGGTGCTCTCCCTTTATCACTGTGGTAAAGAATTACCCATAAACAAACAGACAAGGGCAGAATTATGGCAACAGTACCAAAAGAGGGGAATCTTCAGGCCCCCACCCGGCATCCTGTTAACTGGAAGGATCCGGAGTTCTTTAATGAAGATGCGTTGTATAAAGAGCTTGAGCGCGTGTACGACCATTGCCATGGCTGCCGACGCTGCGTCAGTCTTTGCCAGTCTTTCCCTGTGTTGTTTGACCTGGTTGATGAGTCCCCCACCATGGAAGTGGACGGCATCGACAAAAAAGATTACATGAAGGTTGTTGATCAGTGTTATCTCTGCGACCTTTGCTATATGACTAAATGCCCCTATACACCGCCGCACGAATGGAATATTGATTTTCCACACCTGATGTTACGTGCCAAGGCGGTGAAGTTTAAAAAGGGTGAGGTACGTAAACGCGATAAAATTCTGACATCTACCGATACCGTAGGTAAGTTTGCCGGTATCCCGGTTGTGGTAAATTTTGTAAATGCATCGAATAAAAGCGGTGCTCTTCGTAAAGTACTGGAAAAGACACTGGGTGTCAGTGCACGTGCACATCTGCCGGAATATCACGCGCATACCTTCCGCAAACAACAGGCTTCCCATGCCGGGCTGTCAGCCGGTGTTGCAATCGCCGGTGAAAAAACCAGGGGCAAGGTGGCCCTGTTTGCAACCTGTTACGGGAACTACAATGAACCCGCAGTAGGTCTTGATATGGTTGCAGTTCTGGAGCATAACGGTATTCCCGTCACCCTTGCGCAGAAGGAGCAATGCTGCGGCATGCCCAAGCTCGAGCTGGGCGACCTGAAGTCTGTGGAAGCGGCAAAAAATGTCAATATTCCTGCCCTGGCCGCAATGGTCGATGCCGGCTGGGATCTGATTTCACCGGTGCCATCCTGCACGCTGATGTTCAAGCAGGAACTGCCATTATTATTCCCTGATGATGTGGAGGTTAAAAAAGTAGCCGAGGCATTTTTTGATCCATTTGAATATCTGGCGCTGAGGAAAAAAGACGGTCTGCTAAAAACAGATTTCAAAGCAGCTGTCGGCAAGGTGTCTTATCATGTCGCCTGCCACCAGCGTGTACAAAATATCGGCCCCCGTACACGTGAGGTGCTGAGTCTCATCCCGGACATCGAAATTGATACCATTGAGCGCTGCTCCGGTCATGATGGTACTTATGGTGTGAAGGCCGAAACCTTCGATTTTGCAGTCAAGATAGGCCGCCCGGTGGCTAACCGGATCAAGAAAAATGAACCGGATCATTTTACCTCAGACTGTCCGATTGCCGGTCATCATCTGGGCAATATACTCGGTGATAATAATGCACCGACACATCCGATGACATTACTGCGCATGGCTTACGGCCTTGGAGATCAAAAATGAAACAATTACAACGGTCAGATCTTTATACTCTGGAAAACTACGCGGTCATCCGTGATGACTTCCGCAATGATGTGATGCAGCATAAAAAGAACCGCTTTATCCAGTTAGGGGAAAACCTGCGCCTGCTGTTTGAAGACCGGCTGACTATGCAGTATCAGGTGCAGGAAATGCTGCGTATTGAAAAAATCTTTGATGCAGAGGGTATTGATGAGGAACTGGGGGCCTATAACCCCCTGATTCCTGATGGTCAGAATCTGAAGGCGGTAATGATGATCGAATTCAGCGATGTAGATGAGCGAAAAGAAGCACTGGCTCAGTTAATCGGGGTGGAAAGAAAGACCTGGCTTGAAGTTGAGGGTTTTGACAAAGTTTACCCCATTGCAAATGAAGATCTTGATCGCGAGACAGATGAAAAAACCTCCGCGGTGCATTTTATGCGTTTTGAATTTACTGAAGCAATGATTAAGGCGCTGAAAGAAGGGGCAGCGATGAGCGCCGGTGTTGAGCATCCTGAATATCAGCATGAGCTCATCATCGATGAAAGTGTACGGCAGAGTCTGGTTGGAGACTTCGATTAATTGCCAAAAAACTATAGCAATTGCAGTTTTCTCTTTTAAGCATATAATAGGTCGGGATACTGGAGCTGTTTCCGGTAAAAATAATAATTTCGAGTGATGCTAGATGAGAGAAGAGCAGGGTGCTTATATACGTGCCTCCGGGGGTTTTCGCATGCAGGACATTGCAGACCAGGATATGAAGCCCGAACTAATAGTACATTCATTTGATGCAAACAAATCTAGAGATCCGTTCTCTATTCCTGAGCTGAAGAACTGGCTGGCCTCGTCTGCCACTCTGCAAGTTACTGACCTTGAAGAGAAAATAAAACAGTTTCATTACGTTGATTGCAGCGATCACCAGCGACTTGAACTGCTGGACTGGATACGACCATTAATAACTAAAACAGCCACTGCAGTACGTGCCGCTATTGCAGATGGCAAGCTGCCTTTGCCAGATTATGTAATGACGCATATTGATGCTCTGGGTCGAGTCTATGCCATTATGGCAGACCTGTATAAGGGAACGGTAATGAGCCTGGCATCCCGGGTTCTGCAAGATTCAGAAGAGTCCCCTGAAAGCCGAAAAGAACTGCATGAAGATCTGATTCTGGCCTGCTACGGTGCGATTAATTACCTGGCTGAGCAGTTGCGTGCCTTCTATGAGAGCTATAAACCTGCTCCTGCAGGAATCTGGCATGAAATTCATCATGTCTATACTTACTCTCGATTTATCCTTGATATTAGTGGCGACAGCGGTGTCAATGAAGAAAAAATGCGTGATGAATTTTTTCTGATTGAACATGTATACAAACGCAGCTTATTGCTTGGTCTTTGCAATCCCTACCATTTTCCAGTGGTAGCCTTCGGTGAATTAAACAGAAACCTGAATAAATGGGCACATCTTTGTACGCTGGAACACGATATACACACTGCAAAGCAGCAGTGCATGTTTAGTGTAGATTCCGAGAGTGATTACCCTGCGGTGCCCGTTTTATCACATAGCGGCGACCTTGCCACCGCTGAGCGCTTTTCCGTATTGAACACCAAAGAACTGGTAAATGCGCTGAAACGTGAAGTTGATCTGTTGGCACATTTGGCCTTTGATGGCCCGGTTACAAATGTATCCCAGAAAGCGATGCATAGAGTGGAGATGCTCCGCCGTTTGATTTTGAACTGGGGCAAGCACCCTGTCAGGCAGGATGCGCGCAAGAACAGAGACGGAAAATGTGAGGCCGTAGCCGGTTATAAGGAGGTTATGGGGGAAATGGGCAGCATGCTGGTGACGGCAGTTAAAAAGGGGCCAATGAACGATCAACGTACCTGTATGATCATTAACGACAGCGAAATGGGCTGTCAGGTGGAGTTAAAAACTGATAAGGGCAGCCGTTTTAAAATTGGTGACATGGTCGCTCTCAGGGACAGCAGGGATCTCAATCAATGGTCGCTTGCCGTAGTCCGCTGGGCCAGGTATACCGATGAGAATCGTATCAGGGTGGGTATGTTCATTATGGGGCAGCAGGCAGAAAGGTTCAAGCTGCAGGTGAGCCTGTCATCTGACAAAACTATCGGCGTAATGTCAGTAGCAGAAACCTCTAATTTTCCTGGCAATAAAAAAATACTGCTGGTACCCACTGGTACGTATCGTCCTGGAAGGAAAATGGAACTGGTCGGTGGAGGAAACCACCGTATTAAGGCCAGGAATCTTCTGATGTCGGGTGCGGATTTTGATGTAATAGATTACAAGATTCTGAATTAGGGAGCTTCTGTCTGAATTAGGCAACCCCTGGTCAATTCCCTGTAACCCGCAGCGCAACTCCATTCACATCGCTGCTAAGCAAGTAAAGATAGGCAGCGACAACGCTGTCAGCTGCAGGCACTGTCGATGGGTCCTCACCAGGGTATATTTTTGCCCTCAATGATGATCGTACTGGCCCGGTATCCAGCGTATTCATACGGACAGAAGTATTCGTTTCCAGTTCGTCAGCCCATATCTGTACCAGCCCTTCCAGTGCGAAGCCTGAAATACTATAGCCGCCCCAATAGGCCTTGCCCTGTCGAGCAGCATCTGTACTGGTGAAGATGACAGATGCATCATCAGCTTCTCTTAATAAATCCAGACAGCATCGTGTCATCATGTAAGGGGCGCTGAGGTTTATTAGCAACGACTTGTTTAGCAGTTCCATCGGATATTGGGACAAGGGTGTCAGTGTGCCGGGTTCAACGGCGCAGTGGATAATACCGTCCAGACGGCCCAATTCTGTTTTTATCAGATCAGCCATTTCTTCATACTGCGGTATGCCGGCAGCGGCAAGATCCAGTTCAAGTTTAATGGGTTCTGCACCACCGGCCGTGGTTATCCGGTCATAAGTTGCATCCAGTCCCTTGCTGTTGCGGTCGACAAGGATAGTTGTCGCTCCAAGTGTACCCAGGGCAAGGGCGACAGCCCCACCGACAGCGCCTGCAGCGCCGGTGATTAGATAGACATGGCCTTTCAGTTTACCGGAGTTGAATGAAGAGTCGTTTACGTTGAAGTCAGTAATTTTCATTGGTTTTCAGGTCAGATCTCAAGTTCAAGTTCTTTTTAGTCGTTATCATTTAGCGTAGCCTGTTCAACCTGCCGTGCGCTTTTTTCTGTTTGTTCGGGGGTTTCTATTTCTTTTCGGGGTTTGATTCCCATTTCGGTGAATTTTACCGCACCGGGGATGAGATTGCTCTGGAATGATCCAACGGCTTTATTGTAGTGTGTGACGCTGCTGTCCAGGCTGCGGCCAACTTTTGCCAGGTGTTCGCTGAAGATGGCCAGTCGATGATACATTTCTTCACCTAATTCTCTTATTTTTTCAGCATTCTCGGTCAGCAGTTCCTGTCGCCAGCCGTAGGCTATGGCACGTAGGAGTGCCATCAGGCTGGTAGGTGTTGAAAGAATGACTTTTTTGCTCATGGCCGACTCCAGCAGGCCGGGGTCCTGGTCCAGAGCGGCGGTCAGGAATTGATCACCCGGGATGAACAGGATGACGAAATCGGGCGCGTTGCTGAACTGCCCCCAGTAGGCTTTGGCGGAAAGTTCCCTGACACGTTCCCGCACATTGAGCATGTGACGGCGGAGGAATTCAGACCTTTGTTTTTCATCTGTCGATTCAACTGCGCTGAGGTAGGCATCGAGGGGGGTTTTGACGTCGATCACAACCTCACGGTTGCCCGGCATGCGGACGATCATGTCGGGCCGAATTGCGGCTTCACTCGTAAGCGTATGTTCCTGCTTGTAGAAATCGCAATGCTCAACCATGCCGGCCAGTTCAACCAGTCTTTTCAGGGTGATTTCACCCCACTGTCCGCGAACTTCCGGACGCCGCAGGGCCTGAACAAGGTTGCGTGTCTCACCCTGCAGATGCTTCTGGCTTTCAGCCAGCGACTTAATTTGCTGGGTTAACGCGCCATAAGCCTCATGGCGGGCTTTTTCCATTAGCTGGACCTGGTGTTCTGTTTTCTGCAGCGCTTCGTGAATCGGCTTAACAATGTTTTGCATAGATTGCACACGTTGCTGCAGGCTGGCTTCCGCGCCGCGCTGGAACCTGCCCAAATTTTCCATGGCCAGGTTGATGAATGCCTGATGATTTTTCTGCAGGGCGTCCATCGAGAGGTTGGCAAAGCGCTGTTCGGTATCTTCCAGTGCACGCCTGGTGGCGGCATGTTCCATGCGCAGGCGGGTTTGCATCTGTGTTATACGCCTCTGCTGGTAGAGTGAAGTGAGCAGCCAGCCCAGCAGGGCACCGAGCAGGGCTGAAATACCGGCAAGCATCAGTGCCTCCTTAGTGAAGCTGATTAGCTGTCCGGAGACTTCAATAGTGATGACGGGATCAGACATGGCCTGATGAATTTTTTATCCAGTCAATTAACTCTGCGGGCCTGTTGATGCTGCCGTTCGCCTGCCAAAGCTCAGGCTGATCATTTTTTTCAAGATAGCCGTATAGTGCTACCAGTGTCTGCATACCCGCACGGTTGCCGGCCTCTATGTCACGTTCGGCATCACCCAGGTAAACACATTCGTCTGCCTGGCTGCCGGCAAGTTCTGCGGCATGAAACATGGGTGCCGGATCAGGCTTGCGTTGTGGCAGCGTGTCACCGCTGACCATGCAGGCACAACGTTTATCAAGAGACAGTTCCTGCATCAGGGGTCGTGTCAGAAAGTCAGGTTTATTGGTCACCACCCCCCATGACAGCTCGCGTGCTTCTATAAAATCCAGCACTTTGTCCATGCCACCGAATAATTGTGACTGGTGGCATAGATGATGTTCATAGATATCAAGAAACTCTTTGCGCAAAACGGCGAATTCAGCATCTTCTTCAGTCAAACCAAAGGCGAATCCCAGCATGCCGATAGTGCCATGCGAGACATAGGGGCGGATACTCTCAGGGCTGAGTACAGGTCTCTGATGTTTTATCAGCAGCCTGTTCAGCGTCTCGGCTAAATCGGGTGCTGTGTCGACCAGCGTACCATCCAGATCAAACAGCACAGTTTTTATTGGAAAAAGGACTGTCATGTCAGGTAAAGGGGTAATAGAGAAGAAGGCAGGCACAACGAATCAGGTCAAACTGTTTCAGGTTTCATGTTTCAGGGCTTTCTTTATGGGTGTGGTTTTTCCGTAAAACATAAAACGTAATACATTTTTTTCACGCCTGGCAGCTAAGCAGGTAATTCACATCCACGCCCGGTCCCAGAGTATAACGGCGGGTAAGCGGATTGTAGTGCATGCCTGTCATCTCACCCGCCTCCAGTTCGGCAGTTCGGCACCAGTTTGCCAGTTCAGAAGGGCGGATAAATTTGGCATATTCGTGGGTACCCTTGGGTAGCAGCTTGAGTATATACTCCGCACCGACGATGGCCATGGCGAAGGATTTTGGATTACGGTTGATGGTGGACAAAAAGACCATGCCGCCGGGTTTGACCAGCTTCGCGCAGGCCTTAACCACCGAAGCAGGATCCGGTACATGCTCAAGCATTTCCATGCAGGTAACGACATCAAATTCTCCTGCATGGGCATCGGCCATGTGTTCTGCGGTAATCTGCTGGTAATCCACCTGCAGCCCTGATTCCTTCAGGTGCAGTTTGGCGACCTGCAGAGGGGTAGGTGCCATATCTATCCCGGTAACGTCTGCACCCAGAGCCGCTATGCTTTCCGACAAAATGCCGCCACCACAGCCGATATCAATGACCTTTTTCCCTGCCAGCGGTATCTGTTTGTTGATCCATTCGAGGCGCAGCGGGTTGATTTCATGCAGCGGCTTGAATTCGCTTTGCGGGTCCCACCAGCGGCTGGCCAGCTGATCAAATTTGCCAACTTCGGTGTGGTCAACGTTAAGTGTATCTGTGCTCATGGTTCTACCTGTTGGAACGGGTTGCTCTAAGCGTGCAATATTAACAGGAATGTAGCTATTCAACTATCGCGAGCTGATCTTCTGCTGCCATCCACGGGCGCGCCGCAGACAGTCCTGCTGGTCTTGTTGTGTCAATTCACGGTTTTCTACCAACTGCTTACCTGCCACCCAGACATCGGATACCTGCTGCCTGCTGGCAGTATAAACAAGCTGCGAAACAGGGTCATAGACTGGTTGGCAAGCGGGATGAGAGAGATCAACCGCCGTAATATCAGCCCATTTGCCTACCTCCAGCGAGCCGGTGACATCTGCCAGTCCTAATCCCCTGGCTCCTCCCAATGTGGCAAGCTCCAGTGCCTGATGAGCAGGCAGGCTTTCAGGATTGTTGGATACGGCCTTGGCCAGCAGTGCAGTAGTGCGCATTTCTTCCATCATATCGAGATCATTATTACTGGCAGCACCATCGGTACCCAGACCAACATTAATCCCTTTTTTCAGTAATTTTGACAGCGGACAAAAACCG
>JAYEGM010000094.1:0-3776 GCA_034659075.1 Pseudomonadota bacterium
AACTTGAAACTTGAAACTTGAAACTTGAAACTTGAAACTTGAAACTTGAAACTTGAAACTTGAAACTTGAAACTTGAAACTTGAAACTTCACTTCTTCTTTTTCTCCCATTTATCCCATTTTTTAAATCTCTTTTTACAGTACTGGCGCAGGGCATCATAATCCTTGAAGTAGAGGTCGAAATCGTCTTCACCGGCCAGGCCGTCTTTTTCGCAGTTGTCGCTGGAGTGATCACGGCATATTTTAGGGCGGACATCATAGATTCCGCAGTCGCCGTTTGGCAGTAAGTGGCTGCAGGGATTGGTCATTAGCAGGAACCAGCCGTCTTCATCCTTGTAGGCTTCGGTGTGTTCATGGGATATTTGCCAGAGGATGACATCGAAATCTTCGCGAGAACGAGGGGTGTCAATCTGTTGGGTGAAATAGGTGCAACACCAGGATTTGGTGCATTGTATGCATGGGCTGGGGTTTTCAACAGCGATTTTTTTTGACATGCCGCGCAATCTATATGAAAAGAGCTTTGTTCACAATCGGCTATGAAACTATTACTCAAAATTTTACTGACCATACTGAGTTTTTCGCTGCTGCTGGGCGGACTCTGGCTGAGCCTGCCGTACCTTCTGGCCGCGCTAGCAGAAAAGCAGTTTTCGCAGTACGGGTTCTCGAATGTAGAAGTGAAAATCTCTGATGTCAGCCTGAATTCTGCCACGGTTGAACGGCTGAAGATGACAAATAGCAGCCTGGACATTGACATTAAAGGACTGCAGGCAAGATACCATCTGTCGCAGCTATTGCATGGGCAGGTGATTGCGATAGAGGCTGAAAAGATTATTTTGCACAGGCTGCCGACTACCGGTATAGCCGCCGGTCTGCCAGACCCGGTGGTGCTGTCAGGACTGCTGGCACTGCCTTTGCAGAAATATATTCCAGCAGACACGATCACTGTGGATGCCCTGTCATTCTATGAAATAAACGGTGATTTATCTATGACAGGATCTATTGAGGTGAGCAAACAGGGTGAAAATACCCGGGCAGAAATGAGTCTGCTGGACAGCAAGGGTAAAAATCATCAACTGAAATTACTGGATTCACCAGACAGTGGCATTGATATGCGATGGCAGGTACTCGATAGCGAAGTAGAAAACCCTGTTTCTCTCCAGATCTATCCATTAAAAAATGGTTCCGGGCTGGCAGGGACAGCCAGTATTAACTTGTCAGGCATTTCAGGGCTGGCAGCAGAACTGAATAGTTTAACCGGTCATGTGCAGGCTGAGTTCAGCTACCTCAGACAGGTGGACAACGAAAGAAAAGACATTAAGCTTAGTGCAAAAATAAACGACGCGGTCTTTGTCACCAGCCGTGCAAAAGCAGTTTCGCTGGATGTGCAAGCCATTGTTACCGAGAATGATAACGGCTTCAATGTGCAGTTTACGCCATCCTCAGTGGTCAAAATAGAGGGTTTGCAACAGGAAAACAACAGTATTGAAAAGGTGATGATCAGGCCTCCCCTGACATTGGATTTTATTGAAGGCAGGCCACAGCTTAACAAAGGAAATGGTGCTGAGCTCATGCTCCGTAACACGGCGCTGGATAACATTCGAATCCCAAGCATGCAGATAAAAGACGTTTTTCTTACCGGCGGACTGGAAAAAGAAAGCCTCGGAAAGTGCCGGTTTAATCTGATATTGGTTGCACCTGACGTACAGATAGATGATGTTAATTTTCAGTCTTCACCGATCAAGGTGGCGGGAACCTGTCCGGACACAGAGAGCAGACAATGGTCAGTGACAGCTGATAGCCGTACCGTGAGCATTGAAAATGACGATTTTCAGTTGCCACTGTCCGAATGCCGGATGACCTCAGAGATGGCTGTAAAAGAAGCCGCTGCTAGCAGCCTGGCGGACATAAAAGGCAAGCTGGCATGCCGCAGTGATAATCAAGATAGCGCGATCAGCACAAGTTTTCTCGTCAATACCGATACGGGATCAGGCCATGCAGATTATATATTTGATGGAATTAAACCTGGCGATGAAAAGCCCCTGATCGGCAGCCTGCTAAAAAACTGGCAGCAGCCGTTTGATATCGTTTCTGGAACACATTCAGTGAAGGGCCGCTACCGCTGGTGGAAAAACAGCACAGGAAGAAGCAGAGAAAAACTGACCATGGAACTGAAAATTGATAATGCGGGCGGCTACCACGAAGAGATTTTATTTACCGGTTTAAATTATAAAGACCAGCTAGAACTCCTGCCTGCAATTAAATCAGTCGCATTTTCTGAATTAACTGTCCGAAACATTGATATTGGTATGCCGATTACTGATGTCAGGGCAAAGGTTCTTTTAAATGTATCTGATAAAGGGCCTCTGCCATTGATTAAGATAAATGGACTGAACATGTCACTGCTAGATGGCAACGTCAAGGGGAACGGCCTCGAAGTCGATCTGAATAATAGCAAGCATGAGCTGGTGTTAGTGGTAGTTGGCCTGGACCTGGCTCAAATAGTTGCGATGCAACAAGTTGAAGGCTTATCGGCAACAGGTCGTTTAGATGGCTATGTGCCGGTTACTATTAGCGAAAATGGAATTAAAATTACTAAAGGAAAAATTGTTGCTCAGCAGCCGGGGGGTAAAATTCAATACAAACCGGCAGGTGGCACGGCAGAAATGGAAAAATCTGCAGTGGGCTCGGAGTTTGTATTTAGAATTCTCGAAGACCTGGATTACAACTCTCTTAATATTGATGTTGATTATAGTGAAGATGGAGAGATGGAACTGATGCTTCTGGTCAGGGGTATGAGTCCTAAAGTAGATACAAAGAGGCCAGTGCATTTTAATCTTAATTTGCAACAAAACGTGCTGAAACTGCTGCAGGCTCTACGTTACGCAGATGATCTTAGCGAGGATATTGATAAAAATTTGCAGAAGCACTTCAGAAATAGCAAAAATCCGGTAAACTAGTCCGCCTGTATTCAGACTATATTCATGTTGGGACTGTTATAGTCACTCTACCTGGCGAAAACCAGCAGTGTTTTTCCTGCTCCAGTAGATGTTGTGAGGTGAATGTGAACAACCTGTTCGTGGCTTACGAGGAAGAAAAATGTATCAAAACCTGATTAAATTTATTGCTGCTTCAACGCTCCTGTTTGCCGTCGCAGCCTGTACGCCAACGGTAAAGGTGGCGACACCTGATGAGCCGATTACAATTAATCTGAATGTAAAGATTGACCATGAGATTCGAGTTAAAATTGATAAGGATCTCGATGAATTGATGACTAAAGACAGTGGCCTGTTCTGATTGTGAAGGAGAATGTTATGTTTAGTAAATTTAGTATGAAGAAGATTGGCATGCTGCCGCTGTTACTGGCGCTCACATTGTTTGCAGTGCCTGCATCCGCCCTGGATTTGGGGCAGGCAAAGGCACAGGGGTTGGTAAAAGAAACCGCCAGCGGCTACCTGGTAGCGGCGCAGCCATCGGCTGAAGTCAAAGCACTGGTGAGCAAAATTAATGCAGGACGCAAAGCGGAATACCAGCGAATTGCAACGAAGAATGGCACCCCGTTGAGTGCAGTAGAACAGCAGGCAGGCAAAAAACTGACAAGGTGAAACTGCTGGCTGATAGTGCCATGATCTAGTTTCCTTATAACTGAAATGGCTGCAAAGGTTCGGCAAGAGTCGTTTTTATAGAACCTTATCGCCCTCTAAAAATTCCTGTGTGCCCCAGTGATCTCTATGGTTAGCGCCTTTAAAGATCTGGTTTATTTTAGAACCTGTTAAATAT
>JAYEGM010000095.1:0-14307 GCA_034659075.1 Pseudomonadota bacterium
AAAAAGCTGTTTTACTTTACCTTGATGGTTTACTGGAAAGATGAAAAAGCTAATCTCAATGTTGCTAATTATGGTTTTTACCAGCGTACTATAAGCAACAGAGCTTTCATTGCCTACCTGAAATATTAATGGAACGAATATTACTTATACCTACACTAGTGATCGTTCATATAATGTTAAGTTTGAAGAGGAAGGAGTTAGCTATCGCAATCTTGCCGGCACGAAACCAGAAAAATGGTGGGGCCCTTTTCCTTACCAGGCCTTTGAAGTAGAGAAGAATGCCTATCTTGCCTCATGCTTCGAAAAAAGCTATGGAGATTACGTTACTTTATTCATCAACTTCAATAACAATCTTCTTTATGGAAGCGCAATTTTAAGCGGTAAAACTGTTCATTTTCATGGCGCTAACATTGTTAATGTTAATCGCAGGTAAAAAGCGAAGCAAGCCACTGTTGTAGGACGTAAGGAAAAAATAAATATGAACAATCCAGTAATTGCAGACAGCAAACCTGTGCAGCTAACTCTCATTAAGTGTGAAGAATACTACTTTTGTGTTTGTGGACGTTCAAAAAACCAGCCCTGTTGTGATGGCTCGAGCCTGTGGGGATAATGATTTAAAAAAATTCAATAAAGATGATTTGGCTACATGGCAGCGCGAAATGGCTTTATTACCAGGTGTGGCTTTTTCTGGTTTTTAAATATATCGAATAATGTGTAACAAGACTGTTTACTCAGGTAAAATTAGTGAGTATCAAGAGTCACCATGCTTTATTTTCTATTGAAAAGGAGCGTTCTTAAACAGAACCATAAATTGCAGGGTTTACAAAATGTCTAAAAGTATCAAGGGCACACAAACAGAAAAAAATTTACTGATTTCTTTTGCAGGAGAAGCGCAGGCTAGAAACCGATATACATTTTTTGCCAGTAAAGCAAAAAAGGAAGGTTTAGTGCAAATTGCAGATATATTTTTAGAGACGGCAAATCAGGAAAAAGAGCATGCCGAAAGATTCTTTAAATTTCTTGAAGGTGGAGAAGTTGAAATTACAGAAACATTTCCTGCTGGGAAAACAGGGACAACACTTGAAAATTTGCGAGCGGCCACAGCAGGAGAAGAACATGAGTGGTCTGAATTGTACCCGGCTTTTGCAAAGGTGGCGAGAGAGGAAGGTTTTACCCAGATAGCTGCTGCATTTGAGGCAATATCAGTTGCTGAAAAACAGCATGGTAAGCGCTACAGGGATCTTGCAGATAATCTTGAAGCAGGCAAGGTCTTTAAAAGAAATGGAAAAGTTACCTGGCGTTGCCGGAACTGCGGCTATCTTCACGAGGCAGAAGAGGCCCCAGAGGTCTGCCCGGCCTGTTTGCACCCTCGGGCATATTTTGAATTACTAGGTGAAAACTGGTAGTTATCTCATCAGCAACATGTCAATGCAGGAAGCTCGGATAGAAAAAATGAAAATATGGGTAGATGCTGATGCCTGTCCGGGTGTAATTAAGGATATTTTATTCAGGGCTGCAGATAGAACAGAAGTGCCAGTGACCCTGGTAGCTAACCATGCATTGCAGATGCCGCCCTCACGGCTTGTCAGCTTTTTACAGGTGCCTGCAGGCTTTGATGTTGCAGACAACGAGATTGTAAAGCGCCTGGTGGCCGGTGATCTTGTAATAACCGGCGATATCCCTCTCGCTGCTGAGGTGATTGAAAAAGGCGGGCATGCGTTAAACCCCCGCGGAGAAATGTATACACAGGAAAATATCAGGGCACGATTAAACATGCGGGATTTCATGGATACGCTGCGAGCGAGTGGAATTAATTCGGGTGGTCCGTCCGCACTAAGTAAAAGTGACCGGCAGTTATTTGCCAATGAACTGGACAAATTTCTCACCCGGTTTGCTGCAACAGGCAGCAGGGACAGATAGCTGTTATTTCCCGCGCAGAAATGAACCCAGTATGCCGCGGAGAAATTTCCCGCCCTCACGACCCAGTACAGTCCCTACCGAGCGCGCAGCACTCTTAATCATGGCTTCCGACCATGTCTGGCGGTTGGATGCGCGTTTTTTCGGTGCGCTCTTCTGCATCTCTTTTTCTGCAGCCTGTTGCTGCATCTTAATTGCACGTTCCTTGAGCATTTCATAAGCAGATTTTCGGTCAATAGCCTCTTCATATTTACCATTGAAAGGCGAGCGCTTGATTTGTTCCTTTCGTTCATCATCTGTTAGCGGGCCCATGCGTGATTCCGGCGGGCGAATCAAGGTCCGTTCAACGATGGTCGGGCTGCCTTTGCGATCAAGGGTTGAGACAAGGGCCTCACCTATACCCAGTTCAGTGATGACCTGTTTTGTATCCAGGTCAGGGTTGGGGCGGAAGTTTTCTGCAACAGCCCTGATGGCTTTTCTGTCCTTGGGTGTGAAGGCGCGCAGGGCATGCTGGATGCGCAGGCCAAGTTGCCCAAGTACATCTTCAGGTATATCCAGCGGACTCTGCGAAATAAAATAGATGCCGACACCTTTTGAACGGATCAGTCGTACAACCTGCTCGACTTTATCAAGCAGAGGTTTAGGGGCCTGGTCAAACAATAAATGGGCCTCATCGAAAAAGAATACGAGTTTTGGGCGGTCTGCATCACCGACCTCGGGTAATTCTTCGAACAATTCCGATAATAACCATAACAGGAAAGTTGAGTAGAGTCTGGGCGAACTGGATATCAGCCTGGTGACATCCATGATGCTGATGACACCATTACCGGAGAAATCAGTTTTCATAATATCTTCGATGCTGGCGGCCGGCTCACCGAAGAAGTGTTCTGCTTTTTGTTCCTCCAGTACCAGTAAGCGCCGCTGTATGGCACCGATGCTGGCGCCTGAAATATTGCCGTATTCAGATTTTAGCTCCTTCGCATTGTCGCCCATCCAGCTTAGCATCGAACGCAGATCTTTAAGGTCAAGCAACAGCCATTTGTTGTCATCGGCTATACGGAAAGCGCTATAAAGGATACCTGTCTGGGTGTCATTCAATTCCAGCAATGTGGATAGCAATAAGGGACCAAGTTCAGATATTGTGGTGCGGAAAGGATGACCTTTGTTGCCAAACAAGTCCCAGAAAACTGTCGGGTATTGACGAGATTTATAGTCATCAATTTTGATCAGGTTGACTCGTTCATCAATTTTTTTATGCGGTTTTCCCGGCCGGGACAACCCGGACAGGTCACCTTTGACATCGGCCATGAACACCGGCACACCAAGCTTTGAAAAACCTTCGGCAAGTATCTGCAATGTGACAGTTTTACCGGTACCGGTAGCACCTGCTATCAAACCGTGGCGGTTTGCCATTGCAGTATTCATGGCTACCTGGCCTTTATCATTACCGCCGATTAGTAAAGTTGTAATGCTCTCCATCCTATTTCCTTGTGTTGGTGTCCCGAAATACAGTGCTATGATAACGCCGATTATCCTGACAGGCACCAGAAATGTTTGAAAAACTATTACCGAGAATGATTACGGCAGATAAGGCTCTGCCCGGGCGAGATGTGGCACTGGTTGTTGCCGATACTCATTATTTCAATGGTCATCCCCTAAATGGACCCTTTGCTGAAAGTATGCAGATGGCGATGTTTGGTATGGGGTGCTTCTGGGGGGCGGAACGTTGCTTCTGGACCTTGCAGGGCGTCTGGTCGACTGCCGTGGGCTACGCGGGCGGTTTCACACCAAACCCGACCTACGAAGAAGTCTGTTCCGGTCAAACCGGCCATAATGAGGTCGTGAGACTTATTTTTGACCGCAAGCTGATCGAGTATGGTGATCTGTTGAAGGTTTTCTGGCAGGCACATAACCCGACACAGGGTATGCGGCAGGGTAATGACAGGGGAACACAATACCGTTCGGGAATTTATTGCTTCAATGATGGTCAGTATAAGCAGGCACTGTCTTCACGTGATAGTTATCAGTCAGAGATTAATCTTTCTGGCTTTGGAGGCATCACCACCGAGATTATCAGTGCCCCGGAATTTTACTTTGCCGAGGATTATCATCAGCAGTATCTGGCCAAAAACCCGGATGGATATTGTGGGCTGGGAGGAACAGGTATTCCTGTAAGCTCACAGGATAACATAGAGTAGATCAGAATGGCTTGCTGATCGTGGATGTGAAGTGATACGAAGTCAGGCCATGTAATCAGAGGTTCTATAAATAAAAGAGGTAAGGCGATGCTAAAATATATAATAAAATCTATCATAACTTTTATTATTATAACGGTAAGCTTAAGTAGCAGTCATGCAGAGCAATCTGGTGACCTGACACTGATTAAAGCCAGTGATAATACACGTGTTTACGCGCACTATTATCGGGCAATAAACAACAATAAAAAAATTGCATTATTGTTTCATCAGGCGGGTTCCAACTCCATGGAATATGAGCCGGTATTATCGGTTTTTCATCTTGCAGGCTTCGATACTCTGGCAGTCGATCAGCGTTCTGGGGGCGAGCGCTGGGGTAGTGAAAACATGACGGTTAAGCACCTGGGGGCATCGACCGAATATACAGAGGCCTATCCGGATCTCGAGGCTGCACTCAACTATGCAGTAAAACGTAAATATAAAAACATCCTTCTTGTTGGCAGTTCCTATTCAGCATCATTGGCTATAGTCCTCGCAAGCAAAAATCCAGATAAAGTGACGGCAGTTGCGGCTTTTTCGCCCGGTGAATATTTTGCAGACAAGAACTTGATTAAAACAGCCGCATCTATTTTGCAAGTGCCTTTGTATATAACCGGCGCGGGGAATGAAATTAGGCGCGTTGAAGAAGTAATAGTCAGGGCTGGTGATAATGATGTGACCTACTATCACCCGGCATATTCGGTACATGGTGCATCAACGCTTAGAAATGATAAGAACCCTGAAGGCTATAAAGCCAACCAGGAAAATTTTAGTCAATTTTTAAACCGCTTTAATTGAGCGTTGTCAGACACAATAAAAAAGCCCCGCGGTTAACAACTGCGGGGCTTTTTATTTAACTGAGACCTGAAACTTGTCAGGCCGGGTTAAGCAGGCAGGCTTACATCATACCGCCCATGCCGCCCATACCACCCATGCCACCCATATCCGGCATAGCACCAGCAGGCTCATCGCCGGGCTTGTCAGCAACCATCGCTTCAGTAGTGATCATCAGCCCTGCAATTGATGCTGCATTCTGCAGTGCCGTGCGAGTTACCTTAGTCGGATCGAGGATGCCCATTTTGATCATGTCACCGTATTCACCGGTGGCTGCGTTGTAACCGAAGTTGCCGTCACTTTCTGCAACCTTGTTAACCACGACAGAGCCTTCTTCTCCAGCATTGGCAACTATCTGGCGTAGAGGATCCTGCAGTGCACGCAGTGCGATAGTGATACCAACGTCCTGGTCGTGGTTGTCACCTTTGATCTTTTCAACAGCCTCGGAAATGCGAATCAATGCTACACCACCACCGGGTACCACACCTTCCTCTACGGCAGCACGGGTAGCATGCAGTGCATCTTCGACACGTGCTTTCTTCTCTTTCATTTCGACTTCTGTAGCTGCACCGACTTTGATTACTGCAACACCGCCAGCCAATTTTGCTACGCGTTCCTGCATTTTTTCCTTATCGTAGTCAGAAGTAGCTTCTTCAATCTGGGAGCGAATCTGGTTAACACGGGCGCTGATATCATCATGGCTGCCTTCGCCGTCTATGATGGTCGTGTTCTCTTTTGAAACCTGGATACGTTTGGCGCTGCCAAGCTGTTCGATGGTAGTAGTTTCAAGGCTCAAGCCAACTTCTTCAGAGACCACCTGGCCGCCTGTGAGAATGGCAATGTCTTGCAGCATGGCTTTGCGACGGTCACCAAAACCCGGAGCCTTAACGGCGCAAACTTTGACGATGCCACGAATGTTATTGACCACCAGTGTAGCCAGAGCTTCACCCTCGATATCTTCCGCAATAATCATTAGCGGACGACTTGCTTTGGCGACAGCTTCAAGAACCGGCAATAGATCGCGGATATTGGATATTTTCTTCTCATTGATAAGGATCAACGGGTTTTCCAGGTCAGCACTCATGCTGTCCTGATTGTTGACAAAATAAGGTGATAGGTAGCCGCGGTCAAACTGCATGCCTTCAACGATTTCGAGTTCATTCTCCAGTGCGTTACCTTCTTCGACGGTGATAACGCCTTCCTTGCCTACTTTTTCCATTGCTTTGGCAATGATGTCACCAATTTCGGAATCAGAGTTGGCGGAAATGGTGCCAACCTGAGCAATTTCCTTGTGATCGGAGCATGGGCGGGACAGAGACTTCAGCTCATCAGTAGCGGTGATTATGGCCTTGTTGATGCCACGCTTGAGGTCCATAGGATTCATTCCGGCGGCAACAGATTTCAGGCCTTCGCGTACCAGACCCTGTGCCAGAACGGTTGCTGTCGTGGTACCGTCACCGGCGATGTCGGAAGTGCGTGAGGCAACTTCTTTCAGCATTTGAGCCCCCATATTTTCGAACTTGTCGTCAAGTTCGATTTCCTTGGCAACGGAAACACCGTCCTTGGTCACTGTTGGTGCACCAAAGGATTTATCCAGTACAACGTTGCGGCCTTTAGGGCCAAGGGTAACTTTTACTGCATCGGCCAGGATATTGACACCAGCGAGCATGCGAGTACGTGAGCTTTCACCAAATTTAACTTCTTTTGCAGACATTTTTTTGTCCTCTATATATTCTGTATATTAAATAATTGTTTATTCAACGATTGCCATGATGTCGTCTTCACGCATAATGAGCAGTTCCTCGCCATCGACCTTGACCTCGGTGCCGGAATATTTTCCGAACAGCACCTTGTCACCGGCTTTGACATCTAGCGGGCGGACATCGCCGTTTTCACTGATTTTGCCATTACCAACAGAGATGACTTCACCTTCCATTGGTTTTTCGGTGGCGGAATCAGGCAGGACGATACCACCGGCTGTGGTTTTTTCCTCGTCCAGTCGACGTACGACTACACGATCATGAAGGGGACGAATACTCATCGTTTTAAATCTCCAATAGTAATAAAATTAAATACTTCAGCGCGAAATTAGCACTCTATAGTGTTGAGTGCTAATGATAAGCATGAGCCGAAGTATGTCAAGTTGCTAGACAAATAAGGGTGCTTAAGCGAAATACAAGGGGGAAAGCCAGTTTTCGGTATTCAGTTTTCTGTTTTCAGTAAAGACGGGGACAATGTTGAACGCTGAATACTGAACACTGCTATTTATCAATTCGACGATATTCACCTTCAATTGTTGTCGTAGTGACATTCGGATCACCGCCAGAAGCAGGGTTCCCTCCATTAGGTATGATGAAAAAGCGTTTCAGCATGTTCAGAGCAAACCAGCGACGCAATGGCGGGATGAGTATCAGAAAGCCCAGGGTGTCGGTAATAAAGCCAGGGGTTAGCAGCAGCACGCCGCTGATAAGCAGGCTCATGCCTTCTATCATTTCCATGGCGGGCAATTCGCCGCGGGAGGCAGATAGATTCATGCGGCTGTAGACACCAAGGCCCTGATAACGAACTAGCGAGCCACCAATGACAGCGGTGGCGATTATTATCAGCACGGTCCAGCCGGCACCTATAACAGAGCCAATATCAATCATTAGCCAAATTTCCGCAATCGGCGCAAGAATGAACAGCAACAGTCCCAGTGGGAGGCCTCTCATTTGTAAATCTCCTGCCATATATTGTCGATATGGCTAATTATCAGCGGGATATGATCCATCAGGCGATGATCTCCATTCGGTATCCTCTCGAATACGAGTTCTGGCAGCTGCGCGTGATGGATAAATTTATCAGTGTAAGCAATTGGTATTATGGGGTCATTCTCACCGTGTACAATATGTAAAGGCACATCAATCGATACATCTGTATTCATCACATCATATTGTTCTGCATCCTGCATAATGTCATATCTAAGCGAATAGGGCTCCTCACCATAGGCATCCGGGAAGCTCATGTAGCTTTCAGACTGCCATTTCTGTTTTATCTGCTCAGGCAGAGTAGACAGGTTGTTTTGCACATAATTGAAGGCGGGAGCAATCAGCATCATGCCTGAAATGCGTGGTGTGCGACGCATGGCCGCCAGCAGGCTGATCCAGCTGCCCATGCTGGATCCATGTAAAACCAGTGATCGGTCAGATATCCAGTCAATAATTCGTAACAGGTCCGAAAGTCCGGATGAGATTACCTGGTCTTTCAGGTCGCCATCAGATATGCCGTGTCCACGTAAATCAAAACGCAGCCATGAACGATCCATCGCAATGGCATGTTGAGCAATCTGCAGCGCTTTTTCGCCATTACTATGAGAGCGGAAGCCATGCAGATAGATGCCTACCGGGCCATTACCGGTATCGTAAAAATAACCTCGAATAGATTCTCCACCTGGTTGGCTTAAACAGATTTCTTTTTCGCCAGGCAGAATGACTGGTGTGATAAGTTCAGGCATGATCTTGATGCTTGCTTTGAATTGGTTGGCGGATAAGAATAGCCTACCAGTTCTTTAACCGGATATTAACAGGGGTGACCTAAAAGGATGCAAAATGTCCAGAAATACTGACAGGCGAGTAGCTGGTGAAGTCTTGCTGGTGCTGGTCACCTGCCCTGAGGGCAAATCAGAAGGCATTGCCCGCGCTTTGCTGGAATCGAAGCTGGCCGCCTGCATCAATATAATCCCGCAGGTAAAATCCTGTTACCGCTGGCAGGGTAAAGTGCAGCAGGACAATGAGTCACTGATGCTGATAAAATGCCCATCTGATAACTACCGTGCACTGGAGGAAAGTGTTCTGGATATGCATCCTTACGAACTTCCAGAGATCATCACTGTCTCAGTTGCTGGTGGGTTAACCGATTATCTGAACTGGGTTCTGCACCCGGATAAAAATAAATCAGAGTGATGCAAATGAAAAGAACTACTCTTATGACGCGTACGCTGCTGGCCGTATTGCTTCTGCTGACAAGCGTTCACGCGTGGCCGCAGGATGATTTACTGGAGCCGGACAAGGCTTTTGCACTTGCAGAGCCTGTCATAAGTGCTGATAAAATCACACTGAAATGGAAGATTGCTCCCGGTTATTACCTCTACCAGAATAAATTTACCTTCGAGTTAAAAGGTTCTTCCAGTCGTCTCGACAAGCCTTTGATGCCTGAGGCCATTCGTAAGCAGGATGAGTTTTTTGGCGAAGTAAAAATATACAAAAAGTCTGTCACTATTGAACTGCCGGTCATCCGCGCTGATAAGGATGCAGAAAATACTGTACTTAAGGTGGTATCTCAGGGCTGCAATGAGCCGATAGGTGTTTGCTACCCTCCTCTGAGCAAAGAATTAAAGATTAGTTTTCCGGCAGCAAGTGCAAATCCAGCGACACCATCGCCCTCCCCTGCAGTAAAGCCTTCCTCAGCGCCTGCGACACGATCAGGGCTGGCTTCACTGCTCGGGCAAAGTTCTGCAGAAAGTGAATTTTTGCCACCGGATGAGGCGTTCCAGCTTAGTGTCATTTCTACCTCATCAGATACGGTAACAGTATCGCTGCTGATCGCTGAAAATTACTATCTTTACCGGGACAAGTTTGTCTTTGAAAGCGCGACACCTGGCGTCAGCATAAAGCCTTACCAGTTGCCTGCTGGCGACATCAAGGAAGATGAGTTTGTTGGACGTACAGAGGTTTATCATTTCAAGTTTGAAATTGATCTTGCCCTGGCAGGGAAAAGTGCGGATGGAAAATTTCAGCTAATTGCTAAATATCAGGGCTGTGCTGATAACGGTATTTGCTATCCACCGATAACAAAGACAGTCGGTGTTCCTCTGGGCGTGGGTACTAGTGGTGCTGCTGAAGCAGCTGACTCTGCGGCAGATATAGATGTTTCACCCGGCAGTATGCCAGCTGGGGACTCATTGGCAGAGGTGTCAGAAGAACAAAGCGTGATGGCGATGCTGGCCGGCGGCAGTGTTGGCTCTACGATCATAGCTTTCTTTCTGTTCGGTCTTGCATTATCGCTGACGCCCTGCGTATTTCCGATGATTCCTATCCTGTCCGGGATTATTGTCGGACAGGGTGCGGATATCACACGCAAAAAGGCATTTATGCTTTCTGTCGTTTATGTGCTTGGTATGACTATTATGTATACCTTTGCGGGAATGCTTGCCGGACTGACCGGAGAGCTGCTGTCGTCTGCATTCCAGAGCACCTGGGTGCTCGCCGTCTCCGCACTGGTATTTGTATTGCTGTCATTTTCTATGTTTGGTTTCTACGAGATTCAATTACCCGCTGCGTTGCAGACCAGGCTGACCGAAAAATCCAACAAGATACCCGGTGGTGCCTATAGCGGTGTGTTTGTGATGGGAGCCCTTTCAGCACTGATAATCGGTCCCTGTGTCGCCGCACCCCTGTCTGGTGCACTTTTGTATATAGGGCAGAGCGGGGACTTTTTACTGGGCGGTATCGCTCTGTTTGTGATGTCACTGGGTATGGGTGTGCCGCTGCTGCTTATCGGTGCTTCTGCCGGCAGCCTGTTGCCGAAGGCCGGTACCTGGATGAATGCTGTAAAAGCCGTGTTTGGTGTGCTGATGCTGGCGGTTGCAATATGGCTGCTGGAACGGATACTTCCATCGGCGATTACCATGGCATTGTGGGCAGCTTTGCTGATTGTTTCTGCGACCTATATGCGTGCCTTTGATGCCCTGCCGGACCCTGTCAGCGGCTGGCAGCGTTTCTGGAAAGGAATGGCTATCATCATAATGCTCTATGGTGTCGCGCTTTTTATCGGTTCACTGACTGGTGCGACAGATGTCTTAAATCCACTGGAAAAGGTAAGTGGTACTACGCAGTATGTAAGCATGCAGGCGGGTGTTGGGCAGGCAGGGGCAGAGCTGGAGTTTGAAGAGGTTAAAGGGCTGCCGGCACTTGATGCAGCAGTAGCCAGGGCAGTGAAGGAAGGCAAGCCGGTGTTTGTCGATTTTTTCGCCGACTGGTGCGTGGAATGTGTGCGTATGGAAAATACTACGTTCAAATCGCCGACGGTGGTCCAGGCACTTGCCGGATACAGCCTGTTGCGGCTTGATCTGACGGCAAATGATGCGGCAGATAAGGAGGTGCTAAAGCAATTCAATTTGTTTGGCCCGCCCGCATTGCTGTTCTTCGGTCTGGATGGACAGGAAATACGCAGGCTGCGCGTCATTGGCTATCAGGATGGGGCTGAATTTACAGCAACAATTGAAAAAGCCACGAAAGCTGCAGGTCTGTAGCTGTGTCGAAAACCTGGCTGTTTGCAGGACTGGCATTGCTGGCAGGCGTTGCGGCATCGATCTATATAAGTTCGGTGCCTGATAAGGGCAAAGCGTCTGCTATCAGGCTGCAACAAATAGAATTGCCTGATCTGAACGGCGACAGGCAGTCACTGGCACAGTGGCAGGGGAAGCTGTTGCTGGTGAATTTCTGGGCCACCTGGTGCCCGCCCTGTCGTGAAGAGGTCCCGTTTTTTTTGTCACTACGAAAAAAATACCTGCCTGATGGCTTCGAAGTGGTAGGGATTTCAATCGATAGTGTGCAGAAAGTAGTTCAGTTTCAGGATGCTATGGGTATCGAATACCCTTTGCTGGATGCTGAAAAAAACGGTATGTCATTAATGGCGGGTCTGGGTAATCGCATCGGTGCCCTGCCCTATAGCATATTGTTTGACCGAAATGGCCATGCAGTTCACTTCAAATCGGGGGCATTCAGCCAACAGGAACTGGAAAATCTGATAGAAAATTTTCTATAGCTGGTCGATAATTGTTATTAAAATCACTCTATCTTCATTAATTCTACATCTAACTGGACAATTCACTGACGATTAGGCAACATACTGGGAACGCTTACATCACCCGGTTATTGGTCTGAAACACACCTGCACGATGACAAAAATACTTATATTACACGGACCAAACCTGAATATGCTGGGAAAACGCGAGCCTGAGCATTATGGTTCGGCCACGCTGGCCAGCATTAATTCTGATTGCCAGCTGCTCGCCGATGAAAACGGTATTGAACTGGAGTTCATGCAAAGTAATGCCGAACACGAGCTGGTCGACAGAATTCAACAGGCGGACGGCATAGATTTTATTATTATTAACCCGGCTGCATTTACCCACACCAGCGTTGCTCTACGAGATGCACTGGCAGCTGTTGCTGTGCCCTTTATAGAAATTCATCTTTCCAATGTGCATGCGCGTGAACCTTTTCGACGTAAATCCCTTTTTTCGGATCTGGCAAAGGGCGTGATCTCCGGGCTGGGCCCGATTGGATACACCCTGGCTCTGCGCGCTGCAATCGATAATACTCTGACAGCCAGGGGTTAAGGAGCATCTGATCTATTCATGAACTCATATCCTACATATAAAATATTCAGATTTAAGGCTTGCGCCTTAAATCTGAATATTTTATATCGCAATCTACTTCGTCCAGAATAATTCAGAGGTTCTTATAAATATGGATATTCGTAAAATAAAAAAACTGATTGAGTTGCTTGAGAACTCAGGGCTTGCCGAGATTGAAATCAAGGAGGGTGATGACGCCATCCGTATCAGTCGAAGTTCAACTGTTGTTGAAACCGTGCTCGCGGCACCGGCTGCCGCCCCTGTTGCACCACCCGTCGCGGCAGCGATTGTGGAGGAGGCTGATGATGAGAAGTCGGGTATTCCCGACGGCCATGTTGTGACTTCACCGATGGTCGGCTCTTTCTATGCATCGCCATCCCCTGAGTCGAAGAATTTTGTTGAGATAGGCAGCAAGGTGAAGGTTGGCGATACCCTGTGCATTATCGAAGCAATGAAAATATTCAACGAAATTGAGGCGGATAAGGCCGGCACTATCGTTGCGATACTTAAAGAACCCGGTGACCCTACAGAGTTTGGCGAACCACTTTTCATTATTGATTAAACTATGATTAATAAGATTGTCATTGCCAATCGCGGTGAAATTGCGCTGCGTATCCAGCGAGCCTGCCGGGAGATGGGCATTCAGAATGTGGCGGTTTATTCGGAGGCTGACCGGGAGGCCCTGTATGTCAAGCTTGCCGATGAATCTGTCTGTATTGGACCGGCCCAGGCGGCCCAGAGTTACCTGCATATCCCGGCAATTTTGAGTGCGGCAGAGGTTACGGATGCCGATGCGATACATCCAGGCTACGGGTTCTTATCAGAAAATGCGGATTTTGCAGAGCTGGTGGAGGCCTGTGGATTTATCTTTATCGGCCCCACGGCAGCAAATATTCGCACCATGGGTGACAAGGTTTCTGCGATTCAGTCAATGCATGATTCAAACGTCCCCTGTGTGCCGGGTTCAGATGGCGTACTGGGCACAGATGAGGAGGCCAACCTGGCTATTGCATCAAAAATCGGCTATCCCATCATCATCAAGGCTTCGGGTGGCGGTGGTGGACGAGGTATGCGTGTAGTACATACTGAATCTGCTTTGTTGAATGCGATTGTGCTGACTCGCACAGAGGCCGGTGCCACTTTCAATAATCCTGACATCTACATGGAAAAATATCTGGAGCACCCGCGCCATGTTGAATTCCAGGTGCTGTCTGACAAGCACGGCAATGCCGTTCATCTGGGTGAGCGTGATTGCTCCATGCAGCGCCGCAACCAGAAGGTAGTCGAGGAAGCTCCCGCACCGGGCATTACAGTAGAACAGCGTAATGCGGTTGGTGAGCGTTGCGCCGAAGCATGCCGCCAGATTGGTTATCATGGTGCAGGTACTTTCGAATTTCTCTACGAGAAAGGGGAATTCTTTTTTATAGAGATGAATACGCGAGTCCAGGTCGAACATCCGGTAACGGAAATGATCACCGGGATTGATATCGTCAAGGCGCAAATACTGATTGCGGCAGGCGAACCCCTGCCCTTCACACAGGACGATATCGAGATAAAGGGGCATGCGATAGAATGCCGCCTTAACGCAGAAGATCCCGAGACATTTATGCCTTCGCCGGGAAGAATTACCCAGTTTCATGCACCCGGCGGGCCGGGTATACGTGTCGACTCACACGTTTACAATAATTATTTCGTTCCCACACATTACGATTCCATGATTGGCAAGCTTATTGCCCATGGCGCAGACCGGGAAGAAGCATTGGTGAGGATGTCCAGCGCGCTGAGTGAAATCATCATCGATGGCATCAAAACCAATATTCCTTTGCATCGCAGGATCATCTCAGATCATGGCTTCAAAAGTGCCGAGTTTGATATCCACTATCTTGAGAAAAATATCACCAATACGGCCTGAAGTGTCCCTCG
>JAYEGM010000096.1:0-14225 GCA_034659075.1 Pseudomonadota bacterium
CGGTAAAAACACCATAATTCGTTCAATATTTGTGGTTCACCAAAAATTTTCTTTAGCATGTTTTCACCCTTTTGATATTATTGTGTAAATTTGCATCTGAAACTGACCCACCAGTTTCATCCATTATTGGACTACAAAAGTCTGTCCAATGTATTGAAGACACTGATAGTTCGAGGATTTTTAGCGGGTCAATATTAAATACAAAGAAACCACTAAAGTGGCTCAAACAAGTATGCAAATCAACAATCCAGTCTACTTGAGAGGGCATATACAACTGTCTTGCTACAAAAATAGAAGGTAAAAACGTGTTCATTATTTCCAACTTAAGTTACTGAAAAATAAGAAAAATATCTTAAGGTGGTCACGATCTGGTCACGTGACGGAAGGGAAGAAAAAAGCGGGCGCAAATGCACCCGCTTAAGTCTCTGATTTATATCAGAAAATGTGGCTCCCCGACCCGGGCTCGAACCAGGGACCCAGTGATTAACAGTCACTTGCTCTACCAACTGAGCTATCGGGGAATTGAGGACGCGAATCTTACTGATACAGCCTTATATCGTCAAGCTATTACTTGATTTACTCTGTTGAAAGTTGAATCCTTAACCCAAGGCTTTTGCTATTCTTTCCAGTGCCTGATCCAGCATTTCCATGCTGGTGGCATAGGATATGCGGATATAGCCTTCTGCACCGAAGGCAGAGCCGGGTACCAGGGCAACTTTGGCTTCACCCAGCAGGTAGTCAGCCAGCTCGACATCGTTGCTGAATTTACTGCTGTCTGCGATGAGTTTTCGGGCATCGGCAAAGGTGTAAAAGGTGCCATCTGATTCGATACAGTCAATACCGTCAATCGCATTCAGGCGTTCGACGACGAATGCATGGCGCTCTTTAAATGCTTTCAGCATTGGCGCGATGCATGCCTGATCGCCATTCAGTGCCGCTTCCGCAGCGACCTGGGAAATAGAGCAGGGGTTTGAGGTGCTTTGTGACTGGGTCTTTTTCATGGCAGCTACCAGTTCTGCCGGGCCGCCGCAGTAGCCGATGCGCCAACCGGTCATTGAATAGGCCTTGGAGACACCGTTCATGACGACGGTACGGTCATACAGTTCCGGGCAGGCGTTAACTATGTTGACGAAGGGCGCTTCAGTCCAGAGGATATGCTCGTACATGTCATCGGTGGCGATGAGTACCTGCGGGTGCTGCTTCAGCACCTCACCGAGTGCTGCCAGTTCCTGCCGGGTGTAAACGGCACCGGTAGGATTGGACGGGCTGTTGATGAAGATAAGCTTTGTGCGCTCTGTGATGGCGGCCTGCAACTGATCGGGTGTTATCTTGTAGCCCTGTTCTATGCCGGCATGGATGATCACCGGAACGCCATCGGCCAGCAGTGTCATATCCGGATAAGAGACCCAGTAGGGGGCCGGTATGATGACTTCGTCACCGGGGTTGATCAGGGCCTGTAATAAATTAAAACTGGTTTGCTTGCCGCCTACAGAGACCAGTATCTGATTCATCTCATAGTCGAGATTATTGTCACGTTTAAACTTGTCGATGACGGCCTGTTTCAGGCTCGGCGTGCCGTCTACTGCGGTATACTTTGTGAAACCATTACGAATTGCCTGTATGGCCGCTTCCTTTATATGATCAGGTGTATCGAAGTCGGGCTCGCCGGCACCCAGACCGATAATATCCTGTCCCTGCTCCCTCAGTTCTTTGGCACGCGCAGTAATGGCGAGGGTCTGTGAGGGCTTAATGTTCTTAACGCGGTTAGAGAGTCTGATGCTCAATATATCTGCTCCTGTTATTTGGTCGCTGTTATAATGGACGCCTGAGATTCAGCTGAATAATACGACAATTGTTTGCGTGCATCTAGAACAGAAACATGAAGACTGTAATTTATGGGTATTTTTAATTTACATACTGATTTTGAACCTGCGGGGGACCAGGTTTCTGCTATCGATGCCCTGGTTGAAGGGTTGGAAAACGGCGAGGCCTGGCAGACATTGCTGGGGGTAACCGGTTCCGGCAAGACGTTCACTATGGCGAACATCATCGAGCGAACCGGCAGGCCGGCCATTGTTATGGCACATAATAAGACACTGGCAGCGCAGTTGTACTCTGAGTTTCGTGATTTCTTTCCGGAGAATTCGGTGGAGTATTTCGTTTCCTACTACGATTACTACCAGCCTGAGGCCTATGTCCCCTCATCGGATACCTTCATCGAGAAGGATGCGGCCATCAATCAGCAGATTGAGCAGATGCGCCTGTCTGCGACCAAGGCGCTGCTGGAGCAGGACGATGTCATCATCGTAGCCACCGTTTCAGCCATCTACGGGCTGGGTGATCCGGCGGCCTATCACGACATGATTCTGCATCTGAAGCAGGGCGATGTGTTGAATCAGCGGGCGATACTGAAGCGGCTGGCAGAGATGCAGTACAGGCGTAATGACCAGGTGCTGGAACGAGGCAATTTCCGCGTCAGAGGCGATGTTATTGATATCTTTCCGGCGGAAGAGGAGCACAAGGCGACACGTATTGAACTGTTTGGCGACGAGATAGAACGGCTCAGTGAGTTCGACCCGCTGACCGGTGAAACGCTGGTGGAGAAGGTGCGCACCACTGTCTACCCAAAGTCGCACTATGTCACGCCACGTGAACGCGTGCTGGATGCAGTAGAAATGATCAAGGACGAGCTGCAGCAGAGGCTGGCTGAATTACGTTCACAGAACAAGCTGCTGGAGGCACAAAGGCTGGAGCAGAGGTGCCTGTTTGATATCGAAATGATGCAGGAACTGGGTTATACCAATGGTATCGAAAACTACTCGCGTTATCTGTCCGGACGTGCACCGGGTCAGCCGCCACCGACATTGATCGATTATCTACCTGCCAAGGCACTGATGTTTATCGATGAATCACATGTTACCGTCCCGCAGATAGGCGGCATGTACCGTGGCGACCGTTCACGCAAGCAGACACTGGTTGAATATGGCTTCCGTTTACCGTCTGCACTGGATAATCGACCGCTTCGCTTCGATGAGTTCGAGGCATTGATGCCGCAGACTGTTTTCGTCTCGGCCACCCCGGCTCAGTATGAAGCAGACCACAGCAATAGTGTCGTCGAGCAGATCGTGCGGCCGACCGGGCTGCTGGATCCGGTGGTGGAGGTGCGTCCGGTTGCCTCACAGGTGGATGATGTTCTGTCAGAGATCAACCGGCTGGCCGAACTGGGCGAGCGTATTCTTGTTACCACACTGACCAAGCGTATGGCTGAAGACCTGACGGATTATTTACTGGAACATGGTGTACGTGTCCGTTATCTGCATTCTGATATTGATACTGTCGAGCGAGTGGAAATTATCCATGATTTACGCGCAGGTGAATTTGACTGCCTGGTCGGCATAAACCTGTTGCGGGAAGGGCTGGATATACCGGAAGTCTCCATGGTTGCCATACTCGATGCCGATAAAGAAGGTTTTCTGCGCTCGACACGTTCGCTGATTCAGACCATCGGGCGCGCGGCTCGTCATATCCATGGCAAGGCAATCCTTTATGCGGACAGGGAAACGGATTCAATGAAAGCGGCCATTTCGGAGAGTAAACGCCGCCGTGAGAAGCAGCAGCAACATAATCTCGATCATGGTATTTCACCACAAAGTGTCCAGAAGAAGGTCAAGGAAATTATCGAAGGTATAGGCAGCAAGCGCAATACTGGGCCTTACTCAAATAGATCGCCGAAGGCGCTGCGTGCGGCCGAAGAAATGGCGGTTTACAAAAGAATGTCTCCTAAGGAGCTGGCAAAAAATATCAGCCAGATGGAAAAAGAGATGCTGGATTTTGCGCATAACCTGGAATTTGAAAAGGCCGTTGTTGTGCGTGACAGCATTGCAGCACTCAAGGCTGAATTGCTGGAACTACCCGCCTGATCGCCTGTCATAGAGGAAACTGAAAACACGACTCGATGTTTTGCCGCCAAAAGAATAAAATTACGCCTGTTCTTATTCCCTCATTCTAAACGATCTTATTCAACCATCAGCCAAGCGCATGCTCGAAGTTACTAACCTGGAATGTATCCGCGGCGATCGCAGTCTGTTCGCCGGTCTGGAATTTTGCCTGCAATCCGGTGAGCTTCTGCATTTGCAGGGACATAACGGCAGCGGTAAAACTACCCTGCTGCGCACGCTTTGCGGGTTGATTGCGCCGACTCAGGGTTCGGTACGCTGGAAAGGAAAAAGTATTCGCCGGCAACGGGACGAATTTGCTGCGGATATGTTGTTTCTTGGTCATCTAAACGGAATTAAGGCAGATCTGACTGCACTTGAGAACCTGCGCATACTATGCCAGCTTGATGGACTGGACATCAGTGATAAGCGTTTATGGCAGGTGTTAGAGCAAATGGGGCTTTATGGGCAGGAAGAACTGCCTGTACGTGTCCTGTCACAGGGCCAGAAACGACGGGTGACTCTGGCCCGGCTGCTGCTCAGTGAAGCCCCCTTATGGTTACTGGACGAGCCCTTTACTGCGCTGGATAAGGCGGCCGTAGATTTCCTGCAGACGGTGATAGCCGGACATATTAATGGTGGTGGCATGGTCATGCTGACGACGCATCAGGATGTTGCATTAATCACTGGTGAAGTCAGGAACTTGCAGCTCGGCTGGAAAGAGGATGGCGATGTTTAAGGCATTTTATATCGTTGTTATGCGTGATCTGCTGCTGGCTATGCGCAATCGTTCTGATATTCTTACCACCCTGTTTTTCTTTATTATTTCTATCAGCCTGTTCCCGCTGGGCATAGGTCCGGAAATGGATACCTTACGCGAAATTGCCCCCGGTGTATTCTGGGTTGCTGCGCTGCTGGCTTCAATGCTGGCCCTGGAACGTCTGTTTGCTATCGATTTCGCTGATGGCACGCTGGAACAATTATTGCTGACACCGCAGCCAACAACGCTACTGGTGCTGGCCAAAGTGCTGGCCCATTGGCTGATAACCGGTGTGCCATTAGTATTACTGTCACCCCTGCTTGGGCTACAATACGATCTCTCATCGGAAGCGATACAGGCGTTGATGCTGACATTGTTGCTCGGTACACCCTCATTGAGCCTGATCGGCGCCATTGGAGCCGCCTTGACGCTGGGTTTACGTGGTGGCGGCGTGCTGGTTTCCTTACTGGTACTGCCGTTGTATATTCCTGTCCTCATTTTTGGTGCCGGCGCTGTGGAAGCCACTGTTTCAGGACTGGGGGGGGCAGGGCATATATCTATGCTTGGAGCAATTTTATTACTGTCACTGGTGATGGCGCCGCTGGCAACCGTTGCCGCGCTTAGAGTGTCGGCAGAGTAAGAAAAACCTGATCACTATTATAGAATTATAGTATTCATTATGAGCTCAAATAAATTTAACTGGTTTAAATTTTCTTCACCAGCCACTTTTTATCCACTGGCAGGGAAGATGGTGCCGTGGTTTTCAGGCATTGCGGTGATCCTTATTTTTATTGGCCTGTATATGGGCTTCTTCGTCGCACCAACAGATTACAAGCAGGGCGAGGGCTATCGGATAATTTTTGTCCATGTACCGGCATCCTGGATGTCTATGTTCATCTACCTGGTGATGGCCTTCTGGGCAATTTTGGGACTGGTATTTAATACACGCGTTTCTGGCATGATGGTACAGGCACTGGCACCTACCGGCGCTATGTTCACCTTTCTTGCGCTGTGGACCGGTGCTTTCTGGGGCAAGCCCATGTGGGGGACCTGGTGGGTCTGGGATGCCCGGCTGACGTCAGAACTGATCCTGTTTTTCCTTTATATCGGCTATATCGCGCTCCATTCATCGATTGATGATAACCGGCGGGCAGACCGGGCTAGCGCCATTCTGGTACTGGTCGGGGTTGTTAATATTCCCATAATCTATTATTCGGTAAAATGGTGGAACACCCTGCATCAGGGTGCTTCGGTTAGCGTAAAGTCCGGTTCCAGTATGGCCTCTACCATGCTACTCGCCATGCTGATTATGGCGCTGGGTTTCTGGGCCTATAGCATTGCCGTATCACTGGCAAGAGTGCGCTCAGTCATCCTTGAGCGTGAGCGGGATACCTATTGGGTCAGTGAATTAGCTGAGATAAAACGATGAAAGAATTTTTTAACATGGGTGGTTATGCCCTGTATGTCTGGGGTTCCTTTGGCATGACAGCATTACTGATGCTGGCAGAACCCCTGCTGGTTCGCAGCCGGCGCAAAGCAACTCTGCGGCGCGTGTCAATTCTGGTTCGCGGTAAGCAGGCACAGCGGTCCGCATCTACATCAACAAACACTTCAGGTGATTTCAAATGAAAGCCAGGCAAAAAAGACTAATATTTATACTCGTTGGCTTAGCGATTCTTGGGCTAGCCGCCTGGCTGGTTTTCAATGCCCTGGGAAGTAACATGTCCTATTTTTATTCCCCGACTGAGGTGGTACAGAAAAAAGCACCCGAAGATCATCTATTCAGGCTGGGTGGAATGGTAGTAACAGGCAGCGTGCAGCGCGGTCAGGAGCTTACAGTGCGTTTTGCCGTCACCGATACCGCGAATGTAGTCAATGTCGAATACACAGGAATTCTGCCGGATTTGTTTGAAGAAGGGCAGGGCGTCATCGCGCAGGGGAAACTCAATAGCAGCGGTATTTTTGTTGCCTCCGAGGTGCTGGCCAAGCACGACGAGAATTATATGCCGCCGGAAGTTGCGGACGCACTGGAAAAGGCTGAAAAAATGAACATGGACACATCTGCAAACGGAGCGGCTGAATGATTCCTGAAATAGGGCAGTTTGCACTCATTATGGGGCTGGTGTTTGCACTGGTGCAGACGATATTGCCGCTGGCCGGCACGCAGTTAGGTGTCGCCAACTGGGTGGCTGTGGCAAAACCGGCCGCCCGCATACAGTTGCTGTTTGTCGGTATTTCTTTTGCCTGCCTGACCTGGAGCTTTCTGACCCATGACTTCTCGGTCAAATATGTTGCCATGAATTCCAACACGGCATTGCCGACCATGTATCTGTTCTCAGCCGTTTGGGGTGCACATGAAGGCTCGCTGCTGCTGTGGGCGCTAGTGCTTTCCCTCTGGACAGGCGCAGTTACAGTATTCAGCCGCAGTATTCCGCCGGTTATGCTGGCCCGCGTGCTGGGGGTATTAGGTTTTGTCAGTGTGGGTTTTATTTTATTCATTCTGTTGACCTCCAACCCCTTTGACAGGCTGGTGCCGGCGGCAATGGAAGGGCGGGATCTGAACCCGCTATTGCAGGATTTCGGCCTGATTATTCATCCGCCTATGCTGTACATGGGCTATGTCGGGTTTGCGGTACCGTTTGCTTTTGCTATTGCCGCCATGCTGGGTGGTAAGCTGGATGCCGCCTGGGCCAGATGGTCACGCCCGTGGACGCACGCGGCCTGGGTCTTCCTTACACTGGGTATCGCACTGGGTTCCTGGTGGGCCTACTATGAACTGGGCTGGGGCGGCTGGTGGTTCTGGGATCCGGTAGAGAATGCTTCCTTTATGCCGTGGCTGGTCGGTACGGCGCTGATGCATTCGCTTGCGGTGACAGAGAAACGCGGGGCCTTTAAGGCCTGGACAGTGCTGCTGGCAATCTTTACTTTCTCGCTTAGCCTGCTCGGTACCTTCCTGGTTCGATCCGGTGTCCTGACCTCGGTGCATGCCTTCGCCTCTGATCCGACACGCGGTGTGTTTATTCTCATTTTCCTCGGCATTGTCGTCGGTGGTTCTTTGCTGATCTATTCCTGGCGTGCATCGCAAATCCGCAGTCATGTCCATTTCGATCTGTTGTCGCGCGAGACCGGGTTGCTGCTGAACAATGTATTCCTGGTAGTGACTGCGGCGAGTATTTTACTTGGGACTCTCTATCCTTTAATTGTTGATGCGTTAGGAATAGGTAAGATCTCCGTTGGCCCACCCTATTTCAATAGTGTCTTTATTCCACTGATGGCTCCGCTGGCTGTTTTGCTGGGTATCGGTCCGCTGCTGCGCTGGAAACAGGACTCGATCGGTCGAATCTGGCCTAAAATATGGCTGGTTGCAATGCTGAGTCTTATTATTGGCCTGCTGTTTCCGTTGCTAATGGACTATTATGACATTGCAGCCGCCTTTGGCATGGTGCTGGCCATCTGGGTGTTCGGCATTACGCTTAAATCTCTAATTGAACAATCTCGAGGGCGCAGTCTTTTTAGTGTTTCACGTTCATTCTGGGGCATGACGCTGGGCCATATCGGTATTGCCGTCTTTATTGTCGGCATCACCCTGACCTCGATCTATAGCACTGAAAAAGACCTGCAGGTGAATCCCGGTGAAAGCTATGAACTGGCAGGTTTCACATTTACCTTTGATGGCGTGACAGATATCGTCGGAAAAAATTACCGCGCATCAAATGCAAAATTAACGGTGTCTAAAAATGGTGTTCATATCGCGACCATGGAACCGGAAAAACGAGAATACCTGGTACAAAAAATGCCGATGACTGAGGCGGCGATTGATGCGGGGCTGTTTCGTGATTTGTTTGTCGCACTGGGTGAACCGCTGGGCGACAAGGGGGCATGGAGTGTCCGTATCTACCATAAGCCGTTCATTCGCTGGATCTGGTTAGGTGCCTTGATCATGGCGCTGGGTGGCCTGCTGGCGGCGACAGATCCACGTTACCGGAAGCTGGCACGCAGTAGTAAACAAAAACAGGCAGAAGTCACAGCAGAGGCGGCAGCATGAAGCGCTATTTAATCCCACTGGCAGGTTTTATTGTTCTGGTCATACTGCTGGCAGCGGGACTGAAGAATGATCCGAAATATATTCCGTCGCCCTTTATCGGTAAGCCTGCGCCGGCCTTTGATCTGCCCAAACTGCATAAACCGGAACAGCGTGTTAAAAACTCTGATCTGAAAGGCCAGGTCTGGTTATTGAATGTCTGGGCCTCCTGGTGTGTGTCATGCCGGGCAGAGCATGAAGTGGTCAAGCGGTTTGTTGCGATGAATATCGTGCCCGTTTACGGCTTGAATTACAAAGATGAGCCGACGGCAGCAAAATCCTGGCTCAAACAACTGGGTAATCCCTACACCGCCAGTCTGATAGATATAAATGGGGATGTCGGTATCGACTGGGGCGTCTACGGCGTACCGGAAACCTTCGTCATTGATAAGCAGGGGATAGTGCGTTACAAGCAGGTTGGGCCACTTACAAATGCTGTAATTGATGAAAAAATTCTACCGCTGGTGCGGGAATTAAACGCGGAGGCAGGATAAGGTGTGGATGAAAAAAATGTTTTTACTCATAGTTGCACTGATGGTATTTGCTTCTATGCCATCACTGGCCACCATCGATGCCTATCAGTTTGATGACCCTGAAAAAGAGGCATTATACAAAAAACTAATTAAGGAACTGCGCTGTACGGTTTGCCAGAACCAGGATATTGGTGATTCCAATGCCGATCTGGCAAAGGATCTGCGTCGTAAAACGTATGAAATGATCTCCAGCGGAAAAGATGAAGAGTACGTGCTCGATTTCATGTCTCAGCGCTACGGCGACTTCGTTCTTTACCGCCCGCGCATGCAAAGCAATACGATACTGCTTTGGGTCGGGCCATTTATCATACTAATTTTTGCTGTGTTTTTCCTGCTACGGTTTATACGGCGACCGTCGGCTGACGTTTCGCTGACAGAGACAGACAGGGCACAGGCTGAGAAGCTACTGGAGCGGGACGAATGATGGTTTTCTGGGGTATTGCACTACTGATGATAGCAGTAGGTTTATTTTTGCTGCTTCCAGCTTTGCTGGGTAAAAGAAGCAGCACTGCTGAAGACAACCGCGAACAGAATATTGGCATTGCCCGCGAAAGAATGGGTGAATTAAAGAAGGAGCTGGCAGAGGGTACTTTAACGCAGGAGACCTACCAGCAAACCCTGGATGAACTTGAAAAGGGGCTGCTCATCGATGTGTCAGGAGTCAGCGAGGTGCAGAGTTCCGGCCGACAGCTGTCCAGTAAAGGTACACTGATTGCGTTGCTGGTTATTGTACCTCTGCTCAGCTTAAGTCTCTATCAGATGCTGGGTTCTCCTCAGTATCTTGATGTTGCCGGGCCGGGAAAACCGGCCACTAGCCCAACGGGCAGCATGCAGCCGGGTGAAGTGCCTTCTATGGAGGAGATGATCAGCGGCCTGCAGAAGAAAACCGCAGAAAAACCGGATGACCCGAATGCATGGTATTTACTCGGACGTTTATATGCCGCTACGGATCGCTTCGAAGAGTCGGTAGCAGCCTATGAAAAGCTGGTAGAGGTATCCGATCGCCAGCCAACTGCGCTGGTTGTACTGGCAGATTCTCTTGCAATGACACAGGGTGGGAGCCTGGCTGGGCGCCCGATCTTACTGGTAAACGAAGCCCTGGGAAAAGAACCGTCACATACCACCGCATTGTGGATGGCAGGGCAGGCAGCTGCCGATCAGAAACAATATCTCAAGGCGATTGATTACTGGCAGCGAGCTTCCCCGGGCTTAAAAGATAATACAGAGATGCAGGCTGAATTGCGTAAAATGATTGATGAGACCGTCGTTCTGGCTAAACAGGCGGGTATGGAGGTGGCGGAGATCAGTTTACCAGAAGCTTCTACAGACGTTTCAGTCTCTATCGAGGTGACTATCGATCCTTCATTGCTGCAGCAGATCAGGGAAAATGATGTCCTGTTCATTTTCGCCAGGGCTGTTTCCGGGCCACCTATGCCGCTGGCAGCCATCAAGCGCCAGGCACGGGAGCTGCCTGTTAGTATTGTGCTCGATGATTCATCTTTGTTGCGTCCGGGTTCCAGCTTATCTCAGTTTAAACAATTAAAACTGGGTGCGAGGGTTTCACATAGCGGACAGCCAGTGGCTCAAAGTGGTGATCTGCAGAGTGAGATCCAGGTGATTGAACCGGGGTCAAAGGAAGTGATTCTTTTGCATATTGACCAGCAGGTGCCTTAAAAATTTATTTATGTCATGTTCTGATTATTCAGATATGGGATAATAAGATGATTAGCAATAAATTAAATAGAAATGAGAGGCTTTATGTTAGGTGAAAAACACGATCTGCATCATGAATTCCCGGAGCATGAGGAACGCATCCGTGAATTAAAGATGGGCAATACGTATTTTGCCAAACTATTCGGCGATTATCATGAAGTAGAACATGAAGTCAGGCGTATAGAAGAAGGCGTGGAAAACACTTCTGACGTTTATCTCGAAGATCTCAAAAAGAAACGTCTGCTTCTAAAAGACACGCTTTATGGAATGATTACTGCTTAATCGGTGTTTGCCCGCTTTACCTGTTACGGTTATTCCCCAGGCAGCTTATGCAAATGTGTAAGCTGCCTTTTTATTGTTCGCAGTTCAAACTAAGCGAACTGCTGCTGTATTGCTATTCCTCACAGATAAATACACTTGCTAGCAAGAACAGCAAAAGGTTAGAGTAAATAAATAACAATAAGATTTAACTTACTGTAATTAATCAGATGGTCACTAAATTTACTATCAATAGCATGAGTCTCATTAATGGGCGACGACACTAAACTTTACCGGCTGGTCTTTACAGGTAATGTCCTGCCCGGGCATTTGAGAAAAGAAGTTGTCTCCCGTTTACAGCAGATGCTGCATCTGGACATGGAGAAAGCTTCTTGTCTTGTTGCAGGAAAGCACAAGCAGATCAATAAAAAACTAACTCTGGACAGGGCCGAGAAATTGAGACTGCTAGTTCTCAAGCAGGGTGCGGAATGCGTATTACTGCCTATTGAGGAATCCTTCGTCTCGACTCAGCAGCTGCCCATGTTTATCCGTAATGATGACATTAGTAATCAGCAGAACACACAGACCGTACGAAAGGAAGCGGCTCAATCAACACCAGGACAATCTGCACCGCAGGAATCAATAAGTCGAATTAGAAAGCGTTCGATGTCATTGAGCAGAAATACTAAATTAAAATATTTATTCTATGCTATTTTCCTGATGATGTTTGAAGCCGTTGTGATCTGGAATATTAAGCCCGTGTCGCAGGAATGCAATTGTTCAAACGATCGCGGAAATAGCTCATCTATTACGGGCAAAGCTTCTGCTTTAATGCAGCTAAAGGGAGGTGCCACGCTATTATCAGCGGCAGCGAAAGAAACAGCAGAGAAACTGGCATATATATCTGTCCGGGCAAGCCTGTGGTTTGCTGCCCAGGGTAATGAAACCAGTCCTGTGGATGTTAGCTGGAGATGGATACAGGGTGATGTTGGAATCAGTGTACACGAAATGAATGATAGTTGGGGCAACGCAATAAGGTACTTTGGAAAAGAGGGTCGATTTGAATTACGCTCAGCAGGCCCGGACACAATATTTTATACTGAAGATGATATATTCATGGAAATGATTCTCTAAGGAAACTAAAAAGGATTGTTATAGCAAGTCCAGAAACGACTATGGAATCTCGTCATTGTGAGCTGTGTGTAGCATTCTGTTAACTATGATGAAATAGCAGGAACCTGCTTCGACACTACATTCCTCACACTGGCGGATATTAAGGGTTTTCCTAACTGCGCCTGTAATATCCAGGCGAACTTATAAGACATGATTAATGAGCAGCTATATACCTGAAGATGAGCAGCAATTTTGCCTTGTTTTTCCCGGTAACATTCTGCCGGTTGGAAAATTAATCACAGAGAAGTAACGGGGGGCACTCAACGGTTGCGAAGGTAAAAGTTATGGCGAAACAGGTCTAACCGCGGCGGGTCAAACCCGAGGAACCTCTTGAGGCAACAACCTCGTTAATCAGATAGGACCCCGTCGGCGAATTCCATAGAGGCCAGGAGATAAGACTCCACAAACAGGCCGGATGTAAGACTGCAATCGATTCTTTTAGCTGTTAATTTTTATTTGGCAAACGGGCGGTGTCCAGGTAAGAGGTTCCTTAAATAAAAACCTGGATAAAATTGAAAAGATAAAATCCCCGCAGCACTAATACCTCCAAAGCAGGCTAATACAATTAGTATTAGTAATGGCGTTATTGACAAAACTAATGTGCAGGTTTAGTATGTCCGGCCGTCCAAAAAAGATGAGAGGGCAAATTTTGCTCTGTCATACCATTGTAACAATTGGCTAGTAGGGTCTCATATGCAGAGTATTAATTAAAATGTTAGCATTTTCTTATATACAAAATGCCTGGAGATACTGAGAATGAAAATATCAATTTATGCCTTTCTGACTGAGAGATGGCTGGAAGAAGACGTTGACGGTCTACAATCGGTCTTTATGGATAGCCAACATCAGGCAACTTACGACGCGATGGTAGATTCCCTCGGCCGTGATTCCATGTACGACCAGAAAGCCCTGGAACAAGTGTATTCTGAAATCCGCACATGAACCAGTTTTGAAGGCCAACTACCCCACATAATTGACCTTCTGCTGCACCGGATATCGGATACTCAGCAGGGGGTGCTCTTGAGTTGAATACCTGATTGAAGGTGTTATTACGTTACTTTCAACACTGTTAAGCTTTCCCATCCCGCATCGGGTCTTTTTTTCTATGTATGACTTCCCGTTTTGGCCAAATTATGGTATTTCTACAGGTCTAATGAGGTAGGTTAATGATAGAGCAAGAAGAAAAACGAAAAGGGACAAAACCGATACCAGATGACCCGCTGGAATATTTGAACGAAGCACAACTATTTACATACCGTCGCATGGCCACATCTGGGTGGCACATTAAATTTATAAGACGTCCCAAGTATCACAGTCCAGTCTGCGTTATGACTGATTCAGATGAGAGCATGTTGGCACTTATTGAGCGGAACGGGTTTCTCAACAAGCAACCTGACATCCCGTTGCGCAGTAATGAAAAGTGGGCAAAAGAATAAGTTTCCCCTGCAGTGTTTTTGCCTGAACAAGATTCGTTGTGTGGTGAATGACAACTGCTGGCACGGCCTGTGTGAAAATGCTAAATCTGAATACCGGGTGGAGAAGCACCGCCGGTTTACCTTCACATTGGCATCAATATGGGATGGTATTACTATTATGAGATCACTTCTCTGCTTAAGTTGTCACCCTGTCCCAACCAGTTAAATATTATTTAGTTTTCACTACGGCGGGGCCGATAACCGCCATTCTTTCTTCATATAACGTATAATTCCACCGCCACATTGTCTATCTGTGGGAGCAGGCATACCTGTGTCGTCTTGCGAATACCGCGAACT
>JAYEGM010000097.1:0-3722 GCA_034659075.1 Pseudomonadota bacterium
GAATGACAGTTCAGGGTCGATTGCCTCTTTTTGCTGCAAATACTCTAATGCCTGCAATGAGTATGACCGGTCATTCACAGCCCCCTCTAAATAGTCCGTCTTGCTCATTGACTGAACTACAGTTCAGGAGCAACAGTCGTTCAGAATTTCCGCATCGGTGATGACCTCGAAGTGACAGTTCTGGCCGTCACTGGAACCAGGTCAGAATTGGAATAGATGCGCCCCAGGAAGTCCCTGTGCATCGGGAGGAGGTGTACCAGAGGATCAGGGAGGAACTGGAACCCGCGTAAACCTGCTAAACAGCCCCGCCATTCGAGCGGGGTTTTATGTTGCCACGCTGATCGATGACGGTTCTGGGATTCGGGGTGTCGTTGCTGAAAGGTGGTGGGTGGATCGTCGGTTGGAATGACAGATGAATACGGTCATTCAGATTTCCCAAACATATGGCAATATCGAGAGTTTTTGAATCAAATGAGTTTTGGTTATACGGTTTTCATCAGCAAACTCTGGGGTGGCTAAATTATCCACACTATCCGCCATACCGGCGGATGCCGGCATCCAGTGAAGGCAGCCGTATCTTCCGGGCATGGTTACCTGTATCCGCCGGTATGACGGTGTTATATGATTTAAATTAGAACGATTCCGGCCTTACCCTCCTTTACGTCCCTTTCCGGGTACAACATTAAAGGGACGCATCATTTCGTGATCCTCGTGATCGAGGAAATGACAGTGCCAGACAAAGGTACCCGGTATGTCGAAGTGGGCGATGCCATCTCAAGGTATCAGCACCGCGCGTCCCTTTATCTTGTTTGCATGCAGTCGCTCGTAAACGGTGCTTATCTCCTGGAGAGGAAAATGCTGGATGTGCGGTGTAACCTTTCCGGCTTCGGCTAGCGCCACCACTTCCGCCAGCTCCCCGGTCGAGCCACCGAGAACGGTCATCATTGTAGCGCCATGAGGAAGCATGGTATATGAGAAGGAAAGCACGCCACCGCCAATACCCACAACCACTATCCTACCCATGCGGCGCAACGACCGGGAAGCCATCGCGAGCGTAGCATCGATGCCCACGAAATCCAACACGGCCATGGCGCCAAGTCCGCTGGTGGCCTCCTTGATTTGTTCCTCCGTGGTCTCGTCGGATGGCAGGCAAAGGTCAGCACCTTTTTCGGCCGCCATCTTCAACGCATCCTCATCACGGTCAACGGCGATAATTCGTGCGCCGCTCAAGACGCTGAGGAACTCTACAGCGAGGTGTCCGAGGCCGCCAACGCCAATGACGACAACAGCCGTATCGGGCGTAAGGATCGGCAGGCATTGTTTGACCGCGTGGTAGGAAGTGAGGCCCGCGTCTGTCAGTGGTGCGGCATCTGCGGGTTCCAGGCTGTTCAGCCGCACCATGGTGTTGGCTGGGACAACCATATATTCGGCAAGCCCGCCATTGCATCCCAGACCACCGGAAGCTGCATAGTCAGGATCATCACAGTAATTGGTGGCGCCTGCCCTGCAGGATCTGCATTTACCGCAGCTCCAGGTAGGCGAGATGATGACCGGTGCGCCGATCTCCATGCCTGCCGTTTCGCCGCCCTCAATCCAGCCGGCGTTTTCATGGCCCAGTGTAAACGGCAGTGACCAGCCCGCCAGCTGCGGGAGTGTTTCGGGAGTCCACTCATGCATGATGTGCAGATCCGAATGGCAGGCGCCTGCGCCACCAATACGGATCAGCGCTTCCCCCGGGCCTGGCTCGGGAATAGGAATATTCTCCAATTGTCCCGCCTGGTGCCATTGGTTAAATCGAAAAGCCTTCATGAGATCAATCCTCTAAATTGCGCCATATCAGGGCGTCCAACCCAAACACATTGGCTAGGTTCATATCCAGTTCAAGCAAGTGACTTCCAGGATCAATACTACACTCAAAATAGTACCGCTGCACTCTCGATGCCGCCAAGCTGAGGGGGTATCACCATGAAAAAGGCCGCAATAATCCAGCTATCGCCACTCACTGAATCAGCGCTCTGAGCAGATTTTGAGGGGTGCTGTGAATGGCAGGTCCGAGTATTGCCCTGCCGTTCGCGGCATCTCACCCGTTTATCTCAGACCGCCATTCATCGAATTATCGGATTGAGCAGATGTGGAGGGATGTTTCGAATATTCGAATATTTACTGGGTCTTCAAACGGCAAGGGGTGTATCATCGAAGACCTTTAAAAGCCACTCCATACCCACCTGAGCTTCGGCAATATGGATAGCTCTATAGCATGACTTCAATCTTCAATGTTCAACATAACACCGAGTCGTACATATTTCGGATCATATTTGCATGCTCGGTCATCGTGTTCGCGATCACTGGATGTTCTGCGCTTACCCCCCGTACTGAAACCGAGGAGTTTGACTTCAGTAGCCGGATCAAAACCAAACAGGATGGAACAGTCGAGGTTTCTGCCAGTGTGCTGTCGGCTAAAGAGAGTCGTACAATTTATGGTGTCTCCCTCGCAAACAGAGAAATACAGCCAGTATGGGTCGAAATCAAAAATGATGGCAGCAAAACATACTGGCTGCTGTTTGTCGGAATGGACCCTTATTTTTTCCCGGCTTCGGAGGCAGCAGAAGCTTTTCAAGTCGATCCTGCTGTTAGTGGTGAGAGCAAGCTCGAAAAATACTTTCAGAAACTGGCTTTTCGAAACCCGATCCCTCCGGGCTCAACGGTCTCGGGCTTTATCCTGACAAATCTCGACGAAGGGGCAAAAATGGTCCAGGTGGATCTGGTCGCTAGCAATGAGCACAAGTCCTTCTCTTTTCTAAGCATGGTTCCCGGATTTCGCGCTGACTTCTACCGGGCTCGAAAAAAAGATCTGCGTCGTCAGTACTCTTCACCTGGTGAGGTGCAAGATTATACTGATGATGAGACCTTCCGTGCTGCCTTGGATGTCCTTCCATGCTGTGTGACGAACAAGAAAGGCACACGGAATGGAGATCCACTCAACCTCATAATAATTGGAGGGGATGACGATGCATTTCCTGCACTGATACGGCGTGGCTGGCGTCTGACAGAGCAAACCTGGAGCGGGTCGGTTGCAAAAATCGTGAAGTCCGGGCTATCGGGGGACCGCTATCCCTATGCACCAATCAGCCCATTGTACCTTTATGGGCGTTCCCAGGATCTCGCCCTGCAAAAGGGTCGTGACAATATCCATCGGCGGAATCATCTACGTCTTTGGAAAAGCCCCATGCTCTATCATGGCAAGCAGGTATGGGTTGGGCAGGTCAGTCGCGATATCGGCAGCCGCTTCACGACGGACACCCCCTACCTCATGACACACAAGATAGCCCCTGACGTGGATGAGGCACGTCAGGGGCTCATAGAAGATCTTGCCTATTCGCAAAACCTCGCAAAAATCGGCTTTGTCAAAGGTGTGGGAGATGTATCCAAGGAAGCCCCACGTCGCAATTTAACCAAAGATCCTTACTATACTGACGGTGTGCGTGCTGTACTCATTTTTGATGTCAACACGAGGTCTCTTGCCGAGATCGAGTTTCTTCCATGGGAGGTGAGACCCGGGGGTTTCATCGAGCAATCGACAAGGAAGAAGAAGTGATGGTTCACGCGAGATCATGCCATTGATTAGATTCACACGATGGTCGATGGCAGCATGGAAGCGCCTTACCATGCTTGTCATGATTGGACTCCTCCTGTCTGCTTGCGCAACCTGGCAGGAGCCCCAG
>JAYEGM010000098.1:0-3620 GCA_034659075.1 Pseudomonadota bacterium
TGGATTCAGCTTCAATGATCTCTGTGCCGATAAGGCGGGCACACGTTTCGGTGAACGGGCGACCGCTTATTCGCGGGCGAGTGAAATTCAAACGCATGTTGCCCGGTCTTTAGCGGAATCCGACATTATGCCAAGGGCCGATGACTTGCCGGAACATATGTCTGAGTCTGAGTTCAAGCGGCGATTCGGCGGTGTGGATAGCCCCCGCTATAATCAAATGATCGCTGAAATAGACCGCCGTGTGGAACAATTGCCACTGTACCGCTAACTCGTATGCGGCACGAAGGCACGGGGTTTTGGTCGGCAACATTGAAGGGAACTGTCAACTTAGCCATCTTGAGCCAAAGCGGAACCCTAATTTTAATACTGCCTTTCATTGTGCACAGGTAACCTGCTGCCAAGTTCCCACGACACTCTCACTTGACCAACAAAAAAAAGGATTTCCACTAGCCTGGAATGAACAGCAAGCGAAGTTGGAGTTTTCCTATCTAACCGCCCCTTCACCTACCGGAATCTGAACTAGCGAAATCGCCATTCAAGACGATTGCCAGAATCGATCGTATTCAGGAAGCAAACTCGTTCACTTTATAGTGAGTCGTTAGGTTAACTAACCTCTGTTTCTTTATGATTATTATAAATAATCTCTGTCACGCAGGAAGTCTGCGGACAGAGGCTAGACTGTATGGCGGAGAGGCAGGGATTCGAACCCTGGATAGGCTACAAACCTATGCCGGTTTTCAAGACCGGTGCATTCAACCGCTCTGCCACCTCTCCGTATTGCGCGCGAGTTTGCCTGAACTCGCCTCAGGAAACAAGATGAGCAGGGTAATTTTTCGGTTTTCCCTACTAGTATCAATTATTTTCATAATAATTATGGCATTATTACCCCTTTATTTTTCCTTGAAAACGTGGAACTCTACCCCCAATTAGTAATCTGATAGAATGTTCTTTTATAAGACATCACTGTAAACACTACGGAGAATTGAGATGAACCCGAATTATGCTGCTGTTTCCCGTCCGCGTCTAAGCGCTCTGGAAGCCAACAAAGTACTAAAAAATACCTACATGCTGCTATCAGCCACGCTGGCCTTTAGTGCTGTTATGGCAATGGTGTCAATGTATACCAACATGCCGCCTATGGCATATTTGATTTCAGTTATCGCCGCTATGGTTCTGGGCATGTTTGTGCTGCCAAAAACAGCTAATTCTTCTGCTGGTGTCGGTGTTATTTTCCTGATCACCGGCCTGCTGGGATTCGGCCTTGGCTCTATTCTTACTGTCTATATGGCCATGGCCAATGGTCCACAGATAATTGCGACCGCTCTTGGTGGTACCGGCATCATCTTCCTCGGTCTGTCCGGCTACGCGCTAACCACTAAAAAAGACTTCAGTTTTCTCGGCGGATTCCTGTTTGCTGGCATGATGGTGGTCGTACTGGCAATTATTGCCAGCCTGTTTATCCAGATACCAGCTCTAACTCTGACTATCTCAGCTGCCATCATTATGCTGATGTCAGGCCTGATTCTGTTTGATACCAGCCGTATCATCAACGGCGGAGAAACCAACTACATCATGGCTACCTTCAGCATCTTTCTGAGCCTGTTCAACATCTTCGTCAGCCTGTTGAATATCCTTGGAATTATGAGTAACGATTAAATCTACTCGCTTTAACCAGACCCCGGCCCAGGCCGGGGTTTTTGTATGTGTAAAATTTAAGGTAGCTTTAAGATGGAACTGTTCCTGAAAATCACGTTAGCTGTTGTGCTGATCATGTTGCTGTGGCGCATGTGGCCAGCCACCAAACACTGGATGGAGAACGGTCCAAAAGGGAGTAACAAAGACTGGATGACATTTGCGCTGATAATAGCCGCTATAACCGGCTTTGTAGTGCTGATGGTGATGTCTGTCAGAAACTAGAAAAACTCACCACAGAGGAAGAAATGAGTTATCTTCACGATTCTGCATTCTCATACTTACGTATAAGCCCTGAGGCCTTTTCATAATTTTCTTCTTCAACACTGACCGTTATTAGTCCCATTGGCGGCAGCTCCCCTATCCCACCCTGAAGAAACTCACCATTCACCCTGGCAGATATCCCCTGCTGCTCAAGTAAGCCCTTAACAATATGAGCATCGATGGCGTTCTGGGCTGAATATACTTTTGTCATATTTTAACTGCTCTGTAATAACTTGAACTGGAATTATCGATATCGTTAAGATTACATGGCTAGAATAATCGATTAAACTACTTTACAGAACAAGCTTACTGGAGATTGATTGGTAGGGTCGGATTCATTCGCACATAAATAATGGTTCAGATGCTCCAAATTAGTCCGAATGAATTCGGACCTACAGGGATTGCTTTGTAATATGCGAGGATTTAGCCTTAAGAAACAGGGCATCATGAACAGAAAACAGCAACGGGTTAGTGAGCTATGCTGCCTTGGGCCAGCTTCCGAACGCATGCTTGAAACAATTGGCATACTCACTCGAGATGATCTGCAAAAAATCGGACCAGTTCAGGCGTATCTTGAACTGGAGCAGCATCTCAGTGCAAAACCCAGCCTTAACCTGCTTTATGCCATGACGCTGGCTCTGGAAGACCGGCCATGGTCATCATTGACGAAAGATGAACGTGTCAATCTTATTATGGAGGTTGAGGCCTGGCACGACTTACAACAACAAACAGTAGACGAGATTGAAAAATGACAAATAAGAATCCATTGAAATCAGTACAGGAACTTGGACAGAGTATCTGGCTCGATGATATCCACCGTGGCATGCTCAATAATGGTGATTTTCAGTCCTATATAGAGAATGATGGCATTACCGGTGTGACGTCCAACCCTGCCATTCTAAAAAAAGCGATCCTTGACCGTGATGATTACGATGCAGCCATTGCTCAACTTGCAAGCGAAAATACAGATGCCCGGAGTTCCTATGAAAAACTGGTCATTGCAGATTTACAGCAGGCGGCTGATCTTCTGCGGCCAATATATGACGATAGTAATGGTCAGGATGGCCTTGTCAGCATGGAGGTCTCTCCACACTATGCGCACGACACGGAGAAAACCATTCACGCCGGACGCCGTCTCTGGGAAATGCTGGCCAGACCCAATGTTTTAATCAAAGTACCTGTCACAAAAGAAGGCCTGCCAGCTATTCGCGCACTGATTGCCGACGGCATCAATGTCAATGCTACCCTGCTCTTTTCCGTCTCACGTTATCGAGAGGTTGCGGCTGCCTATATTGCCGGCATTCAGGACAGAGTAAATGCCGGCCTGCCGGTAGAAAATATTGCATCGGTAGCCAGTTTCTTCCTCAGCCGCATTGATGTGATGGTCGATAAAAGGCTCTCTGCACTGGAGGCGCCAGGTGAACTACGAGGAAAAACTGCAATTGCCGCTTCACGCATGGCCTATCAGGTATACAAACAACTTTTTTCTGGTAGCGAATGGCAGACTCTGGCAAATGCCGGCGCTCATCCTCAGCGACTGTTATGGGCAAGCACCAGCACCAAGGATCCATCTTATCCTGACGTCATGTATGTCGAGGCATTGATCGGTGAAAAGACAGTCAATACCCTACCGCTAAAGACATTGAATGCCTACCGGGATCATG
>JAYEGM010000099.1:0-3605 GCA_034659075.1 Pseudomonadota bacterium
AGCTGATTGCGATTATATTCACTGCCCCAGCGTTCACTGAAGCCAGCAATACTTTTTCCTATATCGGGCTCAAAGACAACGTAAAAGTTTGCCTCTTCAAGGCTTTTGTATATAGGCCCGTAGATGGCATCGACAGGTTTATTTACCTTGTGCACCCAGACCGAATCGCTGGCGTTAGCGTTGACAGAGAAAAAAACAATTAATAACAGAAAAATTCTCATAATTTGCAGTATTGTTGATTTATCAGATTGTTTTGAATGGTGAAGTTTAGCATACCTGGTCAGAATTAAGCCGCCAGCCCCCTGTGCCGCAGCAGGGCAGCAATCTCAGGTTCACGGCCGCGGAAGGCCTTGAATAATGCCAGCGGCTCCTGACTGCCGCCTTGTTCCAGGATGTTCTCAAGGAAAGAGCGGCCGGTATCAGGGTCAAATATGCCTTTTTCCTCAAACAGGCTGAAGGCATCTGCGGACAGTACCTCAGCCCAGCTGTAACTGTAGTAGCCAGAGGCGTAACCGCCGGCAAAGATATGCGAGAAACTGTTCTGGAAGCGATTAAACTCTGGCGGGGTAAAGACCGCAATTTCGTCACGCACCTGATCCAGTACTTGCTGGACGTTTACCGGGACGGTCCCCTGATGGATAGTCAGATCAAACAGCGCGAATTCAAGCTGACGCAGCAGCAACATCCCTGCCTGGAAATTTTTTGCCAGTTTCAGGCGTTTGATCATTTTCTCAGGCAGCGCTTCACCTGTTTCAAAATGACCTGAAATCATTTCCAGTACTTCATTCTGCCAGGCCCAGTTTTCCATCATCTGACTGGGTAGTTCGACGGCATCCCAGGGCACACCGTTGATGCCGGAGACGGCCGGGTAGGCAATACGCGTCAGCATATGGTGCAGGCCATGTCCGAATTCATGGAACAGGGTGATGACTTCATCATGACTTAACAATGATGGTCTGCCGGCTGTTGGAGGACTGAAGTTAGTGACCAGCCAGGCAAGTGGATTCTGGATCTCTTTCGCTGATTCCTTGCGGCTGATGCCATCTCCCATCCAGGCCCCGCCACGCTTTCCTTTACGGGCGAAAAGGTCAAGAAAAAACCGCCCACGGGCATTTCCAGCATTGTCATATATTTCATAGTAACGAACATCTTTATGCCATGCTTCTATGTTATTCTTTTGTTTAATGGTGAGGCCATAAAGACGCCCTGCTACCTCAAACAGGCCTTGCAGGACTTTATCTAACGGAAACCAGGGGCGCACGTCTTCCTGTGAGATATCATAAAGCTGCTGGCGCAGTTTCTCACTGTAATACGGCAGGTCCCATGCCTGAAGCTCTGTCATGCCATCCTGCGAGGCAAAGGCACTCAGCTCAAGAAACTCTCTTTCAGCTGATGGTTTAGCCGCTTCAGAGAGTTGTGACAGAAAGTCACTAACGGCATGGCTATTTTCCGCCATGCGTGTCTGCAGCGCATAATCGACATAATCATCAAAACCCAGTAATGCCGCTTTTTCCCGTCGCAGCTTAAGAATATCGTCAATAATTGCAGAGTTGTCCCAGCGGCCGGCATCCGGCCCGGCATCACTGGCCCGTGTAACATAGGCTTCATACATTTTCCGGCGCAAGTCACGATCATCGGCAAACATAATAAACGGGATATAGGAAGGTGCCTGCAGGCTGAATACCCAACCATCCAGTTCTTTCTGAGAGGCTTGTTCTGCGGCTAGACTAGTCGCCGTATCGGGCAGCCCGGAGAGCTTTTCTTTTTCGCTGATGTGTAAAAACCAGTGGTCTGTTGCATCAAGCAGGTTTTGTTCAAAGCGGTTGGTCAATGTAGAGAGCTCAGACTGTATGGTCTTGAAGCTTTCCTTTTTAGTTTCAGGCAATGCCACACCTGAGAGACGGAAGTCGCGCAGTGCGTTATCAATCAGTTTCTGCTGCGCCAGGTTAAATCCGGCAAAGGCAGAGCTGTCCCGTACGGATTGATATTGCCGGTATAGTTGCTCATTCTGTGCCAGGCCGGTGGCATAGTCAGAGATTAACGGCAGGCATAGCCGATAGTTCTCCCTGAATGTTTCATCATCGAGTACTGAATTCAGGTGAGAGACCGTGTCCCACATCTTTGACAGGCGTTCGTCAAGTTCTTCGAACGGCTGGATAAACGTGTCCCAGCCAGGGTTTACTATTTCTGCCAGAGTATCAATTGCCTGCAGGTTTTCAGCAATGATAGATTCAAGCGCAGGCTGGATATGTTCGGCCTTTATTGAAGAAAAGGGAGGTAGATCGTGCGGGATCAATAAAGGATTATCGTTTGTCAAGGTGAGGTTCCTGAGAATAAAAGGTTTTACTGTATCAGCTAACAGTTGATAATACTGCTTATTGGAAGCAGGAAAAACCCGGGAATCACGCATTATGAATAAAGTTTTTGATTTGATAGTCATTGGTGCAGGCAGCGGCGGCATAGCAACGGCCAGGCGAGCCGCATCCTACGGTGCCCGCGTTGCCATTATTGAAAGTGGGCGGCTCGGCGGCACCTGTGTCAATGTTGGTTGTGTACCCAAGAAAGTAATGTGGAATGCAGCGACCCTGGCGCACGGCCTGGAGATGGCTGCCGATTACGGTTTCGATATCACACGCCATGGCTATGACTGGTCGATGATGAAGAAAAAACGTGATGCCTACATAGTACGCCTGAACGGTATCTATCAGCGTAACCTGGATCTGGATGAGATTGAAATATTTCAGGGTCACGGCAGGTTTGTCGATGCACACAGCATAGAGGTCGTTTCTGATTCAGAAAAAAAAATAATCAAAGCAAAACATATACTTATTGCCACGGGCGGCAGGCCCACCGTGCCGGATATTCCGGGTGCTGAGTATGGCATCACCAGCGATGGCTTTTTTGAGCTTGAAAAGCTGCCTGAACGTGTTGTCGTCGTCGGTGCAGGTTATATCGCCGTCGAGCTTGCCGGTGTCCTGAATATGCTCGGCAGCAGGGTAACGATGATGCTGCGTAAAGAGGTATTTTTACGAAGTTTTGATGCCAGCCTGCGCGAATGCCTGATGGAAGAGATGCTGAATAGTGGAATTAACATACTGGCCAGCACGCATGTCCATTGCCTGGAAAAATCGGATAACGGGCTGATTCAGGTTATTAGCAGCCATCATCAGAAAATAGAGGATAATGATTGCCTGATCTGGGCCATAGGGCGCAGTTCCAATACGGACGATATAGGGCTGGATAAGGCGGGCCTGAAGGTGACAAAAGAAGGTTTTATTGAAACGGATGAACAGCAGAATACCGCGGTGAAGGGCATTTATGCGGTAGGCGATATGACTGGCAGGGCCGCCCTGACCCCGGTAGCCATTGCCGCCGGCCGCCATCTGGCCGAGCGCCTGTTTAATCATCAGGCGGATGCGAAACTCGATTACGATAACATTCCCAGTGTGATCTTCAGTCACCCGCCTATTGCTACCGTCGGCATGACAGAGGGTGAGGCGCGCGAGCGTTATGGTGAGGTCAAAGTCTACCAGTCGCGCTACACGAATATGCTGCATGCCCTGTCCGAGCATAAGAAAAAGTCATCAATAAAAATGATTACCGTC
>JAYEGM010000100.1:0-13718 GCA_034659075.1 Pseudomonadota bacterium
ATACGCTTTCGCCAGAACCGTTGTCAGCGCCGCTGTCAGCGTCGTTTTGCCATGATCCACATGACCAATTGTGCCCACGTTTACATGGGGCTTCGTACGTTCAAATTTTTCCTTGGACATGCCTCTATCCTCTTTTTGTTACAATGATCTTAGTTACAACAATCAAGTTTCTCGACCAGCAAGCTGATCTTAAAACCAGTCCAACAAACTGGAGCCCATAACCGGATTTGAACCGGTGACCTCTTCCTTACCAAGGAAGTGCTCTACCAACTGAGCTATATGGGCCAATAAAACAAGAGCCCAAAACCAGACCCAGCACACCACAAGCTCGGCAATTCTGTCATCACACCAGAAATAATCTGATAATGGAGCGGGTGATGGGAATCGAACCCACATCATCAGCTTGGAAGGCTGAGGTAATAGCCTTTATACAACACCCGCCTGCTAAATCCCGGCCAATAAAAAAAGCCGTAAAACCCAATGGTGGAGGGGGGAGGATTCGAACCTCCGAAGGCGGAGCCAGCAGATTTACAGTCTGCCCCCTTTGGCCACTCGGGAACCCCTCCGAAAATAGTAAACGGCGCATTTTCTTTGAACTACCCGTCCATGTCAACCATAAATGGAAGATTGGACAGATTTTTCGGGATAAATATTAAAAGTAGGGGCGCTGTCGCCGGCGCGATATTTTTATCATATTACAGCACGTTAAAAATCGCGCCGGCGATGGCGCTCCTACAGTATTTTAATTAGCCGCCTGCTCATCGCGAATCGCATTCAGGGCAGAGCCTGCATTAAACCAGCTGATTTGATCTTCATTCATCGAATGTTGAGCGACGATAGCCTCTTCACTGCCGTCAGAATGCTGGATCTTCACCTGCACGGGCTTGCCCGGCTCAATTGTATCCAGCCCCATGAATGAAAGACGATCATCCATCAGGATGCGATCGTAATCAGTCGGGTCAACAAAAGTCAGTGGTAATACACCCTGTTTTTTCAGATTGGCTTCGTGAATACGTGCGAAACTGCGCACCAGTACCACACGGCAGCCTAAATAGCGCGGCGACATGGCGGCATGCTCACGAGAGCTGCCTTCACCATAGTTGCCATCGCCAACGGACACCCAGCCCTGGCCTCTGCTTTTATAATCACGCGCGATGGCCGAAAGTGTATCGCCACAGGCTCCGGTAAAGATATTACAGCCAGTTCCAGGGGCTTCCGAAAAGCTGTTATCTGCGCCGCTGAACATATTGTCACTGATATTATCCAGATGACCACGATACTTCAGCCATTTCCCGGCAGGCGATATCTGGTCAGTGGTGCATTTCTCCTGTGCTTTCAACAATACCGGCAGATCCTGATACGCCGCCACCTTGTCGACAGGTTCGAAAGGTTCAAGCAACGCCAGGCGGTCACTATTAATATCAACCTTCACCTCAATACCCGTTCCGGAATCTGGCGGAGACTGATAACCGACGCCGGCGCCTTCAAAGCCTTTTGCCGGCAGTTCCGGTGCTGCAGGTGCCTGCAGAGCAATCTTTTCTCCTGCATCGGAAAGCAGCCCATTATGAACAGGATCAGCAGACAAACTGCCTGCAAGTGCATAAGCAGTCACCACTTCAGGGCTGGCAATAAACGAATTAGTCGTTGGACTACCGTCGTTGCGCGCGCGGAAATTACGGTTGTATGAAGTCATTATTGAGTTAGGCTGATCTTTGACCGGATCTGTACGCTCCCACTGGCCTATACAGGGTCCGCAGGCATTGGCCAGCACGGTTGCACCGATCGCTTCAAGGTCCGCCAGCAGACCATCACGCTCGATAGTTTCGTGTACCTGCTCAGAACCGGGGGTGACCAGAAAGGGCATTTTTGCTTTCAGCCCGGCTGCAGTGGCCTGTCGTGCAATCGAGGCTGCCCGACCGATGTCTTCATAAGATGAATTGGTGCAGCTGCCGATCAGCGTGGCAGACAACTCATCCGGATAGCCATTTTCCTTAACATCAGCAGCCATTTTAGAAACCGGACGTGCAATATCCGGGCTGTGCGGGCCGACGATATGCGGCTCCAGCGTGCTAAGATCGATTTCTACGATCTCATCGTAATATTCCTCAGGACTGGCAAGCACTTCGGCATCAGCAACCAGATGTTCTGCCACCGCCTCCGCGGCCGCCGCAATTTCTTCTCTGTCCGTTGCACGCAGATAGTCGGCCATGCGGCTGTCGAATGGAAAGACGGAAGTGGTTGCGCCGATCTCGGCACCCATGTTCGTTACAGTCGCTTTAGCCGTACAGCTAAGTGACGCAGTACCCGGACCAAAATACTCCACAATCTTGCCCGTACCGCCTGCTGTAGTCAGTAAACCGGCAAGTTTCAATATGACATCCTTGCCGCTGGTCCAGCCTGACAGTTCACCGGTCAGGTGTACACCAATCAGTTTCGGCCATTTAGTCTCCCAGGGCAGACCCACCATGACATCAACGGCATCGGCCCCGCCAACGCCGATGGCCAGCATACCCAGGCCACCGGCATTCGGTGTATGGGAATCTGTGCCTATCATCATGCCGCCCGGAAAAGCATAGTTTTCCAGTACTACCTGATGAATAATACCTGATCCCGGCTGCCAGAAGCCGAGACCGTAGCGTGCTGCGGCGCTGGCGAGAAAGTCATACACTTCCAGATTCGTGCTTTCGGCAACTGCCAGGTCTTTCTCCGCCCCGACCTTCGCTCGTACCAGATGATCGCAGTGCACAGTAGAGGGCACCGCCACCTGCTGCTTGCCGGCGGTCATAAATTGAAGAATTGCCATCTGTGCCGTGGCATCCTGCATGGCGACCCGATCAGGCCATAACTGTGCCGGGCTAACGCCTCTTTCCGGCAGGCCGTTGCCATCATCCTGCCAATGGGCAAACAGTATTTTCTCAGCCAGCGTCATGGCGCGGCCCAGTTGTTTTTTTGTATCAGTCAGGCGGCCAGGCAGGCTGGCGTAGTACTGTTTAATCATACTGACTGCGTCAGCAGGGAATTTTTCCATTACATCTCTCCTGGAACCCGCGCTAGCTATAAGTTGGCTTGCAGGTTTTGAATTGATCGTTTTTTATGTACCAAAAGACCTCACCTGACACCCGGCATAGAATAGAGATACTATTATAGGTGTCAGATGAAAAATAAACTGGAGCCCGCAGTCGGAATCGAACCAACGACCTGCTGATTACAAATCAGCTGCTCTGCCAGCTGAGCTATGCGGGCGATGGGAACGCGATTCTAAGGGATCAATCGAATGAACTCAAGCTTACAGGCAGCCAATTAATTCATCGGTGTGCCTGCATAGTGACAGGGAGAAGCTACCAGGGCATCTCGGAACAGGGCAATATTTTTTTGCTGATATCATGCTGTATTGGCACAGAGCCCCTTTTAACGAGCTTGCTGATTGCCTCGGTGTCCGAGACCAGTAGCCAGTAATTTGTCCCGTATTCTATCCGCTTCGATGTCTTTATTCTCAGTTTGGAAAAGTTCTCAATAAAGCTGTTGGCACTGTTTTCGCTGGAGAAAAAACCCAGTGAAATGTATCGTTTAGTATCACCTTCATTCATCAGATATAAATCTTTTACGCCCTGTTTTTTTAGACGGCGCCTGGCCTGGGATACATCTTCTTTGCTGGCGAAGGGGCCTTGAAACACCCGGTAGCCAAGCACACGACCACGAGGGTCCTGGCGGTCTGAGTATTGAATGTGCATATCATTAAGTTTACGACCACCACGTCCGCGGTCTATGACCGTTTTGTAGGGCCCTATCAGCATGCACTGGCCGGGTTTAGTCGCCGCGGGGACATTTTCTAAACTGTCAACGTTCTCATTATCTTCTTCTGCCACCCCGGGCAGGCTGGGAGCAGGAAGAACCGACGTATCATCATGAACCTGTGTATCGGCTGCAATTTTTGTGGTCGTAACTTCACCATCAGGTTCAATTGTGACTTTCGCCAGCCCGCGGGGTTTTTCAGGCGGCAAGAGCTCCATTAACTCGGGGTGGTATTCTGTCGCCGGGCTATAACTATCATTGAGGAACTGGCGCTGTCCTGTCCCCCACATAAGCAGGGCGGCGTTAATTAACAATAATATTCCCAGAAGGATTTTCAATTAGAATAGCTCAGATATTGATCAAGACATTTCGATGGCCGAGTCTACTCGGAGAATTTCCTGCTGTCGACTTGCCGGTACATATAGTTATAATCCCTTTTCACTTTTCCTGAAACAATCAAATAAGAAAATATTGTGACCCGCTATAGTATACCCTTACAACGCTTTCATATCAGACTGCTGCTGCTTTGGCTGCTCGCCCTTTTTTTGCCCGCCCAGGCACAGGGTCCGGTTACCGAAGATACAGCAAAAACAGTTGAGAGCAAGACTTATGAAGCCGTATTGGCCAGGGTCATAGAGGTTTACCCTAATTTACAGTCGGCAGTACTGCAGGTACAACGCAGCGTACTTGAGCTAGATCGCATCTATGCCACGCTGGGCTGGCAGGCTTCAGCAGATACCGGTTTTACTCATGACCTTGCAGGCTTCGGAACGCCTGCAGATACGGTCACCGCACGTGGGGCTTTGACACGAAAGCTGGAATCAGGGGACCGCATCACTCTCGATGCCTCGTATGTGCGTACCGATAATGAGGTTGTCTTTATAAATACCCTGCCAAACCCCTCTAATGATTCAGCAATCAACCTCTCTTATCGTAAGCCGTTTCAGAAAGGAGCGGGAAACGTCGAGTACCATTCTTTAGAGGAAGCAGCAAAAGCACAGGTTTCTGCTACCCAGGCTGAAGAATTTGAGCTAAAAGACCTGCTGGCAAAACAGGTCGCAAACCTCTATTTTGGCCTTGCAACGATTGAGGTTAACCATGCAAACAATAGCGAAGGGATCGATCGCTTGCGTCGCCTGCTTGAATTTGTCGCCCGTAATAAAAAGCTGGGGATCAGCGAGGAAAGTGATATTTTACAGAGTCAGGCCCGGCTTGACCGTAAACTTGCCGCACTGGCAATACTGGAAACAGCCAGAAATCAGCAGTTATACAACCTCAATCGCCTGATGAACCTTCCTCCGACAACGATATATAATTCCAGGCTCGATTATACAAAAAATGAAATACCTGCTCGCAACATCCTGCATGAACAGGTCTTCAGCTATAGCCCGGCACTTAATAAGGCGCATGCGGCCAAACAGACCGCTGAGAGCAATATTAATATCCAGCGTGACAACAAAAAAGACACACTTGATGTCATAGTATCAGTCGGTGCCAGGGCAAAAGCAGGCCCAACAGAGAGGACAGATATCGATGAAACTGATTTTGCCGGGAAAGTCGGCCTGGAGTACAGGGCCGCCCTGGACAAATCAGGCCTCCGTGCTGCCTTGCAACAGGCACTGCTAAGCAGAGATATTGCTGACAATCAGATACGGCAGCTGGACATCGACCTGAATAATGAAATTGATCGATTACTGGGACTGATACGGGATCAGAAAAAGTCGATTAGCAGTAATATTCGTCTTAAGCAGGCTGAAAAGATGAAATTTGATGAGGCCGTCTCTCGCTTTCGTACAGGACGCACAACCACAGCTGATCTGATCATTTTCGAGGAAGACCTTTCGGTAGCCGAATCTGCACTGGCAAATTCACAGGTTGACCTGATTAGTACGCTGAATGAACTGGCACGGCTGCGCGGAATCCTATGGAAAGATTTGTAATGTGGTTTTACGTATTACGGTTTACGTATTACCTAAAGTCAAAATAAGATCACTAAGCTACAGCCAGAACAACCCTGTACACGTAAAACGTAATACATAAAACGTAAAACTTTTTTTCATGCGAAACATTATCCAGTTTTTAGTCAATCGCCCTCTGATCGTTAACATGATCTCGTTTTTTCTGCTGGCGCTCGGCCTGTATGCCATGGTGGAGATCAATCGGGAGGCCTTTCCCAATGTAAATCTCGACCGCATCCAGATTGATTTTGGCTACCCCGGAGCCTCTCCTGAAGAAATAGAACGTCTGATCGTCACGCCGATTGAGCAGCAGCTGAAATCAACCAGTGGCATTGATAAGATGACCTCGACCTCATTTCCCGGCTCCGGGCGCATCAACCTTGAGATCGACCCGGAAGCGAGTAACCGCCTGCGCATAGTCAGCGATGTGCAACAGGCGGTTAACCAGGCCGACCTGCCCTCAGATCTGCCCTATGACCCATTTGTCACCGAAATTGATGGATCCGTTTTTCCGGTGATCAACCTGGCCGTCTCTGCAAAAAGAACTGACCTTGAGCTTAACCGCCTGGGCAGGGATATTTCTGATGATTTATTGCAGATTGAAGGTATTGCCAAGGTTCTCATACAGGGACAGCGTAAGGCTGAGATACGGATCACTCTCGACCCGGAAAAAATGCGCAAGGAACGCATTGCAACCGGAGACGTGGTACGCGTCATCGAATCATGGAACGTCAATGTCCCGGGGGGTGACCTGGAAACAACTGAACAAAAGTATGCAATACGGATTACCGGCGAGCTGAAAGGTGCTGGTGATGCTGGCAACCTGGTTCTACGTTCAAATGAACGCGGTGATGCCCTGCGACTGAAAGATATCGCCAGCATTACTGAAACACTGGAAAGGCCAACAAAAATTTATGATGTAAAAGGCCAGCCGGCCCTGGCCATTGTTATTATGAAACAAACAAATGCAGACATCATATCAACCGTCGATCGAATTCGAGACTATATAGAAACCATCACCGACAAACACGGTGATGATATTAGTGTAAGCACCTATCAGGATTTCTCACGCTTTGCCCGCCTGCGCCTGGGCGTGCTGACCAACAATGGAATCGTCGGTCTCTTTCTGGTACTGATTTCGCTGGTACTTTTCCTGCGCCCATCCGTGGCTTTTACCACAACGCTAGGCTTGCCCATTGTCTTCTCTGCCGGGCTGTTTGCTTTGCTGGTAGCGGGTATAACGCTAAACCTGATTTCAATGCTTGGCTTCATCATGGTTCTGGGCATGCTGGTCGATGACGCTATCATCGTCGGCGAAAATATTACCTGGCATATGGAAAAAGGAAAAAGCCCGGTTGTTGCTGCGGTAGACGGTTCGATTGAAATCATCGGCCCGGTGACCGCAACCATACTGACCACGGTGGTGGCTTTCGGCCCATTGATGTTCATGGAAGGCATCATCGGTAAATTTATTATTGCGGTACCGATTGTTGTCATCACGCTGTTGTTTTTCTCCTGGCTGGAGGCCTTTCTGATCCTGCCGGGTCATGTTGCCCATTTTGCCAGCCCGAAAAAGCACCCCGAGGAACGTCACTGGATTATCGCCATTGAAAACACCTATCTTGCCATCCTCAGGCGGGCCATACGATTTCGCTGGATTACCGTAATCCTTGCCCTGCTGCTGCTAATCGGTAGCTTTTACCTGGCCGCAACAAGAATGTCTTTTCAGCTTTTCCCTGCTGCTGGCATCGACCAGTATACGGTTCGTGTTACAGCACCATCCGGCACTCGCCTGGATGTCATGCGCACGAAAATGATCGAAATTGACAGTGCCATCCGCCAACGCACTGACGACATGGTGCTGGAAACCACCTTGATCAGTACCGGACAAATAGCCGTCGATGCTGGAGATCCTCTGACGCAGCGTGGTGCACGATTTGGCCAGATCTCTGTTATCTATCAGCCTGCCATCTCTCGTGAGGGGCATGATGTTATGGTCGATATGCGGGAAATCGAGAAGGTAATCCCCCCGCTGTTCCCGAATATGAAGATTGCCTTTGCAGAACTTAAGCCTGGTCCACCAGCCGGACGCGCGTTACAGGTGGAGATTTCACAGGGAGACGATGCAGACACCAAAAAAGCCTCTGAGCAGTTACTGGAATACCTGAAGGGCATCGAAGGTGTCACCTCCATAGAAAGCGGCTCCCAGGCCGGAGATGAATCATTGCATGTGGTGGTCAACCGGGCACTGGCGACCTATGCCGGGGTGCCCTTACGCACTATCGCCTCACATGTACGTGCCGCGGTCGGTGGACTCAGAGTCGCCACCACACGCCGCGGTACCGAGGAAATTGATATCACCGTTCGCTACCCGGCAAACCCTGCCAGGCAGCGCGAGTATCTGGAGAACCTTCTTATATCGAACACCCGCGGCGGTCTGATCCCACTGAAAGAAATTGCCAAACTCGAAGAGCATCCTGGCTTTACTACCATCCGGCATAAAGAAGGTATACGTGTCATTCATGTGGCGGCCAACATCGACAACGATATTATCACCAGCTCGGCACTCAACAGCCTGGTAGCGAAAGAGGAACAGAAATGGCTGGGTGAGCTGCAGGGTAAAGTCGTGGTCAATTATGGCGGTGAAGAAGAAAAAAATCAGGAATCGGTCAAAGGCTTAATGCAATCACTGGTGTTCGCCATGCTCGGCATATTTATTATTCTGGCCGTCCAGTTCAATCGCCTCAGTTACCCCTTCTATGTCATGATGGCGATCCCCTTTGGTGCCATCGGCATTATCATCGGTTTCTACCTGCATGATAAGTACTGGATGCCAATGCCGCTTTCCTTCTTTGCCCTGATGGGCGGTGTGGCACTGACCGGTGTAGTCGTTAACAGCTCACTGGTGCTACTGGTCTTTGTCCAGCGCGCCATCGAACAGGGAATGGATGCCTTCGATGCCATCATGGAGGCAGGACGCCGGCGCTTACGTGCCGTGATACTGACAGCTACCACCACAGTAGTAGGGCTATTACCCACCGCCTATGGCTGGGGCGGCATGGATCCATTTGTCTCGCCGATGGCGCTGGCACTGTCGTGGGGGCTGATCTTTTCGACCTTAATAACCTTAATCGTAATTCCGGCAGCTTTTGCTATTGGGCGGGTTGGGAAAAAAGCAAAGAAGACTAAAGATAAAAGACAAAATGCTAAGAGTCTCACCTAATTAGTTCATTTCTTTATTTGCGGGCTACGATTACCATCTGATGGCAGTGGTATGGGTCTATCCTTTCTAAAACAGGTTGCATAAAACTAGGGAATGGATATAAACCAAATCCATACCCTTTTACCTCTCTAAAACCAATCATCCGACAGTAGGAGATCAACACGCGGTAGCTAAAGACAATCAAATGACGATGAACAGGTGTATCAATTTCAGTATCAGGTTGTAAACTCATATTACTGACTTTAATTATTTCTTCCTGCCTGACTAACTGATCTGAATCCGGGTGTGGTCCAGATGACGGCATCTTACCAAGTAATATCAATAATGCGGTAAAATAAGTGCTTATATTGGGTGTTAATATTATCAGGTTGCCTTCGTCCTCCAGTACCCGATAACACTCTTTCAAATAACGGCATGGGTTTAACAGATGCTCTAGTACTGATAAGCCAAAAACACACTTAAATTTATTATCGGGAAACTGAAGCTCTTTATTTAAATCTCCTTGCACCAGGTTTATATTTTTCTTTCGGGCTTTGAGTACGAGATCTTCGTTCCACTCAACCCCAAAATAAGAACTCTGTGCAAAATCAATCGTTTCTTTTAGAAGTTGATATTTTTGAGCATGGGAAGCGCCACAATCCAGACAATTACCACCGTCCCTTAGTGAATTTACTATCTCCTGGTGCGCGAATGAATATGCCTCCTGCATGGTTCGTTTGTATAAATTTTTAAAATAATTCTGCAACATTAATGTAGCATCCTGAATAAACCCAAAAGAAAGATATGGTAAATCCCGTGCTTAACCACAGATATTTCTTGCCACATATCTATGCAACACTATTATATTCTGTAAATATTCTCAGCCCTTGCATCACTAAATTTGTCTGCAATGTCGCCAAGATTGTCAGGTATGGCATGAGCACCTTCGCATCTCCGCCGGTTATAAATACTTTCGGGGCCTTGTCTACCATTGATGATTGCTCACTGACTACCCTCTCAACCCCCCCAGCAAGGCCATATAAGACACCTGCTGCCACACCCTCTTCGGTCGATTGAGCGACTGAAATCACAATTCTATCTATGCTACTAATTTCATCAATAGTTTTTGTGCTATCTCGCAAGCTTTTAATAGCGACATTCAAACCAGGCATGATGGCTCCACCAACGAATAATCCTTTCTCATTGACCAGGTCAATGGTAACTGCCGTGCCACAGTCTACGACAATCACCGGATCTTGCGTCATTCGGTAAGCCGCTACCATCGCCATCCAGCGGTCGACACCTAACTGCTCGGGATTGTGGTAACTGTTTGTCAGACCGCAACAACTTTTTTTACTGACAACATACTCAGCATCAAGCTTCCAGAGTGCACTCACTGCCGTCCTTATTTCACTGGCGACCTTCTCACCCGCTACATTCGCAACAATCACCCTGTTAGGGACATCATAGTTTTTCCATATTTCATGCAACCCGGGAGCTGCGATCGAAAGGCAACGTCTTTCTACGACGAGTGATTGCTCAGTTGCCATCGCCCACTTTATAAAGCTGTTGCCACTGTCGATAAGGAGATTCATCGAGCCAGCCTCAGGCTGACATCACCGGACAAAAATCTGCTGAATGACTCCTTCCCTTCATCCAGCAATAAGGCACCAAGCTCATCAATGCCCATCGCCACACCACAAAAAGTTGTCTCGCCTCTGATCACATTGACCTCTCGCCCATGTAAACGGTCGTAGCCTGGCCATAAGGGATAAAAACTATCGAAACCTGAAGAAACATATCCTTCAAACAGTTCTGTTAGAGCTCGAATCAAATCTGAAACAAGAGAATTGCGATCAACTGGAGTCTTACTGATCTGCTCAAGACTAATGCAAGCTTGATCTATTGTTTGTTGATCGTCCGCTGACAATGCAAGGTTTAAACCAAGCCCCAGTACAACCAGGCAGGGGCCATCATGTTCACCTCGCACATCAATCAACAAACCACCTAGCTTGCTATCCTTGCAGACGATATCATTAGGCCACTTTAGCCCAATATCATTGTCAAATCCGGCCTCATGTAATGTCCTGGCTATGGTAATTCCCGCTGCAATGCCCAGGCCGGAGAGTCCTGACATACCCTCATCAAAACGCCAGCCCATTGAGAGAACAACATTACGGTAGGGGCTTGCATGCCACGCTCTTTGACGCCGCCCCCTGCCGCTGCCCTGGTTTTCTGCGAGACAGACAAGCCTGTTGACATCCCTTGTTCCTGATTGTTGCAGAAGATAGTCGCTGGTGGAGTCAACCTGCTGCAGCACTTCAATTTGGCAGTTCATTGAACCGGTTTTACTCAAAGCCGAATGAATTGCTTCCTTATCAAGCAACTGCACAGGAGAATCCAGCTGGTAGCCCTTACCTGGCACAGAATTAATACGCAAACCCTGCTGAGTAAGGTTTTTTATTGCTTTGGAAATTGCCATCCGGCTGATACCCAGCGTATTACCTATGGATTCACCAGACAGGGATTCACCATCGGCAAGCATATTCAAAACATGAAGAGATGTTTTTGACATTAAGGGCACGTCTATTAATTACGGATGATCAGATTGTAATTCAAAACTAGTCATATCAAGGCAAGAGTTGCACGTATTAGCTAGCTATTGCGAAGACTCTTAACGCAGAGAGGGCTAGTTTTGGATACCAGGTGATTATTCATGGAATTAGTAGATGTGCCCTTAATCTTTAGTTTCGACTAAATGGTATTAAACAGGCAGCAAGTTTACCGGCTCAGGTCATTTTGACAAACCTTTGTCAGCTTCCAGGCCTAAAAAATATGGCAGCCAGCACTTGCGAGATTCCCTGAAAATCTGCACAATCCGCCTCTTTCCTGCAAAATGAGCAGTAATCAATGAGTAATATCATGAAAGTAGGTGTTGTCATGGGCAGTGACAGCGACTGGGATGTCATGCAGCATGCCTGCAAGACGCTCGACAGGTTTGCCATCCCCTATGAGAGTAAAATCGTTTCCGCCCACAGGACGCCGGATCTATTGTATCAATATGCCGAATCGGCTATTGATAAGGGTCTCAAAGTAATTATTGCCGGAGCGGGTGGCGCCGCGCACCTGCCAGGCATGCTGGCAGCTAAAACTACGCTTCCAGTTCTTGGCGTGCCAGTAAACAGCCGCCACCTTAAAGGCATGGATTCGCTGCTCTCAATCGTACAGATGCCGGCCGGCATACCGGTTGCTACATTTGCTATAGGCCAGGCCGGAGCCAGTAATGCAGCCTTATTTGCTGTCTCTATCCTGGCAGCATCAGACACTGAACTGGCGCAGAAACTGGTTGATTTTCGACAGGCTCAGACTGATGAAGTCCTGTCACGCAGCCTTCCTGCAACTGATAAATGATTCATAGATGATTTCACCAGGTGCAACCCTCGGGCTGTTGGGTGGCGGCCAGCTCGGTCGTATGTTTACCGTAGCCGCACGGACAATGGGTTATCAGGTTATGGTGCTGGATCCGGATGTCAACAGCCCTGCTGCTGCGTTCGCAAATGAACATCTGCGTGCCCCCTACGATGATAAGCATGCCCTTGCCCAGCTGGCCAGTAAATGCGCCGCTGTGACCACAGAATTTGAAAATATACCGGCTTCCAGCCTGGAAACCCTTGCCGCGCATATTCCTGTTCACCCCTCTGCAGGCATAATTAGAATCGCCCAGGATCGCATCCTGGAAAAACAGACCATCCGTGATATTGGACTCGATACGGTTGAATATCATGTCATCAAAAGTGAATCTGACTTTGAAGCTGCGATAGAAAAAATATCTTTTCCTGCCATCCTGAAGACGGCCACGCTGGGCTATGATGGCAAAGGACAGCTTGTTGTTTCAGATTCGTCTGAGTTGAGGCCTGCATTTGAAAAACTGGGCGCCAAACCCTGTGTACTGGAACAGCGCATCGAGCTTGCCTGTGAAGTCTCCGTCATACTGGCACGCAGTGTCTGCGGTCACATTGAAGCCTTTGCTGTGGCAGAAAACAGGCATGAAAATGGTATTCTCGATATTAGTATAGTCCCTGCCAGAGTGAACGCTGAAGTATCCAGTCAGGCAGAAACAATGGCCCGTATACTTGCTGAAAAACTGGATTACTGCGGTGTTCTGGCTGTAGAGTTCTTCGTCGATAAAAATAATAAAATTATGATTAATGAGATGGCCCCCAGGCCGCATAATTCAGGCCACTACACCCTGGATGCCTGTTTGACAGACCAGTTCCAGCAACAGGTACGGACATTATGCGGCTTCCGCCCGGGAAAGGCCGATCTTACTGCACCTGCGGTAATGGTCAATATTCTTGGCGATGCATGGCAGAAAGGAACACCGCCATGGGATGAATTATTGAAGAATCCGGGTGTTTTTCTTCATCTCTATGGTAAGAAAGAACCCAGACCCGGCCGCAAGATGGGGCACTTTTGTAGCGTGGGAAAAGAAATAGAAGCTTTAGTTGACCAGGCGGAGACATTGAAAAAGGTAATATCTTTAGAGAACAATTAACTCTCCTTGACGGGCTTCTTCAGTAGCCAGAGATATCCTGGACATAGCCAGTAAAATCGTTCAACGATAAGTTGCGCAATCCTGTGTTTCCTGGAACCTGGGTCCAGCATATAAGCCACATCAAATTTTTCCGGATCATTGATTACTTTATCAGTGTAATCAATAATATCAAACCTGGCGGCCAGTCGCCTCAAACCCCAATAACTCAGGT
>JAYEGM010000101.1:0-3568 GCA_034659075.1 Pseudomonadota bacterium
AGATAGACATTGTACCTTTCAGAGTACGCGATGCGCAGCTAATCGGTATTTTTCTGCCTGGATTTCGACTGCGCAGAGTGAAGTATCGTCTCGTCAGCTGTTCATTTGGAAGACGCAGGAGCGGTGGTTCCAGGTTCCTGTGAGTATGGCGCTTCCCATGATCCTTGCCTGCGGTGGCTAGGCGGGTTTTAATTAGGAGCCATTGTTGGCTGCGGCCTTTCTCACAACAGCCGCAATTTCAACAGGAGAGTTTTCCTTTGGCATTAATGGAGTAGGGGCATTGAAACCGGTCAGGATTTTCAGTCACGTTACTTGCGAACACCCGGGTTATCTCTGCGAATACCTGGAGAAGCGGGGAATTTGTTATGAAAAAATATATATTGGTCGGGCTAAACCAATCCCCAAACGGATTGACGATGTGTCGGGCCTGGTGTTCCTGGGCTCTCCAGCTAGTGTTAACGATCCTTTGCCATGGATTGCTGAGGAAGTCGCGCTTATCAGGTTTGCCTCTCAAGCGCGTGTTCCGATTTTAGGGATTTGTTTCGGTGGACAGCTAATCAGTAAAGCTTTGGGCGGCGAAGTAAATTCCGCTCCAATGATGCAAATAGGCTGGCATCGCACCACACTGAGTAAATACGCCAAAGATCTATTCACAAGCAGCGACTTATTGGACAGTTTTTACGCTTTTGAATGGCATGGCGATACATTCTCGCTACCGGAGGGCGCCTTGCCTCTGTTTAATGGTGGCTGCATCAAGAATCAGGGATTTCTCTATAAAAATTGCCTGGCACTGCAATTCCATCCGGAAATTACAAAATCCATGGTGCATGAATGGCTTGAACGCTACGTGGATTGCCTGAAAAAACCAAACGAATGTATTCAAGGTAAAGAGCAGATACTTGAGAATGCAGACGAATGTTTAGCGCATCAGCGTATCGTAGCAAACGCTATTTTTAACTGGTGGCTGGAGCAAGTACTTTTATACCGGGAAGGAACAACATGAAGTTATGCCTTGTACCGTTAAACAGAGGAAGAGCAGTGACCATGCTGTTGCCTAAGTTCAGAGGACATATCACTAGGAGAGTATGCTACGCTAAGCAAAGCTTCGTGGAAATCGTGTTGGCAACACACGGGTAACGTTCTCCAATATGAAATATTATCTCGATATGTATGGACTACACGAGGCTTGCTTTTACGAAACGCTGCCGGATGCACTGGTACTTTGTACTCTGTATCCTCACGATTGCCGCATCCGCGAGGGCGGGCGCGCTGCATGCGGTGTCCGTTACAACAAGAACGGCGTGCTCTACACACTGGTTTACGACAGGGTCGTGTCACGGAGTGTGGAGCCGGTTGCAAAAAGCCGCTGTACCACTTCTACTCTGGCTCGTCTGTTTACTCCATCGGCACGGTGGGGTGCAATCTGCGCTGTTGGAGTGAGTCCAATAATGACCTGTCTGCCAACATGAGCAAACGCTTTCACGATCTGGCGTAGCTGTTGGGGATAAATATACAGGTTGCAGAAGGGCGGTCGGAGGGGCCTTTGTCATTATCCAGAGCCGTACCCCATGGTGTGCTGGACAGCAACATGGGCACATTGATGATGACGCGGGTCGAGATGGGTAGCCAGGTATTCGTACACGCCTCCGCCATCCAGCTACTGGATGATACGGCTGTGGACAAGGTGGTCGACTGGCAACCGGACATCGTACTTGCCACCGGGCCGCCTCTCTATCTCGATCGGCTCAGCAAGGCAGGGCGCGGTTTGGCTGGATGAACTGTCAACGACAGTGGGCAGGAAAGTATTTTGCGCCGCGGGTTTTATGGGCCGGCCCAGGCAGTTACTAGAGGCGGAGAGAGTGCAATTGTACGAACAAATGCCTTTGCGAACACATGGCACGATGATTATGCCAATGGCCGGGTGGCTCCCGATGAATACCTTGGTGCTTCTCGTTATCGCGGTGTGCAGATCTAACGCAGGTGTTATTTGGATAGCACAATAATCACTGCCACCAGGATGCCGGCGCCAAGGGCGAACAGGCTGTACTTTCGATGCTCCTTCTCCGCCTGGGGCAACAGATGGGTGGCGCCCACATAGACGAGTGCGCCTGCCGAGAGCGATAGCAAGGTACCAAGCAGCGGTTTATCGATCTGGCTAATGAAGGGATAGGAAACCAGCATGCCCAGGGGCGTGGTCAGTGAGGCGGCGAGGAATGCAAGGATCAGGGATGTCCTTTCGCTGAAACCCCCGCGCAAAAGCAGCAAATAGGTGATGATTCCTTCAGGGAATTCATGCAGCACCATGCCGGTGGCGGCCAGTACTCCGGTAAAGGTACTGACGGTAAATGTGATGGAGTAGATGAAGCCATCAATGAACGAATGAAGGCCGATGCCGAACATGGGTACCAGTCCGATACCGTATAGGGAATCCGGGTCCCGCTCGCAGACGAAGGCGGTAATAAACCGGTTGAAAAGATGGAGAAAGAGAAATCCGATGAGTAGGTAAACAGGGGCATTTGCATTCATCTCGAAGGACTTTGGGATGATATGCAGGAAGGACACGGAAATCAGCACACCTGCGGCGAAGCAGATGAAATAGATACTGTATTTTCGGCCCCACGCTTCAAAGTGGCGAATGGTATAGATACCAATCGCTGTCACCAACGCCGCCAATGAACTGGCACCCAATGCCGTCAAGAATGTGTTTTCCATGTTATTCGCTCCAGGGCGCCTCGTAAAAGGCACGATAGTTTTCAGCAGTAGCGGTCATATGACCTGGATCCCAAGCAATATTGGCTAAATTTAGTGCCCTTATTTACCTTCCCAAAGGGTCGATTGCAAGTGAAACAGTGACCGACTCCGCTCTGGATGGACTACGGCCGGTTCGCTTTGACCACCACGAAAGCCCCTTGACCATAACCCATGCCTTGAGGTTCGATCTCGTGGGTTTTATCCAGCGTCTTCGACAAGGTCTGTACCCAGACTAACCCGGAGAAGCCCGTGTCGCGCAGCAGTCGTTCCACCTCGTCCGCCGAGTAGAATGTCGCCTCGCGGTAAAACACATTCTCGGCTTGGTGCGCCAGATAGTGTTGACCGAGGTCGCTGGTCCGGTCGATAAAGCCGATCACCAGCTCACCGCCCGGTTTCAGGACGCGGTATGCTTCTGTCAACATCGCGGTGGCGTCATCTACGAAGCAGATGGTGGTGACGCTTAGGATGTAGTCGAAGCTGCTATTCGAGAAAGGCAGCGCTTCGGCAACCCCTTGTACGGATGAGATGCCTCTGTTTGCCGCGTAGTCCAGCACCTCGCGTGCCGGGTCGATGCCCACCTGCACACCCAGCGGAGCGGCGAAGCGCCCGGTGCCGACGCCGATGGCCAGACCCAGGCCGCGCCAGGGCAACAGAGCACGGACGGCCAGCAACTCCGACTGGTAGGCCGCCACGTGGCGCACGAACCAGTCATCGTAGCGGCGGTGATGAGCCTCGAAGGGCGCGGTCCTCGGCATGGTTAGAGTAGCTCCCGCAGAGCCTGAACGACGCGCGTGTTATCATCGGGCAGCGCGGTGGT
>JAYEGM010000102.1:0-39478 GCA_034659075.1 Pseudomonadota bacterium
CTGATGGCAGCATAGTCGCTTCCACTGTCATTATAAAAAGTGATGTTTCAAATGGCAGTATCATCAACAATCTCGATGGCACTGTCCTCTACAAATCCGCAACCGCCTCCACAGGCAAAGATAGTTTTACCTATACTGTTGATGACAATGAAGGTGCGACATCAAATATTGCAACAGTGACTATAAGTGTTAATGCAATAGTCGGCAGCGATACTTCGATCAACTCAACCAGCCAGAATGGTACGCCTGTATCAGCCGTTCCCGAACAGGCCGTTCCCGGAAAACCGGGCTCAGGTGACATTAACCATGTGCTGCTTGCGATCAATGACCTTGGCATGCATTGCGGGGATCTTGATACACGTATCTCGAGCATACTGCCGCCTTTCAATGTGCTGCATGCAACTATCATTCAACGCGGGAGTGAACCAAAGATACTAAGCCGCCATGATGGTGTTGAATTATTTTATTCTGCTGCATCTAATCCGAACGATCCGGCATTAAGCGGCTTCGGTCCGAGTGGGCAGCCTTTGTTGTCCAGTAAGGATATTGTTACCGGTGAGGTTTACAAAACCAACTTCTGGGATATTGCGTTAAAGGCCTATGACCCCTTTTACCCGCCCGGTATCCTTGCTGCATTATTTAACCCGACTGAATTTCTTGGCTTGCCTGTACCGGATGTCGAAGATTTGTATCTTGGCCCGGATGGTTTGCCCAACACAGGTGATGAAGGCCCGCTCGCGGCTCATCTACAAGCTATGCCGGGCAGGACAGCTCCCTACGATGAAAATGACCCGCAGAAATTTAATCTATTTGTCGAAAACCAGCCGTTTTTCCTGAGATTCCCCTTCGGCTACATCGCTCCGGAGGTGAACTGGTTTGAAGCAGCTGGCCTCCCTCTTGCTGCTTTTGATGACAACGGGCTGGAGAATCCCTTTCCGCTTATGCGTGTTCAGGCTCGCATGGGATCAACTGGTCCGGTGCTCGCCTCTGTAGACACCGTGACACCTATTTCTGGTGAGGCAAACTGCCAGGGTTGTCATGCTCATGGGGATGATGGAGGGAACGGTTCAGCCATAGAGAAACTTTCTACGGTGACAAAGGCCTTTGACGACCCTGCTGCGGGCGATGTACCAAACGCTGTCAGCGTAGAATGGGCCAGCGATTTGAACATCCTGCGTTTGCACGATCAGAAACATGGGACGTCCTTGGATGGAGGTTTCGATCCAGTATCTGGCCACGCAACAAACCCAGTAGTTTGCCAGACCTGTCACTATACGCCTGCTCTTGATCTGGCACAGGTTGGCCCGCGTGGTACTGAAAACGACACCTCTCCCGGTAATCCCTCAAATGGCCGTGATCAGGTAAAACACAAATCCATGTCCAATGTCATGCATAGTCATCATGCAACGGTTGAAGGTATCGACGGTGAGCCTCTGTTTCCGGATATGCCACCACCTGTTGACGACCAGGGTAATCTTCGTGATGCACTCGCTGCTGATAACGTACTGCAAAGCACCTGTTATCAATGCCACCCGGGCAATCGCACTGCCTGCCTGCGAGGTGCAATGTCCAATGGCGGCATGTTATGCCAGGACTGCCACGGCAATATGGCACAGGTCGGTGATGACTTTTCTCGCAATGTTAGTCCGTCCAACCCGGGAGCATTTGAACTGGCCGCTGACTTTTATGTACCGCACTCTGCTACCCCGCGTGTTCCCTGGGCAAACGAACCCGGCTGCGGTTCCTGCCATACCGGTGATGTAAATGACAACATGTATGATGCAGCGGGAACGATTGGTTCGCCAACAGACGGTATTCGCCTTATGCAGGCCTATTTAACCACCGACAGCAAGGCGACCCCTATCGTCCCCGGCAATAAACGTTTTGCTGAAAATACGGTTGAGAGCGGTGAGGCGAAGGGTAACCCTAAGCTCTACCGGGTCAGTACTGGGCACGAAGGTGTATTCTGTGAAGCCTGCCACGGCGCCACGCACGCCATCTGGCCAAACGGCAACCCGAATGCCAATGACAACGTAACTTCTAACCAGTTGCAGGGACATACTGGAACCATCACAGAGTGCACCACCTGTCATGCATCAAATTTCTCTATTGATGACTTCAAAGGAGAGTTTGACAGTAACGGCTGGATGAAAGGGCCTCATGGTATGCATCCAGTAGGTAGCGACATGTGGAGCCAAAAGCACAAGGAGGTCTTTGAAGACAGTGCAACACCAAAGGGAACATGCATAGCCTGTCATGGCAAGGATGGAAAGGGTACGGCATTGTCACGCACAGCTACCGACCGTGTCTTCGAATGTAAAAATACAGAAGGAACGCATCCACAATGTGCATCAGGTCGCGAAACCGCAGATTTCCCGAAAGGAACGCCAATCGGATGTCTTGAATGCCATTCAAATGAAATTGGCGGTGAACATAGCTGATTGCCTGTCGAACACCCTTTGTGATTATCTGCACACAGGGTGTTCGGTGGAAGGCCAGGCAGGCTGCCATCCTGACAGCTCATCATTTTTATGTATTAAGGGCAACGCAGGGTCAGATTCGATCGATGTATCAGGTTCATGACAGCATGGATTTTTGACTTTCCAGAACAATTGCAGATTCAGCACAATGTGGTGTTACATGCCACGACGACTCCCGCGATACATTCTGTTGGTCTTGCGCAGGCTGACGGTAATGACTGACATGTTGTCACTGCATCGAGCTAAACTAGCATAGCCCGCACTGGATAACTTTGTAATATATCACGCAGATCCAGGCCATTAAATATCCTGTAATGAACTATAAAGATCAAAATAAAGTATATTAAGTGGTATTAATGCCATTAATGGCTCTATAAAGGGCTGTTAAGTGATTTTATTGATATCCATATCAGTTTAACTATAATAGTTAATAATTAGTTTGTTATCATGTGTAACATAGCTATATATACTTAAATAGGGCTCTTATGGACTTTTATACTCTTTCAGATAAAGGTATCGCTGAAGAAATTGGCAATAGAATAAAATCTCTTCGTCTAAGAAAGAACGTCACGCAAAAGGCATTGGCCGATGCGACGATATTATCACTTAATTCCATTAAGTCGCTTGAGTCTGGCCGTGGCAAGCTATCTACCCTGATCGCTGTTTTGAGAGAGTTGGGCTCTCTGGATCAGTTAGACAGTTTTATACCCGAGATATCAATAAGCCCAATGCAGCTTGCCAAAATGCAGGGTAAGGTACGAGAACGGGCTTCGGGTCGACGTCTTAAAAATTCTTCAGTAGATAAACTGGAATGGTGAAGAAGGTCGATACCGCCATCGTGAAGTTATGGGGTGATACAGTGGGTGCTGTCTCATGGCTGGAAGATCGCGCTTATGGAATTTTTGAATATGACCGGGATTTTCTGAACAAAGGGCTTGATATCTCACCCGTGTATATGGGGCTGAATGATGGCCGAAATGGCGATGGGCAGTTCTCATTTCCAGGCCTTAGCAAAGAAACTTTCCTGGGATTGCCAGGAATGCTTGCCGATGTTCTGCCGGACAAGTTTGGCAACAGTGTGATTGACGCCTGGCTGTCGCGTACCGGTCGCGACAGTTCCAGTTTTAGTCCGGTAGAGAGGCTCTGCTATACCGGAAAACGTGGTATGGGTGCACTGGAATTTTCTCCTGCGATTATGGGCAGGAACGATGCTTCAGTTTCTGTCGACGTATCTGAGCTCGTTGAACTCGCTCAGCAGATAATGAATAACCGTAATGTTCTTGATGCCAGGCTGGGTGAATCCGAGCAGCAGAACACGAATGCGATTCTGGATATTCTGCGTGTTGGTACTTCGGCAGGTGGCGCAAGGCCAAAGGCTGTTATTGCGATAAATGATGAAGGCGATGTCAGGTCGGGGCAGGCGGTCGCTCCTCCAGGTTATGAATACTGGCTAATAAAATTTGATGGCGTCACCGATTTAGAATTAGGTGAACCCGCTGGCTACGGAAGAATTGAGTTTGCCTATTCTCTAATGGCAAAGGCGGCAGGAATAAAAATGATGCCTTGCCGGCTGCTGCGAGAAAATGGACGAGCACATTTTATGACCAGGCGTTTTGACCGTGTAAACGGGGAAAAGCAGCATATGCAAACACTCTGCGGGATAGCACACTATGATTTTAATATGGCCGGTGCCTACAGCTATGAGCAGGCCTTTGCTGTGATGCGAAAATTGCGCTTAAGCAAGGCAGAGGCATCTGAGCAGTATCGACGAATGCTATTTAATATCATTGCACGTAATCAGGATGATCATACGAAGAATATTTCATTTCTGATGGGGACAGATGGCAAGTGGAAACTTTCTCCTGCCTATGATGTGATTTATTCACACAATCCTGCAGGCATATGGACATATCAGCACCAGATGACAGCGAACGGTAAGCGTGATCACTTTAACAAAGAAGATCTTTTATCTATTGCAGAAACTATAAGTTTATCCAGGCCGGAAGATATCATTTATGAGGTGATTTCTGCGGTTGGGAATTGGCCGGAATATGCAAATGAGGCGGGAGTTAAGAAATCGACGGTTATTGATATTGGAAAAAATCATCGCACAAATTTATAAGGAACCTCTGATCAAAGGTTCCATATATATGATGATCACAGTGTAGCGCTTAGTATGTATTTATCTATTTACGTACATTTTTCCTGGTATTCGTTTTATCATGGCCCCAGATGCTGCTGTTAATTTCGGTCCATCGGGTTTCGAGAAAAAGTGTCTCAACTTTTTTCCGTGCCCAGGGTGTTCTCCGTAGAAATTTAAGGCTGGAATTGATGCTCGGGTCGCTGGTGAAGCATTTTATATTGATTCGCCTGCCCAGTTCTTCCCAGCCGTATTTCTCCTGCAACCGGGTGACTATCATCTTCAGGGTTAAGCCGTGAAGCGGGTCACCCTTTCCTGAATTAGTCATTTGATGACCAGATGTTTCGGTTTACTGCTTTATCTTGATTCAGTTTAGTCTTTTGTGGTTCAGATTTTTTCGGGTCATCTATTTTTTTTGTGGCTTCTCCCGCTGCTTCTTTTTCAGGTTTAGCCTTAGCGGGGGACTCCTTTTCTATCGCGGACTTCTTTGGAGAGGCTTTTTTAACGCGGATCATACTACCAGCGACATTTTTGCCATTAAGTGTTTTTACAGCCGCCTTGGCATCACCCGGCCTGGGCATTTCGATAAAGGCAAAGCCTTTGGATTTGCCGGTTTGCTTATCCATTATCAGACTACAGGACTGAACCGGTCCATAGGCCTCGAATAGCTTTCGTAGTTCTGCTTCAGTGGTCGTGCGAGCCAGATTGCGTATAAGTAGTTTCATGGTGCCATCGTGTAATTATCAATTATGCTGATTATACAGCCTATGACAGATGTCTTTGTAGGATCCAGGGCAGGCTGGAGTAAAATTGTTGGCGATATTCCTTCATTGAAGACATTGTCTGGATAATAATGATTTTCTGTCTGGTCAGATGCTCTTTAAGCAACCTGTCCGGCGCTCCATCCTGATGACCAGGCCCACTGGAAATTATAGCCGCCCAGCCAGCCGCTGACATCGATGACTTCGCCGATAAAGTACAGTTTTTTGACCTTGCTGGATTCCATTGTTCTGGAAGAAATCTCATCACAGTCAACACCGCCGATGGTGACTTCAGCTGTCCTGTAGCCTTCTGTTGCATTGGGTTTGATTTGCCAGTGCTGCAACTGCCGGGCGATCTCGTCAAAATTTTTGTGCGAGAGCTTCTGTAATGTTGTGTTAGCCCTGTCTTTTCCTAACAGAGTGGTAATAAGCTGTTTCGGCAGAAATTCACCTAATTGGCTTTTTAACTGGCTGTTCGGTTGAATGGACTGCCGTGTTTTCAGGAAGTCGATGATATCGACATCAGGCAGCAGGTTTATGCTGATAGTTTCCCCCGGTCGCCAGTAGGAAGAAATTTGCAGAATGGCCGGGCCGCTGAGTCCGCGGTGGGTGAACAGGATATTTTCTTTGAATTGCTTACGTTCATTGCTGACCAGGCTTTCAACCGCAATGCCAGACAGTGGTGCGAGTTTTTCTTTATCATGGTCGTGCAGGGTGAAGGGAACCAGCCCAGCCCGGGTAGGCCAGATATGATGGCCGAACTGTTCTGCTATTTTATAGCCTAATGGACTGGCGCACATCTTCGGGATAGATAAACCGCCGCTGGCAATCACCAGTGCATCCGCCTGAAAGTTTCCCTGTGATGTCTGGATAATAAATTTATTAGCTACTTTCTCTACAGCCAGTATTTCAGTTTTCAGCTTGATTGCAGTCTTTGCCTTTTCACACTCCAACAGCAGCATGTTTAGAATATCTTTGGCGCGGTTAACACAGAATAATTTACCAAGGTCCCGTTCCTCGTAGGGTATTTGATATTCATTCACCATGGTAATGAAGTCCCACTGCGTGTAGCGGCTTAAGGCTGATTTACAGAAATGCGGGTTATGTGAAATGAAGTTTTCGGCACTGACTTCGAGGTTAGTGAAGTTGCAGCGCCCGCCACCGGACATCAGGATTTTTTTCCCTGCCTTGTTGGCATGATCCAGCACAAGGACATTGCGGCCGCGTTTTCCTGCCTCTATCGCACACATTAAACCTGATGCGCTGGCACCGATAATAATGACATCTACCTGTGTCGAACTATCGGCCATGCCGCGCCCTGCTTAATAGCGTATGGCCGGTGTTTCTACCTTAAGGCCATTGCTGCGTGCATTCATGTAGACTTCAAAGTTGATGTATTCATCAGAGCCTATTGCATAAGGCTCGGCACGGAGATTATTCAGGCAGCCGGTAATACGTTCGTGCAGGCCCACAGATATTCCTGCTGTGTAGCGGTAACCCGGGAATCCATTGCTCTGCCCCTGGCTGAGAATTTGTCCACGGAAGGTCCTGCCAGCGTGGTAGACATGGCATTGATGGCAGGCAATATCGACCTGGCCCCAGCGAGTATGAAAAAGTTTTTTTCCAGCTTCATGGTAGGGTGCCATTTTGCCACTGATATCAACCTTGATGATTTCACCCAGTGCCAGGCGACGAACAAAAGCCTCAAGTTGTAAAATTTCCTTACTGGCATAGTCGAGCCCGGCACCGCCAACGCGATCATTCCTGCAGCTGAGAATTTGACCACGCAGGGTCAGCGGTTTTTTTAATTCAGTGCTGTAAAGCGGGTAAGTTGCGATATGCCCGGTATCGAACTTTTCACCGCCATTACCGTGGCAGGATGTACAGGATTTTCCAGTTTCACCTGCAGTGGAAAATAATGCTTCTCCCGCATCTACCATAATCATTCCCGGGTTGCCGAAGTCATCGTCCTGCATTTCCTGCATTTCCGGTATCAGATAATCGTAGCCGGAGACGGTATCCTGAGCATGGACAGGGTTGAACGACAGGGCCATCGCACCGAATATACTGTAGAAAAATAATTGTATGTTCATAACAGGATCATCGGGTTAATTTTTTAAACTCACCAGGTAGGCGACGACGTCTTCAACCTCCTGTGCATTAAGCCAGGTTTTACCCTTAAGGGCGGGGACAACCCGGTTTAGTTGTTCTGGTGAGCGATAGTAGCCCGGCATAACGGTTTCCGGGTTGAAACGTGTCTGGTCGACAACATGCAGTCGGATCATGGCAATAGATTGACGTGAACCAATGCCCGTCAACGGTGGACCGAGATTGCCGAAGAAGGGTTCTTCGGGTATAGGCAGTAGATGACAGGCCAGGCAGTTGCCGCGGGACTGATTTCCAGCGATGGCACGTCCGCGTGCGGCATTGCCTTTCAATCCGCCGAGCGGGGCCTTGATAGAAAAATCTTCAACCTTCCATTCAAAATAGGGCGCTTCTGCTGATACCGGTTCAGTCGTATGCGCTGAATTAGCGATCAGGCTCGCTGCCAGCAGGAAAAAAAGACCTAAAAGACCTGTTCGCTGCATGATTTGTATCTCTCCAGGGAAGATTACAAGGCTTTAATCGGCAGTATTATAACATACGGCTTAAGCGACTATTGCCAGCCAGCATAATCCTCTTTCTAAAGCTTGAACACAGCTTGAGTCTGGCTATCTTATTCGAGCAGTGCTGCATGCGCTGCGGCCAGGCGGGCAACCGGGACACGTGGTGCTGAACAGGAAACGTAGTCGAGACCAGCTTTGTGGCAGAAATAAATCGATTCAGGGTGACCGCCATGTTCGCCACAGATTCCAACCAGCAGATCAGGCCGCACTTTTTTACCCCACTCGACCGCCAGGGCCATCAATTTACCCACGCCTTTTTCATCAAGTACTTCAAACGGGTTGTCCTGAAGAATCTCGTACTCGTTATACATCGGCAGGAACTTGTTTTCGGCATCTTCCCGTGAAAACGAGAATGTTGCCTGGGTCAGGTCGTTGGTACCGAAAGAAAAGAACTCGGCTTCTTCGGCGAGATTTTCCGCACGCATGCAGGAACGCACCACCTCAATCATGGTGCCGAACTGGAACTTCGGTGCATGATCCAGGCTTTCCGCTAACTCATCGCTAATCGTATCGACGAGTTTTTTTACATACATCAGTTCCTGCGCGGTGCACACCTGTGGCACCTTGATCTTGGGATGCACCTCTATACCATTTTTCTCACATTCTACAGCGGCTTCCAGAATTGCCCGGATCTGCATGGAATAGATTTCCGGAAAGGTAATTCCCAGGCGGACGCCACGGTGGCCCAGCATGGGGTTGGTTTCATACAGCACACGTACTTTTTTCAGCATGGACTCTTTCTTGGCGATAGCTTCCTCGACCAGGTGAGCATCGACAAGGTGGCGGATAGATTCAGCCTCACTGCTTGCTTTATTAGGATCTACCAGTAATGACATGGTGCCTGCCAGCACATCGATACCCTGTACTGTCTGCTTGAGTTGTTTGAGATACACCAGTTCATCGATAAGCTGGCTTTCAGATGGCAGGAATTCATGTATCGGCGGATCCAGCAGGCGAATGGTCACCGGGTGTGGCGACATCACTTCAAATAGTTCTCTGAAGTCACTGCGCTGCATGGGTAGTAATTTATTCAGTGCAGTCAGCCGGTCATCGAGGGTATCTGCAACAATCATCTCGATCACTACGGGCAGTCTATCGACATCATTAAACATGCGCTCCGTGCGGCAGAGGCCTATGCCTTTGGCTCCATATTTCAGGGCACGTCGTCCATCTGCGGCGCTGTCACCATTGGCCATGACGACCATGCGGGCGGCCTCATCAGCCCAGTGCAGCAATATGTTTAGCTCGGTGGTGAATTCCGCTTCAACGGTTGCGATCTCACCCAGGTACAGGCGTCCGGTAGTGCCGTCAAGGGTGATCATGTCGCCTTCGTGGATTGTGGTGTCGCCAACAAAGGCCTGGCGCAGGCTGACATCCACCTCAATGCCTTCTGCACCGGCGACACAGGGTTTTCCCATGCCACGTGCGACAACAGCGGCATGGGAGGTCTTGCCGCCGCGGCTGGTCAGTATCCCCTGCGAAGCAAAGAAGCCATGGATATCCTCGGGCTTGGTTTCTTCTCTTACAAGGATGACGCGTTCGCCTGCCTTGCCTCGCCTCTCTGCCCTGTCAGCATCGAATACAGCTAGACCACAGGCAGCACCCGGCGATGCAGGCAGTCCCTGTGCCAGGGCGATGGCTCGGGCATCCGGATCGAGACGCGGGTAAAGCATCTGCTCCAGTAAGTTGGGGTCAATTCGCAGCAGGGCCTGTTTTTTATCTATCAGGCCTTCCTTTTCCATTTCGATGGAGGTCCGTACCATGGCAACGGCATTCATCTTGCCATTGCGGGTCTGCAGGCAAAACAATGTGCCGCGTTCAATGGTGAACTCAAAATCCTGGACTTCATGGTAGTGTTGTTCAAGGTTCTGCCTAAGCTGTTCCAGTTGACGAGCCATCTCCGGCATCTCGTCAGCTAGCTGATCTATAGGTTTCGGTGTACGGATACCGGCAACCACGTCTTCACCCTGGGCGTTGATGAGGTATTCGCCGTACAACTTGTTTTCGCCGGTAGCGGGGTTGCGTGTAAAACCGACGCCGGTGGCGGAATCATCACCACGATTACCAAACACCATGGTACAGATATTGACCGCCGTACCGTTGGCCATATCAGGTGTAATATGGAATTCACGCCGGTAATCGACTGCACGTTTGCCCATCCATGAGTTAAAGACAGCTTTTACGGCGATTTCCAGTTGTTCATAGGGGTCTTCCGGGAATGGTTTGCCGGTCTGTTCGGCGACTACGCGCAGAAAACGTTCACTGATTTCTTTCAGGTTAGCGGCGGAAAGGCCGACATCTTCCGATACATGCGCCTTCTGCTTTACCGCATCGAACTGCTTATCGAAAAAATCATCATCGATACCCAGTGCCACTTTACCAAATAGCTGGATAAAACGTCGGTAAGAGTCATAACCGAAGCGCCTGTCACCGGTCTGTTTGATCTCACCCTTGAGAGTTTCCGCATTCAGCCCGAGGTTTAGAATAGTGTCCATCATGCCTGGCATGGACATGGCGGAACCGGAGCGGACCGAAACCAGCAACGGGTCTTCGGCATCACCAAACTTTTTACCGGTGGCGTTCTCCACTGCCTGCATCTGCAAACGGACCTGATCCATCAATCCAGCCGGAAGCGCATTATCATCAGAGGCGATGAAGTCGAGGCAGGCTTCAGTAGTAATAACAAAGCCGGGTGGAACATTGAGCCCGATCTGGGTCATCTCGCACAGATTCGCCCCCTTGCCGCCCAGCAGCGTCTTGTTCTTGCCATCGCCTTCATTAAAATAGTATACCCATTTCTTATCCGCTGCTGATTTCTTCACTTGTAATGACCTCGGGAGAATTGTTTGTAGTAATTTTTGTGTAATTTCTTATTATGACAAAGTAGCGTTTCAGCCGACAGTAAAAGATGCAGTTTTTTGATTAAAGATAATAGATCAAAAGAAAAATAATTCTTACCACAGAGGATACGGATGCAGACAGAGCTAGAAAATGATTTTTGGCGGGGGTATGCTTTCTCACCATTATATTGTCTTAGAAGCAAGCTACTTGGATATACCATTACAAAAAATATTTTTGTGTACCTCAGGGTCCTCTGTGGTTATAGTTTTTTTGATTTTCTGACTTGAAACTTGAAACTTTTTCCCTTCTATCCATCCCCTGTATACTGGATGGTCAATGACAACGTACTCCGGAGAGTCTGCAATGTCCGACCATAAGATCACTTTCACTTACCTGTCACAGGAAGACCTGCTGGATGCCGGTTGTTTTGACATAGGTATGGCTATGGAGGTGGCAGAAAAGACTCTGCTGGCCTACGAGAAAAACCGTATTTTGTTCCCTGAGAAGATCGTGCAGATCTTTGACCAGGGCACACAGGACCGTATCAACTGTCTGCCCGCTACCTTGCTGGATGAGGACATATGCGGTGTGAAATGGGTGTCTGTGTTCCCGAGGAACCCGGCCTTGCATGATGCACAAAACCTGTCTGCTATTTTCGTTCTCTCCGAGATCGAGAAGGGATTCCCCGTTGGCGTGATGGAAGGCACACTTGCCTCAAATATGCGGGTTGCGGCAATGGGAGGGATTGCAGCCAAACATCTGTCACGCGAAGACAGTGAAGTAATTGGTTTTATCGGTGCGGGTGAGCAGGCCAAGATGCATTTGCTGTCAATGAAAGTCGTCAGGCCAGGTCTGAAAGAGTGTAGGGTAGCGGCAAAAACGGTAGAAGAGGAACAGCAGTTCATTGCAGAGTTGTCTCCCTTATTTCCTGATATGAACTTTGTTGCTGCCAATACGCATGGCCGTGCTGCGATGGAGGAGGCCGATATCCTGGTGACTGCTACCAGTGTCCAGGCGCCACTACTGAAGGCAAGCTGGATGAAACCGGGTGCCTTCTACAGTCATATTGGCGGCTGGGAGGATGAATACGAGGTTGCGCTGCAATGTGACAAAATTGTCTGCGATGACTGGGAGACTGTCACCCACCGCACCCAGACTCTGAGCCGCATGTATGCTGAAGGGCTAATATCCGGTGCTAACATTCATGCCGATTTGCATGAGCTGGTCTTGGGACACAAGCCTGGCCGCGAGTCTGATGATGAACGCATCTATTTTAATGCAGTCGGGCTGGCTTATATCGACGTTGCTATTGGCCTGGCCATGTATCAACGTGCTGTTTCGGCAGGTAGTGGGCAAGAACTTGATCTACAGCAATGCATGATCTTTGAACATAAGAATATAATGGAGCAGGTGAGATTATAGAAGTAGTACAGGTTGTGCTGAGGTACCAGGCTCAGCATATATTCTCAATCAAACATCTGTTGTTGGGCTTCATGCCTCAGTATTAACCAACGCATGCAAAGTGCGAAAAAAGACATGTTCAAACGATTAGACGATACTCCCGAAAAGCTTGTTACCGTCACCATAGAGGGGCAGCCAGTCGTGGTGCCTGCTGGTGAAACGGTTGCAGCTGCAGTTCTTGCAAGTGGCATAGGCTACACGCGTAATACGGCAGTATCCGGTACCCTGCGTGCACCTTTTTGTCTGATGGGTGTCTGTTATGAATGCCTGATGGTAATCGATGGTCAGCCCAATCGACGCGCCTGCAGACACTATGTAGAAGAGGGCATGATCATAGAGCGCCAGCACGGGCCGGGTGATCTGCCGACGTGAAAGATCACTATTCCCTGCTGGTTATTGGTGCCGGCCCGGCCGGGCTGGCAGCGGCGGTGGTTGCCGCCGAGCAGGGCCTTGATGTGGCGCTGCTCGACGAGCAGGCTGCACCGGGCGGGCAGATTTATCGGGCGATGGAATCCATTCCGGCTGAGCGGGCAGAACTGCTTGGGGCTGAGTACCAGCGGGGCAGGGAACTGGTTTCTAGTTTTCGGGATTCCGGCGTTGATTATTTTCCGAATACGCAGGTCTGGTCACTCAACCATAAGCTTGAAACTGGTCTGCTGCACGATAAAAAGCCCGCCATGATTACTGCTGATAAGGTGCTGCTGGCGAGTGGTGCGATGGAACGTCCTGTTCCCTTTCCAGGCTGGACCTTGCCGGGGGTGATGAATGCCGGTGCCGGGCAAATACTTATGAAGGCCCATGGCATTGTGCCTGCCGATGGCGTAGTGCTGGCAGGCTCCGGGCCGCTGTTGTTATTGCTGGCCTGGCAGTACCTGCATGCCGGGGTAAAGATTAAGGCGATACTTGATCTTACCCCTATGCGGAATCACCTGCGTGCGCTGCCGCGTCTGCCGCGGGCCCTGCTGGCCGGTCATTACCTGTTGAAAGGAATGGCCTACAAAAGAGACCTCAAACGGGCCGGCATCAGCACATTACACAATGTCAGTGGCTTACATGCAAAGGGTAAGGAGCAGCTTGAGTCAATCAGCTTCACCCACCGGGGCCGGCAGCAAGCACTCGAAACAGATCTGCTGCTGGTACACTTCGGCGTCATTCCCCGCAGCCATTTGTCTCGTGCCGCGGGATGTGCGCATAACTGGGACAACAGCCAGCAGTACTGGCGCCCGCAACAGGATGACTGGGGTCAAAGCAGCATCGACGGTATCCTGATTGCCGGTGACGGCGCGGGCATCGGTGGCGCGCGGACGGCAGAACATGCCGGCCGGCTGGCAGCCTTGCAGGCCGCGCATGACCTTGGTCGGATAGACCAGCAGGAACGTGACGGTCTGGCCCGTATGGACAGGAAGTGGATGCGTGAAGAGCTATATATCCGGCCTTTCCTGGAGGCCTTTTTTCATATTCCCGGCAAGCTGCTCGGTGTGCCGAATGATGACACTATCGTCTGTCGTTGCGAAGAAGTCACCGCGGGTGAGATACGTAAAGCCGTTGCCGATGGCCATCGTGACAGCAACCAGGTCAAGTTCCTGACCCGCTGCGGTATGGGGCCCTGCCAGGGCCGGCAGTGTGCCGATGCGGTCGCCCATGTCGTTGCGGCGGCTGGCGGGCAAACTATCGATAAGGGTGGCCAGTACCGGGGTCGGCCACCGGTAACGCCATTGACTCTGGGGCAGCTCGCCAGATTATACCCCGGGGAAACAGAATGAAGACCGATGTCCTGATCATCGGCGGTGGCCTGATGGGCTTCTCTACTGCTCTGCAGCTGGCAAAACGCGGAACCCGCTGTATCATTCTGGATAAGGACAGCCCCGGACGGCATGCTTCCGGTGTCAATGCCGGTGGTCTGCGTCAGCTCAATCGAGACCCGGCAGAAATACCCTTAAGTGTCGCTGCTGCAGAGATGTGGCATGACATAGAATCCTTGCTTGATGATAATTGTGATGCGCAGTTTCCCGGGCTGATCCGAGTTGCAGAAAATGCTGAAGATATGCAGTTGCTTGAGGCGCGAGCAGCCCTGGTGCGTTCTTTAGGCTTTGAGCACGAGGAGATCATCGGGCAGCAGGAGCTGTACCGGTTGCTGCCGGCACTGGTTCCGCATTGTACGGGCGGTCTGATTAGCCGCAAAGACGGTTATGCCCGGCCGTTTCATGCGCTCGAAGCTTTTCGTCGCAAGTCAGCTGCGTTGGGTGTGGAACATTATGCCTCTACACGGGTAGAGGCGTTAGAACGTAAGGGTTGCGAGTGGCAGGTGAAAACAGCTAAAGGCCTGTTTCGTGCACCGATACTGGTGAATTGTGCCGGTGCATGGGCCGGCCAGGTGGCCAGCATGCTCGGCGAAGATGTACCACTGAAAGCAGACGCACCGATGTTAATGATCACAGAGCGTCTGCCGCGTTTCATAGAACCTGTGGTGGGTGCCGCCAGTCGTAAGCTCTCCTTCAAGCAGATGCAAAATGGTACCGTGCTGATTGGTGGTGCCCATATGGCGGAGCTGGATTTCAGGCAGCAGACAAGTGATATGGACTGGGCGAAGCTCGCGGTCAGCGCACGCACTGTGCTGGCCCTGTTTCCGCTGCTGGAAAATGTGCGCATTGTCCGTACCTGGGCAGGTATTGAGGCCTTTATGCCGGATAAACTGCCCGTTATCAGCAGAAGCAGTACCTCCTCGGATGCCTACCATGCCTTTGGTTTTTCCGCACACGGTTTCCAGTTGTCGCCAATAGTCGGCAAGATCATTTCCCAACTGATACTTGACAGTGATACCGAATTACCGATCAGGCCTTTCAATATTGAGCGGTTCTGACATGTTCTGACAGGCGTAGCAGCAACAGCTGAACAGGGACTTCTGTGAATAGAGGAAACTTGATACCCCCTACAGCTCGACCCTGATTTCCTCTGCTTCTGTCATGCTGCGGATAGCGGCTTCCATGTCAATTTGATCCGGGTTTTCGGTGCTTTGCTGTTCCAGGGCTTGCATCAGCTCAGCCTGTTCCATGGTCGAAGATGAGCCGTCCCGGTCCTGATTATAGGCTGCCCAGGGGATGAATTTGGTCAGGGGAAATAACTGACCGGGTTGTGGTGAGATATCAATATGCAGCCCGGCAATGAAAAGGACTTTTCTTCCCTGGTAGCTGTGCTCTTTTACGATAGTACGAAAAGTGCGGTCAAATTCGATCTGGGTGTTTATCTGGGCAGCGGTTAAGGATGGTGATTTTGACGTAATAATTTGCGGCATGTAGCGAATTAAATTGTGCTCCAGGTGATGTATGCCTTCCTCCATCTGTGGAATATTATGCCGGAAATAAAACATTTCCGCGGAGAGTTTATTGCCTATAACCCGTGGTGTACTGCCGCTGAATGCCGCTTCATCCGTTTTATTGATAATTGCTGAGGATGCAGAAAATACTCTGGCGGTACTCAGGGTTTTTAGCGGTATACGCTGACCGTTAGGCTCGGTTGCGATCAGTTCATCAAGGCGCAGCAGCAAACCTTGTTTGCGATCTTCGCGCAGCAGCTGGTTGTCCACAATAACGCATGGCTGGTTTTCATGTTTATGCAGCAGGATGTTCTGCTGCGCAAACCGGTATTCATCCTGATACCAGTTCATTACATCCTGAACCTTGCCGCAGTTCGGGCTGCATTCCTGGCTGGTAGTTTGCAGCCGGCGATAAGTACCGAAGATATTGGATCGCGGGTCATAACCGACATGGCTGGCCTGAATGATGAGCAGGTCTTTGCCATGATCAGCATGCGGTTCATGGCGATCGGTGGCTACAATCCCGCCGACCATGCCATGGTTAAACGGGAAAGTGCCAAAGTGTTTGGCAATCATAATAATGGGATAGCCCTGGCTCTCGTCAGAGCAGAAGGCGCGTGAGGGCATGATCTTGCCTGCCTCAAATCCAAGTGACATGCACAAGTTGTATAATCGTGGCATGAACAGGTTGTAACGCATCATCATGCCCTGCATAGGGAAGCCAGCAGTGGACTCGAGCATATTTGCGGCCATGTCAGGCATATTCTATCAACCGGATTTCCATCTATTCATTATAACCATAAATTCATGCCGACAATAATCACAGGGAGATATTATCCAGCAGTTCAATTTACTGACAGGTGATGTGTATATAATAGCTGCAGTTCAAACTCTGCAGAAATGGTAAACACGTGCAGTCAGTTATTTCAATTAACAGTCTGTCCAAGACTTATGCATCCGGTCTTTGCGCACTGGACCAAATCAGTCTGGACATTAAGCAGGGAGAAATTTTTGCCCTGCTGGGGCCGAACGGTGCCGGCAAGACAACACTAATCAGCATTATCTGCGGACTGGTCACGGCCAGTAAAGGAAGTGTAACGGTAGATGGTCATGATATCCACACAGATTTCAGGCTGGCTCGATCGGGCATCGGCCTGGTACCGCAGGAGCTTGCGACAGCCACCTTTGAGAGCGTGCTGGCAACAATGAACTTCAGTCGTGGCCTGTTCGGTAAAGCCGCTAACCCGATGTATGTGGAAAAAGTACTGCGTGACCTGTCGCTGTGGGATAAGCGCGATGAGAGAATCATCAACCTGTCAGGCGGCATGAAGCGGCGGGTGCTGATTGCCAAAGCGCTGGCGCATGAGCCGAAGATCCTGTTTCTTGATGAGCCGACGGCGGGCATCGACGTCGAGCAGCGCCATGCAATGTGGAACATGGTTCGTCATCTACGTAAAAGTGGTGTCACGATCATTCTGACAACACATTATATAGACGAAGCTGAAGAGATGGCCGACCGAATTGCGGTTATTACGGAAGGCAGGATCAGCGTGGTCGAAGAGAAGGATGTGCTGATGAACAAGCTGGGGAAAAAGCAGCTGGCACTGACCCTGCAGCATCCACTAATCAGCATCCCCGCAGAGCTTGCCGGGTATTCACTGGACCTGTCAGCGGACGGTGAGGTGCTGACCTATACCTTCGATACGCAGCAGGAGCATACGGGGATATCCGGCTTGCTGCGTGAGTTGGGTAAGCTTGGCATTGATTTTAAGGACCTGCATTCCAGCCAGAGTTCGCTGGAAGAGATATTCGTTAATCTGGTGAAGGATAGAGGGGACCAGGGATCATGAACTTCTATGCCATAAAGGCCATTTATATCTTCGAAATGTCGCGCACCTGGCGCACCCTGATGGAGAGTATTGCCTCGCCTATCCTTACTACATCGCTATATTTCATAGTCTTTGGTGCGGCGATAGGTTCACGCATGGGAGAGATCGACGGCATCAGCTATGCGGCTTTCATTATTCCCGGCCTGCTTATGCTGTCGCTGCTGGGTGAGAGTATTTCCAACGCCTCGTTCGGTATTTATTTTCCCAAATTTTCGGGCACTATCTACGAGGTGCTGTCGGCCCCGGTGTCCTATGTTGAGATCGTGCTGGGTTACGTAGGTGCGGCGGCGACTAAATCGCTCATTATCGGGCTGTTGATTCTGGCCACGGCACGGTTTTTTGTGGATTATGAGGTTGCTCATCCGGTTTGGATGGTCAGCTTCCTGCTGCTGACGGCAGTAACATTCAGCCTGTTCGGATTCATCATTGGATTGTGGGCCGACGATTTCCAGAAACTGCAGATTATACCGATGATGGTGGTTACGCCGCTGACTTTTCTCGGCGGTGCCTTCTATTCAATCCATATGCTGCCGCCGTTCTGGCAGAAGGTGACCCTGTTCAACCCGGTGGTCTACCTGATCAGCGGCTTGCGCTGGAGTTTCTACGATGTTGCTGATGTCAATGTCAGTATTAGCCTGGCGATGATTCTGGTCTTTATGTTTTTGTGCCTGCTGGTTATCTGGTGGATATTCAGGACAGGCTATCGCCTGAAGAACTGATCTTTTTTTACAACAGTCATTTTTTTTAGTCTGGAAAATACGATGAAGAAAATTAATGCGGCAATCGGGATGCTACTGTTAGTGTTGTCGGGTGCAGTCAATGCATCACTGAGTCGGCCGGGTCTGGATAAAAGCATGCCAACAGCGATCCAGGTTCTGGGAGCAATCCTTGATGTTGATAAAATTGATAGCGCGGAGCAGAATTTTACGCTTAATCTCTACATGATATTTCGCTGGCAGGACCCGTCCCTGGTACATGATGGGCCGGGTGATGTCGTTCGCAGCCTGTCCGAAATCTGGAACCCACGTTTGACGATTATGAATACCCAGCGACGCTGGGCAAATACCAAAGATGAGGTTGAAATTACTCCGCAGGGAGAGGTGACCTATCGTCTGCATATATTCGGCAGCTTCTCGCAGCCGATGGATCTGCATGATTTCCCGCGTGACCAGCATGTCTTTGAAGTACCGGTAGTTGCGGCTGGGTACCGTCAGGGAGAAGTTGTTTTTACTCCACTCCTGGGCAGGGATTCATTTATGGAGAAAAACCTGTCAGTAGCTGACTGGGAAATTAGCAAGATGAAGGGCGAGCCGCGCATGGTGGCTTTGGCAAATGGCATAAAACTTCCTGGATTTGTTTTTAGTTTCGAGGGCAGGCGTCTATTACACCACTATGTGGTAAAAGCAATTATACCCCTGGTATTAATCGTAATGATGTCGTGGGTTGTGTTCTGGATTGATCCGAAGAATGCTACGAACCAGTTAGGGGTTGCGGTTACCACAGTATTGACATTGGTTGCATACCACATAGCCCTGTCAGGACGGCTGCCTGTAATCCCTTATCTGACACAAATGGATAAATTTTTATTCAGTTCAACCCTGCTGGTTTTCCTGAGCTTGATTGAAGTAGTTGTTACCTCACACTTTGCGGCTACTGACCGATTAAGTCGGGCCCGTCGAATTGACAGGACAGCAAGATGGTTTTTTCCCATTTTGTTCGGTGCGGCGATTTATGGGTCATTTATGGTTTGAGTTTCAAGTTTCAAGTTCTAAAACGAAAGGTGAAAGGTGAACGCCGCCTGGAATTATGAGCAGCAGTAGATTCGAGATGGTTCAAATTGGAGGGGAGTATTCATCCTCCGCAAGTCTGAGTGAAGTGGTGCTTTTATTCAAGGCATTGTGGCCGGCATGGCTGGTATTCTTCATCAGCCATGGGATTTCATTTTTGCAGAATTTTCTCGGCCGACAGGAGTATAAAAATATAACTGTTGGCAAGCAGATGCACGAACCCTGTCAACGTATCATTTTCATGCATTTTGTCATCATCATTGGTGCCGGCCTGACGGGCATACTCGGTGATTCCACGGTGGTATTACTGCTAGTAATGATTGCAAAAATTGCTGTAGATGTGAGAGCCCACCTAAAAGAGAGGAAGTGAGCTTATCCCGACCAACGGCAGGCAAATACAGATGAGAAGTTTTGATAAGAGACTAGACTTATAGGCAGGAACCAAAAAAATAGATATTATAAGTTTACGGTAATCTTGCTGCTGCAGGTAATCGTTCACAGAGGCAAGGAAGTCCACGTGCAGGTCACATACTTTGATGTATAGACAGCCGACTCAACCCAGAGTTTTGCCACGCCGCTGGTACCAGCGCCCGGTCACGTGGGCATTTACTGGCCTGCTTGGACTAATCGTCCTGATCACTTCATTCGCCAGTATTAGCCTGCAAAGTATTGAACAGGAGTTTCTGCAGGAAACACTGGTCAAGATCGAGAACCTTCGGTTACTGGATGAAATGGTACATCACTCCCGTCAGAGATCGGTGTTGTTAAGAGATCTGCTGATTGCGGACGACCCCTTTGACCAGGATGTAATAATTCAAAAGCATAGCGCCCTGGCGGCACAGTATCTCTCATCAAGAAACAAACTTGAGCAACAGCCGCTGGCAAAAAATGAGAGAAAAGTACTCGATAATATCATTTACCTGAATACAGGCAGTTATTCACTCCAGCAGCAGATAATTGAAGATGCAACAACTGAGCGTGTAGCTGAGGCCAAGGTTCTTATGGCAACAAAGCTGGGTCCAAATCGTGAGAAAATCTATCCAGATATGATGAAGATGCGGGAAATGCTCGTTGAATCATCAAATACCTCGTCACAGTCTACAATACTGCTAATGGAGCATTACCAGGCTATACTCAACTGGCTGCTTGCAGTTGCCATTTTCACAGGGATAGGAATTGCCTGGCTGGCCTATCGGCAGGATTCACGGTATAACCAGCGCCTGCTTTGGCAGGCCTGTCATGACCCTCTTACCGGGCTTGGTAATCGCTACGAGTCTGAATCACGACTTACTGCACTGATTGAGGATGCACTTAAAAGGAAGAGTAACAACGCATTATTGTATCTGGATATCGATCAGTTCAATATTGTTAACAATACCTCCGGTCAGGCGGCAGGTGATGAACTACTCAAGCAGCTGGCAATTCTCCTGCGTGAAGCAGCGGGTAGTGAATGCACAATTTGCCGGGTAGGCAGTGATCAGTTCGTTATTCTTTATCGGGATAGTGACATTGATACGCTGAAGAGCCATGCCAGGCAGCTGCTGGCTTTGATTTCTAATCATCGCTTTGAATGGTCAGACAAAAGCTATGATGTGACGGCCAGTATTGGGGCCGTGCCTGTCACAAAAAGCAGTGGCGATGCTGAATCTATCTGGTCCGATGCTTATTTAGCCTGTGATATGGCTAAAGAAAAAGGAGGAGATCGGGTAGAAATTTCTCTGGAATCCAGCCATGAAACTAAGCTGCGCAGAGACGGTATGGACTGGACGTCACGATTGCGCCATGCAATGAATGAAGATCGTCTGCTGCTGTTCAGCCAGGGCATAAAGTCCATGAAGAACGGTATGACTCATAGTGAAATACTTGTTCGTTATGAAGATGAGAACGGAGATATTATTCCAGCAGCTAAATTTATACAGGCAGCTGAACGATATAATCTGATCACCGAAATTGATCATTATGTTGTGCGCAAGACACTGCAGTTTATGGGCCAGGACCCTGCTGGCCATAGTTATTCAATTAATCTATCCGGCATGAGCCTTGGCAATCATGAGCTGCTTGATATGATAATTTCAGAAATTGATGCTAACGGAGTTGATCCGGAGCGTGTTTGCTTTGAGATAACAGAGACAGCCGCTATCAGAAACCATACTGCAGCGGTACAATTTATGAATGTTCTACACGGAATAGGCTGCCATTTCTTTCTTGACGATTTTGGCAGCGGGCTTTCTTCCTTTGGCTATCTTAGAACCTTACCACTGGATATGATAAAGATTGATGCACATTTTATCCAGAATATTGATAATGATGCGGCTAATAGAGCAATAGTCGAAGCCATACATACCATCGCGCATGGCTTTGGAATGAGTACCATTGCTGAAGGTGTGGAAGATGAGAAGCAATTGGCCGTGCTGAGTGGGCTTGGTATTGATTTTGTGCAGGGTTATTTGTTTGACAGGCCGGCGCGTCTGATGGCAGCATAGAACCCGTTATTTTCACTATAGATCTTACCAGATTTATACCTGTATCCTCTTGCATTCATTCCGAATGTGATTGATTATTAACACCGTTTTTTATCCCTGTTCCAGTAATGGGGTGTGGTGTCATTTGTGGAAACAAGGATGAATACAGGAAAAATCTTTTTCAGAGTAGCTGTAATAAGCCTGTTTTTATCTCAGATAACAGGTTGTGAAGCGCAGACTGTAGATGAGGAAGCGCTGCCACCTCATTTAGAAAAATTGTACAAGAGGCTGAACGGCTTTGTCGATGACCTCTATAAAGTGCACAAAAGAAGACTGGAAGGGCGGGAGTTTTATACAACAGAAGAAGTCGGAGGCTATGGTGGCTTAACCGATGACCTCGCGTTCTATAATAATGTAAATTATTTTGATTCAAAGAGTAAACGGCTGCTGAGCACAATTAAATGGGAGAGGGCGAATCCGGACAACATTCATATGATTGATCTATTTGTCTACGATGATCATGGCCGGCTGAAAAGAAATTATGCGGCGGCCTATCTTCCTACACGTCGTGTATCACCACTGGAAGCATCGATTACCCTGCATTATTACAAAAATAACACTTATAGTTTTCGGGAGTTCGATGCACACGATGTCCTGATTTATGAGCAGTGCATTGATTTAAAGGATGAGGAGAAAATATACTTTGCATTTCACTATGAGGATATCCCTGATTTGTATCAGGATCTGGATGTGGTACAGCGTGAAATATACCGTTCCTGCTTTGAACATGCCAGCAGTACTGCAGAGCCGTATATCTCCCCATTGAATGAACTCACTGAAAAAGATATTGACTATTGAGCATGAACCTAAGATGACAACAGAACCGGAAAAATTGCTCGCACAGGCGCGCTCTCTGACAGAAGAAGGAAAGAAGGAGGAGGCAAGAATGTGCCTGCTGAACCTGCTTAAAGATGAGCCAAAAAATATCGCTGCGCTGCTTATGCTGGGTGGCTCATATTTTGAAGAAAATAACTTTAGGGAAGCGAAGCTGGTGTTTCAACAATTAATTAAAATTAATCCCGGTGTCGGCCTCTATTCAATAGCATTGTTTAATGCATTATGGCGATTGAAGGAAATAGATGAAGCCCTGGAGGAAATAAGACGCTTTATGCTGCATGCAGATAAAGAGACTGAAAAAGAAACAATAGAAAAATATTTAGCCACTCTCAGCACAATGGAAGATACTGTATCTCCCCGGTAGCCGTTGACTTCTTCTCTGCCATCATTAAATATCTAAAGTGACCAGCAGATGGGCCATATATGCATATGATCGAATGGATACACAGTAATGAGACTATAGTCTGGTGGCTGGTTGCTTCCTCGGCGATTACTTTTGTCGCATCACTGGTTTTAGTCCCGATGCTTGTTGTACGTATTCCATCTGATTATTTTACCCACCACAAACGCCATTCAAAGAGACCGGAAAAATACCCTCCCTTTATCCGGATAATAGTCCTGATTCTTAAAAATATTATGGGGCTGATACTCATGCTGGCAGGCATATTAATGCTGGTGTTGCCCGGGCAGGGCCTGTTTACCATGTTTGTCGGGGTGATGATGATGAACTTCCCGGGAAAGTATAAGCTGGAACGATGGATAGTTGAGCGTGGACCGGTATTGCGCTCAATTAACTGGCTCCGTCGACGTGCCGGTCATGATCCCTTAATTGTGCATAGCGATGACAGGCCGGCTTCCGCTGATCGCTGAAGTTAATCATGCAGCAGATGTACTGGGGATATGCCGGGCTGAGCAGTTTACGTTTTTATACGCACTTCTGGAAAAGTATTTTTCCGCTGATTCGGCCGCCATGGCACACTGGCTGCGAAGGAAAAATGCATCTCTGTGTACTACGCCCTTGCTGGCGATGGTCGATCAGGGCAGGATGGAAGTTGTTATTGCTGCCACATTAAGAAAAGGGTGAGTTATGACTGATTTAAAGTTTAGCGGAAGTTGTCTTTGCGGTTCGGTGAAATACGAGGTGGCTGGTGAGATGGTGCGATTTTCACATTGTCATTGCCAGCGATGCCGCAAGGCTACCGGTACAGGGCACGCAAGCAATATTCTAATTACGCCGATTTCCAGCCTGACCTGGACCAGTGGAGAGTCATTATTGGTGCGCTACAAAGTGCCTGAGGCTAACAGGTTCTATAATTGTTTTTGTGAAAAATGCGGCAGCCCTATGCCCCGTGAGGTAAATGAACTGGATGCGGTGCTTGTTCCGGCAGGGACGATAGACGATGAATTACCGGATTTGCCGCAGCAGCGTATTTTCTGGGACTCGCGGACTCAATGGTCGTGTGCGGCCGGTGGCCTGCCTGTCTTTTCAGAATACCCCAGGTGAGTGAGCTTGTGGTCAATAAATGTCAGCATACAACTGGGCATGGCTCAGCTCGCAGCCGTTACATAGTTTAGGCACTATGGAACCCATGTATGAATAAGGCTTTTATCTCAACGCTGTTGATAACGGCAGGAATGTTTTCCTTTGCCCTGCTGGCACTTCCATGGGTAGAGAATGTCTCCGATGGTATAGGTTTAATAAGGCATTATGTACTCTATTCGGCAATAGTCACAACGATGATACTGAGCTTGATTTTCAGCCAGACACGTTTGTTTTTTGTTCTCTATCTAACTGCCATCTTTCTTCTGCTGATACTTGGCGATCTGAACCCCCCAGCATTTTTTGCCGGCGTTGATGAGTACAAATTTATTCAGCTGGTTTTTCTGATTTACCTAATTGCACTGGTGTTCTTTCTTTTCGTGAAAGAGCGTGGTGTATTAACTGTAAAGGGTATTGTGCGGCTGCTCCTATGCTCTGCACTGCCGGTAATTCCTTTATTTCTGGCAATGAATCAGTCTTATATTAGTACAAGCTGGCTCAGTCTCACCATTTTTCCAGTGGAAATAAGTCAGCTTTTGTCTTTGCCTGATGTCACTGTTGCATTTTATATTTTAGCGATGTCGATAATGCTGTTAGCGCTATTTTTTCGACCTGAGCTGGTAGAAAGCAGTTTTTTTGCATTGCTTTCAGGTGCAGGACTTGCACTGTATTTTTTCCCGCAGATGGCACGTGTGGAATTTATATTTTTCATGGCACTGCTGATTGTGCTGGTGTTTATAATTCGCAACAGTTTTTATCTTGCCTACCGGGATGAGTTGACAGGCCTTGCCGGCAGACGCTCGTTGCGTGAGCAGATGAATAAACTGGGCAGTCTTTACAGCATAGCCATGGTAGATATCGATTATTTTAAGAAGTTTAATGACCGCTATGGTCACGATGTCGGTGATCAGGTTCTTAAAATGGTTGCAGGGAAAATAGCAGGGGCCGGCTGTGGCAGCAAAGCCTATCGTTATGGTGGGGAAGAGTTTACACTTGTTTTTCCTGGTAAATCAGTAATGGATGTCATGTCATGCCTCGAAACATTAAAAGCTGCAATTTCTGATGAGACTTTTATCATCCGGGGCAAGGACAGACCACGGAATAAGCCTGCCGCAAAAAAACCATCGAGTAAAAAAATCAGGCACTCAAAAAATGCTATTCATGTTAGCGTGAGTATTGGTATAGCCGATAATCAGGGTGCCGGGAGCACTGGCAACGAGGTGTTAAAGATTTCTGACAAGGCACTGTACCGTGCAAAGAGGAAAGGTCGTAATCGTGTGAGCAAATAAATTCTATTCGGGTCTCCTGTTTTTCGGCTATGCTTTAAGAAAATGAAAAAAGAGGGGGGGATGGTGAGATATCAATCTAGAGTATGTTTACTTTTACTGCTTAGCTTAATGGCGTTCAAAGCAAATGCCATTACCAGCCTGCCGGTAGAAGTGCTGGGTGAGGAGCTGGTTGTTGACCGCTACATGGCAGAGGGCGATCAGCTGGTATTATTTATTTCGCCTGGCATGGGCCTGCCTGAACGAGTCAGTCAGGTTTCTGCCGGGGTAGCTGACCTCGGTATTGAGTTCTGGCATATAGACCTTGCTGAGAATCTTTTTTTGCCTAAGTCCACCAGTACCTTTCGGGGATTGGATGGAAGTTTTGTTGCCGGCTTGATTGATAAGGCGTATGAGCTTACTGGCAAAAATGTGACGGTAATGACGCATGCCTATGCTTCACTCCCGGTACTGCGCGGGATCCGGAAATGGCAGTTACAGAATGCTTCTCTGCCATCACAGTCAAATAGCCTCTATTTGAATGGTGTGATTCTACTATCTCCGGATCTATACATAGAAGTACCCGATCTGGGACTGGACCCTGTGTTTGATCCGATAAGCTCAGCCAGCAATATTCCTGTAATGATTTTCCAGAGTGGTAGTCGGGGTAATCGCTGGCAGCTGGATAAATTGATTACAGAACTACAGAAAGGCGGTGCACAGGTTTTCTCAAAAATATTTCCGGGTGTGGCAGGTATTTTTTACGGTGAGGATATCGCGCCGGAAACACTGGATTTAATCAAATCACTGCCCGGTGAAATAGAGCGCGCCAGTCATTTATTGTCTCATCTACCGACACCGGTAATAGCACAGCCAGTGCTGGAGAAAAAAATCATATCACAAGAAGCAATGCTGGATATGACACTAAAGCCCTTTAAGGGTAACCCTGTGCCGCCAGGTCTGGATCTTTTCAGTGTGCGTGGTGATAGAGTCATCCATAACGATTACACAGGAAAGGTGACATTGGTAAATTTCTGGGCAAGCTGGTGCGGTCCCTGTATTGAGGAAATTCCGTCGTTAAATCGTTTGCGGGAACAAATGAAAGGCAGGCCCTTCGAGCTTATTTCTGTCGATTATGCTGAAGATAAATCCGATATCTTGAAATTCATGCAGGAAGTTGATGTGAATTTTCCGGTGCTACTTGATAGCAACGGAAAAGTATCAGCACAATGGAATGTGCTGGTATATCCTTCGACTTTTGTTATCGCGCCTGATGGAAAGATAGTTTACGGGGTTAAAGGGGGCATACACTGGGACACGCCAGAGCTGGTGGAAAAAATCAGGGCGCTGATGAAAAAGAAGTCATATTAGAACTGAACTAATATAATATAGATTCCTGTATTTCTTTATCGTCTATCGCCGCAGCGAAAAGCCTTTTCTGAAAACTGAAAACTACTCTTTCATCCAGCCCAGACATGCCTGAGTCGTTTCTTTTTCTTCAGAATAATTGTCAACTGGAATCAAAGGCAGGCTTCAGCATAGTGAGCTTGCATTCAGGCTCATGCAACTCACAGTGAGATAAACTCAGGCGTTTGTTTGCCGGGCTTCAACTTCGGCAGGCGGAGCCTCTTCTTTACGCATGAAGTTTGCAACACTGTTGTCATCGTCTTCTTTTTCTTCCTCACCAAGAATGCTGAGTTCCACTTTTGGTTTGGAATTTTCAGCATGATCATTCCGTTTACTGTTTAACTTAATATCCAGTTTAAGTTCATTTAAAGAATCAGCATTCCGTAGCGCATCCTCAATCGTTATTTTATCTGATTCATATAAATCAAATAGTGCCTGGTCAAAAGTACGCATACCATGCTTGGCGCCTTTCTTCATTTGTTCCTTCAGTTCATGGACATGCCCTTTAAAGATTAAAGACTGTACCATAGGTGTATTCATCAATATTTCGATTGCAGCACAGCGGCCCTTTCCATCAATCGTCGGCAAAAGGCGCTGTGACATGATGCATTTCATGTTCAGTGACAAATCCATTAATAATTGCTGCCGTTTTGCTTCCGGAAAGAAGTTGATTATTCGATCCATGGCCTGATTGGCGCTGTTAGCATGTAGTGTTGCCATGCAGAGATGTCCGGTTTCTGCAAAAGCAATAGCGTACTCCATCGTTTCCTGATCACGAATTTCACCAATAAGAATTACATCAGGTGCCTGGCGCAGAGTATTTTTTAATGCCGCAAACCAGTTCCTGGTGTCGACACCCACCTCTCGCTGTGTGATCAGGCAGTTTTTGTTGCTATGTACGTATTCAACCGGGTCTTCAATGGTAATAATATGACCGTTGGAGTTTTCATTTCGATGGTCAATCATCGCGGCAAGAGAAGTAGACTTTCCTGAGCCTGTTCCACCCACTACGATGACCAGTCCCCGTTTGCTCATACAGACATCTTTCAGGACTTTTGGCAGCTTCAGACTGTCAAATTTTGGTATATCTGTCGTAATTGTACGCATCACAATACCAATATGGCCCTGTTGCTGATAAATGTTGACGCGAAAGCGGCCGATACCCTGGGGATGTATAGCAAAGTTACATTCCAGTTCTTCTTCAAATTCTGCACGCTGTTTATCATTCATTGCGGCATGAGCAATGGCACGGGTATGCGTTGAGCTTAATCGCTGCTCAGAGACCGCTGTCATTTCACCATGGACTTTTATTGAGGGAGGAAAGTCCTCTGATATAAAAAGGTCAGAAGCCTCCTTGCTTAACATGATTTTGAGAAGATTATTCAGGTACTCGACAGCCTGTTCGTGATTCATTCTACAGCCTCTATAAATATTTATAGATCAAGTATAGTCGGCAACGGGAAAGAATCTATGAGATTTCTAAATTTGCAGTGATTTTATTTGTAGCGCGCAGACACTCCCTTATTGCAGTGATCAAGCTAGTGTACGATTGCTTGTTGGGATGGCAGTTATACCCTATAGAATGAGCCCGCCTTCGATCCACTTGCGGATGCGATTTGAATCGCCAGTGGGTGTCAGTTTTCCATAGGAGTTCAGCAGAACGATCACTAAAGGCTGGTGAGCGATCTCTGCCTGCATAGTCAGGCAGCGGCCTGCCTCGTTGATATAGCCGGTTTTGCTCAGGCGTATTTCCCAGTCTTTACTTTTAAGCAGACGATTGGTGTTGCCGTAACGGAGCGGGCCCCGTCCCTTGTAAGGATATACTGACTTTTTACGTGTTGTTGTGGCTTCTCTAATGAGAGGATATTTCAGTGCAGCACGTACCATGGTGACGAGGTCTCGGGCCGAGGCAACATTACCCGATTTCAGCCCTACCGGGTCATCGAAGTGGCTGTTTCGCATACCGAGAGACGCTGCTTTTTTATTCATTGCCTTGATAAATGCCTGCATGCCGCCTGGATAAGTGCGTCCTAGTGCTGCAGCGGCACGGTTCTCTGAAGACATCAAAGCCAGGGTGATCATTTCTTTCCGGCTTAATCTTGCTCCGTATTTTAGACGTGAGCCTGTGCCGCGTATGCGGTCTCTGTCAGCTTTACGGATGGTGATTTTTTGCTCCAGCGGTAATTTTGCATCCAGTGTGACCATCGCTGTCATTAATTTTGTGATAGAGGCGATAGGGCGGGGTTTATCTGCATCTTTTGTATAGACATCGTTGCCATAGCTGTCGACGACCAGGGCTGATGCGGACTTCAGTTTTAACTTTTTCGGGTTCAGGGCACGCCATTTCATTGTAATGGCGGCTTTTCGTGCCAGGCTGTCACCGCTTAGCTTTGCCACCTGTATTGGGCTATATACGACAGCATCTTCTGCCTGGGCGGCTGTACAGAGTAGTGGAAGAGAAAATAAGAAGAAAATTATTTTTGTCATCATGAATACTTGGTTTTTCAAAAGCCGAAAAAAGTTAAATTTTAAGAGTCTAACTCATTCTACAGTATGATTGCAGGGGGTGTTTTACTCAACTATGGCAATTTAGTGGTATTTTGAAACCTTATTTCTCCCCGTTTGCTTGGATTGATACATGGCATGATCTGCTGCACTCATCAGTTCATCAATGCTTGTGCTGGAGTTATACGGCTGACTCAGAATGCCGATTGAAAGTGTCACGTGTATCTTTTTTCCATCCCAAATAAAGGGGGTTTTCTCTACCGATAGTCTCAGATGTTCTGCTCTTTTGAGCAGTGTTTCTTCATCACAGATAAAATGCGCCACAAATTCATCTCCGCCATAGCGCGCAACGATGTCACCGGGTCGTGTGGATTTGTATAATTCTTCGGCCACCCGTGTTAAAACATAATCACCGGCAGCGTGCCCGCATTTATCATTAATCTGTTTAAAATTATCTACATCCAGCAGCATAATGCCAATATTTTTTACATGAGGTTTGCTTAGCGTCTCATTCAGGGTGTTTTCAAAATATCGTCTGTTACCAATTTCTGTCAGATGATCTTTTACCGTTAATTCCTGCAGGCGTGTGTTGGCGCTTCTCAATTCAGCTGTTGCCTCTTCAACCTTCTTCTTCAATGAGTCGTTAAGTTCGGCAATCTCATTGTTGGATGAGCGCAGGCGATTGATCAACATGGACAAAGATTGCCAGAGTTGACGGACTTCCATAGGGCTATGCTCCGGTACTTTGCCGAGTATTTCCTCTGCTGATTGCAGCTCTAGCCTGCTGGCATTGGCAGCAAGCGTGTTAATCGGTTTGGTGATCCAGCGTGCCAGTAAATAGGCGGCCAGGACTGCGATCAAAATTCCAAACACCGACCAGCGCAGCACTTTTGCCATCATGGTATTGACGGCCTTTTCTATTTCTGACTTTGGCTGAGGAACCATCACCCCCCAGCCCAGATCTTTGATGCCGGCATAACCCGCCACCATCTCGGCTTTCATAAAACTGGAATAAAACTCCATAACACCTGTTTCACCTTTGATCATTTTCTGTACGATTGGCCAGTCAGAGATGTCACGTATTTCTTTTACCCACTCCGGATTCGGGTGAGCCAGCACCCGGCCCTTGCTATCCACTATGGCACCATGCCCTTTTATGCCAAATGCTACTTTGCTGCGGATAATTTCCAGTGGATGGATATCAAGTTCAGCGAAAAGTATTGCTATAAGCTGGCCACGCGAATCATTAACAGCCTGGCTTATTACGATGACGGGTTCGCCGGTGATGAAGCTGCGATGTACATTTGATATATCTGAACTCTTTTTATCTCGTAGTATATGTCCGAAACAGGGGTGCTGACTGTAGTCCGGTGCGCGATTGTAGTGCTGGATGCCATCACTGACCGAGAGAGCTTCCAGCCTGCCATCAAGATCAAGTACAGCGATGGCGTTGAATCCATCCAGAAAGTGGACAGATTGATCGATGAGCTCCTGGTACTGGTGTAAAAAAGGGTATTCCAGCTGGTTGAAGGTGCTGGCAAGTATCTGCAGGGACTGTCGGTGGCTATTAACATATATTTTCAGAGGTTCAGCTAAATTTTGTGCCAGCAGCTGATGTTTTTCCAACAGCTGCTGACGCTGATGCTCCCAGGCGGTTTTGTAAAGATAGGGCGCAATAATCCCTACTGGTAATAGCGATACCAGTACGATGCTAAATAGAACCAGGCGAGAAATGGACCTGTTTTGCATGCCCTGAAAACTGATGTATGACGTCCTCGATAAAAAATATTATTAACAGTTATTTTTGTGTGGCTCGGTGTATGGCTTCAGCAGTTTGAACATTAAGGTACCTCTGAGGTGTCTGAGCGAAGTAGATCGAAAGATACGAGTTGATCAGAGGCTCTTTAAGTATAGACAAGTATAGACGATTTTCATGATTTGGCAGGCTATAAGGAAATCCAGCATAAAAAATGCGGATTAGTGATAATGTCACTGACCAGCTGTGTTACCCGCTGATATATTATTAATATCTAATGTACAGAGGTAAACAACATGAAAAAAATACTTACTGCCCTGGTTCTTTCTGTATTATTGCTTGCCGGCTGTTCTGATTCCGGGTCATCAACCTCGTCTGGTGGAGGAACAGCGACAACATTAAGTGCTGCAGAAACTGAAAGTCTGGTGTATATGCGTGAAGAGGAAAAGCTGGCGCGGGATGTTTATCGAACCCTTTTCAACAGATGGAATCTTTCAATCTTCAATAATATATCCAGGGCTGAACAAACTCACATGGATACCCTGGCGAGTGTACTGGCGACGTACGGTATTGCTGATCCGGTAACCAGTGATGCAACGGGCAGTTTCACAAATCCGGTGCTCGCATCACTGTATGATCAACTGGTTGCTCGAGGTAACACCAGTGCGGCCGAAGCCATACAGGTAGGTATCTTTATCGAAGAGACAGATATTGCTGATTTGCAAAAGGCCATTTCAGAATCGACCCATGATGATGTGACCCGTGCCTATGAGAATCTGCTGCAGGGTTCGTACAATCATTTGCAGGCATTTACAGCACAGGTCAGGTGATATTTTTCAGGGTCGACGTGGTTTGACATAGGGAAAGACACCAAGATATTCACGTCTCCACCAGTTTCCGGTTTGGGCACGTTGCTCCGGCGTGGTGAAGTGATATTGATAGGCCAGCACCCGGATAAATGGCGGGGGTTTGTCAGGGAACGGGTTGTCAGCCAGCAGCGCCAGCACCTGGGGAGAACCTTCGTGCAGTCGCCTTAACAGCTGCCGGAACCAGTAATCATCCATACTTGTCCGGGGAGGAATAAACCACATCATCCAGTCGAGCCGGGGTTGATGGGGAATATTAAAACGGGGTGCCCGATCGACCGGGCCGGGTTTGTATTTGAATCCGTAACTGAGCCAGTTTACGCCATCATATGAACCCTGAATTTCAAGTTCCTGCCTTTCGGTCTGCATGGATGGGAAAATGTGAAAAATATTTCCAATACCAAAACGATGAGTCATGCCGCTCGAACTGGCTAAAGCCACTGGCACAGGGTTTCCCGTTGTACGCCAGTAGAAGGTCGTCAGGCTGGCGGACAGTATCAGTATGGCTGACAGACTTAACAGGACATTCGCCGGAAAAGAGAGTGTTTTGCCCTGGTCCAGTATTCGCTGTTGCAACCTGGCAGGGAGTATACGCGCAACGACACGGTCATCCAGCAGGAACAGGCATAATAAAATGATCAGCAGATTGACAAAATTGTGATTACTGGTGGCGATAATAAGCAACTGCATGAAAATGGTTGCAGCTGCGGCAAAAAGTCTGAATCGGCGTGGTAGAAATATAAAAAAAGGAATGATCAGCTCGGTGGCAAAGGTCAGTAATACACCTGATTTCAGTATGATTTCCGGTAACTGATGCATATACCAGCTGCCGATGTGCGGCAGGGGCTGCGTTTCAAAATAGGTATTCAGTGCAGTCAGGCCTGACCAGGCAGGGTCGCCGCTTTCCAGTTTGAAAAAGCCCGACATGAAGCGGAAACGGAATAACAGCCAGTGGTAAAGGAAGATGATCAGCCCAGTTGGACTGCGCAGCAGAAATATCGCCAGAAACCCGGTTTCAAGCAGCAGCGTATCCCACTGGAATCCAAGAAATATACCGCTGGCACGGAATAGTGATAGATAAAGAATGAACATCCCGACCAGCGATACAAATTGCAAGCGTCCGATAAATAGAAGAACAGCAAGAACCACACCTGCATAGGTGGCGCCGACAAGTGCAGTATCCGAGGCATTAAACCAGAATATGTTTGGTATTGACCACCATGCGTCCTTTCCCTCATCCCGGTAAGTGTTGCTAAGCAGTTCGTTAAAGGGCAGCAGTCCATCCGGCCCGGCAAGGCCCGTTATTTGAACGGATAGTGAAAGAAATGCTGCAAAATAGATCAGTGCCAGTATTTTTAGAAACAGCCAGCTGGTTAGGCGGTACTCTTCTGCTGTACTGAAAAGCCTGAAAAATCTATTTGCCATGATCAAATCCAGAAATCTTTATGAAATTTAGGGGGCTCAACTATTTGATGAATCACAGGCGGATCTATCCAGAATTAACTGAGGCATCCTCAGGTTCAAGTGTAAGCCTGTTTCCTGCCAGCCAGAAAAATAGAGCGAATAAAATACAAACCAGCTGTGCCAGGGCATAGTGCAGGGGACTGTCTGACAGCAATGGTACCAGCAGGCTTGCCGCCAGTGCAGAAAATATTACCTGGATGAAGCTTTGTACCGCAGACGCCGTGCCGCGATTATGCGGAAAACAATCGAGAGATAATACGGTGATACCCGGGATGGCCAGTGCTATGCCGAATGAATAGATCACCAGCGGTAGTATCAGCTTGATGCTTGAAAATTCATCGGACAGCATGAGCAGTACATTCAATGTGGATGCCATCAACATGATAATCAGTGCCAGTATTACAATGTTTTTTGCCTGCAAATTGTGTGATAACTTTGCAGACAGGTACGAGCCGGCAATGATTCCTGCTGTCATCGGAACAAATTGAACTGCAAAGTAGCTGCTGTCAAGCCCAAGAAAATCAAATATGATCGTCGGAGAACCGGCTATATATAGAAACAGACCCGTAAACCCCGTTCCCAATGTCAGCACAAAAAATAGAAAGCGGGTATTTTTCATCGTTCGGCAATACAACTTTGCTACATGCAGGGGATGGAAAGACTGGCGCTGATCTTTTGCTAATGTTTCTGGTAGTAAATAAATGGCCATGAAGGTAATAGTCATACCATAGAGTGCCAGGAAGTAAAATACGCTGCGCCAGCCGAATGCCTGGTGCAGCCAGCCACCTATAATCGGAGCTATAGCAGGCGCCAGTGCAAATAGCATCATTACATAGGCCATTGCACGGTGTGCTCCACGCTCGTCGTGTGCATCACGTATCATTGCCCTGCCGGCCACCATTCCGCCACTGGCGCTAATGCCCTGCAATACACGAAATAGAAGAAAGCTGTTGAAATCCTGACTTAAGGCACAGCCAATAGAAGCAAACATGTAAAGTATCAAGGAACCAATAATTACCACCCTGCGGCCGGCGCGGTCTGATAATGGTCCCCAGAACAGCGTGGATATGGCTGAAGCAATGAGATAAAAACCAATACTTTGCAACAAAATACTTCTATCGATGCGGAATTCAGATTCAAGTTCCGGGAATGAGGGCAGGTAGGTATCGACACTGAACGGACCAATCATCGTTAATAATGCTATGGTAATTATTAACCATGTACTCAGGGCGCTGCTGGCTTTATTCATTGTGGTGGTTTCTGCTATAAATCATTTGCGTGTTTATTTGTTTGCACTCTATCATGTATAGAGGGAAACGCAGGCGTGGCTGTTTGCATGCCGCCTGTAAATCACATGTCGACAAATGAAGGATAATAAATCAAAGCACAGTTACAAAGAGGCACTGCCTTTTAATATACCTGACGAGCTTAACTGGATTGCTCAGGATGAAAGTGGTGTGTGGTGGGGATATACGGTAGAGCCGCTTAGAAACGATCGTGGCTGGTATGAGAATGAAGTGGGTGACTATGCCCGGCCTGGCATGTCCAAGCCATTAAACTGGGCCGATTCGCTGTGCAGAGTGATGAATGGGAAGATTGTATTACCTTTATAATTAAAGGGAAATGAAGTTGGGGTGTCTCGTTAGAATCCCTGTTTAATATCATTTTAAAAGACAACAGGTCTGGATTATGAGCAATATCATGGGGGTGCTGTTAGATGGTGTGGCACAGCTGGAATATGACAGGGAGAAACTATTACCCGATCATCAGGCCGTCTATCTGAATAAGATGGATGAGAAAATGGCCGAAGGAATTACTATCGGGGACGAAGAAATCAGGAATCCTGATATCAATCAACGTGCCCAGTTTGTCGTAGGTAATCTTGTCCATGCTATAAAAACAGACAATGAGCAGGTGGCGGGCGCCATGTGCAGTTATCTCGCGTTGCGAATGCCTGATTTAAAGCAGATAAAGATTACTGACAATGCTGGAGAAGTCACCATCGAATTTGATTATGAGAATGAATATTTCAACCAGGTTGCCGTAGATTTTAATCTGCATTAGAGATCCCTGCTAGCAATGCTGCCCGTATTCTATTCATTTCGTCGTTGCCCCTATGCCATGCGTGCGCGCATGGCTCTGCAGTACAGTGGTGTGAAAGTCGAACTGCGTGAGGTTTTGTTGAAAGACAAGCCTGCAAGCCTGTTAGCTATTGACAGCGAAGCTACTGTGCCATTGCTGGTATTGCCGTCTGCTGAGGTGATTGATGAAAGCTGGCAGATAATGCTGTGGGCTATTCGTCAAAATGATCAGGATCGCTGGTTGGGGGAGAATGAAACCCTCTTGCCTGATATTGAGATGCTACTTGAAATGAATGATTACTCCTTCAAGACTGACCTGGACCACTACAAGTATGCTGACCGCTACCCTGAATACCCGGCTGAGTATTATCGTTCACTGGCAGAGGAGTTTTTACAGGGCCTGGAGGAATCCTTGTGTGAATCACAATATTTACTGGGCGGGAATATAACTGCCGCTGATATCGCTATTTTCCCCTTTATTCGGCAGTTCGCCAGTGTTGATAAACCGTGGTTTGACCGCGCACCTTATCCAAAACTTCAGCAGTGGCTGCAGGCATTGATGGATACAGATTTATTTGATTCAATTATGTATAAGCTTCCAGTATGGCAGGAGAGTGATCAGCCTCTCACCTTCCCGGTGAGTGAAAATGTGAAGGCCGCTGTAGATTGAGTTTTACTCTCCCGTTAATTTTTTGCCCTTAGTCTTACGCCTTTTACCTGCGATACCCATTAGTTTTATCGGGCACCAAAGCAGGCAAAAACTTAAAAGCGGTCTTAATCAAGAAATTTACCGCTGCGCAGACGCTGAGCTTCCATATATTCCAGTTCCCTGGAGCCAGAAATGACAATGTCGGGATCTGGTACAAAATCCAGTTCATTATCCAGGCGTTCATAAGGGACAGAATTCAGAATCACCTTCATGGCATTGATCCTGGCCAGATGTTTATCGTTCGAGCGAATAATTTTCCACGGGGAATGCGTAGTGTGGGTCTTTTTCAGCATTTCATACTTCACATTAGTGAATTCATCCCAACGTTCCTGAGCCTGTACATCTACCTCGCTGAGTTTCCACTGTCTTAGCGTGTCATGCTGGCGGCGTTCAAAACGGCGCTCCTGCTCTTCTTTGGTGACGCTGAAATATAACTTTATAACGATGGTTCCCTGCCGTACCAGGTCTTTTTCAAAGCCCCCCACGCCGCGCATAAAGTTTTTATATTCTTTTTCGCTGCAGAAACCGAAGACGGGTTCTACCATGGCACGGTTGTACCAGCTTCTATCAAATAGAACGACTTCGCCGCCACGTGGGAATTGACGAACGTATTTCTGGAAAAACCACTGGGTCTTTTCATGTTCAGTCGGTTTTCCCAGGGCAACCACGCGGTAGTGCTTCTCATTCATGTAGCGTGTAACACGTCGAATGGTGCCGCCTTTCCCCGATGCATCCCTTCCCTCAAATAAAATGATCATACGCTTCCCTGTTTCTTCCAGGTGCTGCTGCATTTTGATCAGTTCTGCCTGATAGGGCTTAAGCTCCTCTTCCCTGAGATAGCGTCGCAAGGCTTTCTTCTTTAGTTTTCTGAAAGAAGGAGAGGTCGGCTCCGGAATGCTTACTTCATCCTCCGCGGAATCCGCTGATTCAGTAATGCTGCCTTCTTCCGGGATTTCCTGATCTTCCTGTATTGGGGTGGTTTCGTCATTCATAATACTATTCCTGTAGTTCTTTCATCTTGTTGCGACCTGCATTTTACATGAAGGGTCAAACCCAGAATAAATAAAGGCGCGAATAATTAATCTGCTAATTCTAATACACGTAACATTTCGATACCTTGATTTAAATCAGTAAAAACCTTTCTAGGGGGCCTCTTTGGGGTAAATTTCAGGTATAAATGTCTGGTCAGACATGGGTGGACGGACATAACCCACAGTTTCTTTTCGTTTGGGAAGTTTAATTTCTTCAGGTGTCAGATCCTCATAAGGAATTAAACTGAGCAGATGTGAAATGCAGTTTAGCCGGGCATGCTTTTTTACATCTGAGTTGACAACATACCAGGGTGCCTGTTTGATATCAGTATGGGCAAACATCTGATCCTTTGCCTTTGAATATTCTTCCCAGCGAGTGAGGGATTCGAGGTCCATAGGGCTCAACTTCCAGCGCTTGTGAGGCTCCTTAAGGCGTGCTTTAAAGCGCTTTTCCTGTACATCGTCTGAAACAGAGAACCAGTACTTGATAAGAATGGTTCCAGAACGGACCAGCATGCGCTCAAATTCAGGGCAGGAACGGAGGAATTCCTGGTGCTCCTCATCAGTACAAAACCCCATAACTTTTTCGACGCCCGCACGGTTATACCAACTGCGATCGAGCAGCACAATTTCACCATTTGCAGGCAGATGCGCTGAATATCGCTGGAAATACCATTGTGTTGTTTCTCTTTCAGTAGGTGCAGGCAGGGCTACTACACGAGCAATGCGGGGATTCAGGTGCTGAGTTATACGCTTGATAACACCTCCTTTTCCTGCAGCGTCTCTGCCTTCGAATACCACGACAACTTTAAGGCCTTTGTGTTGAACCCATGCCTGCAGTTTCACCAGCTCCAGCTGCAGGTCGAATAATGCCTTCTCGTATGCGCGTTTACCGATGATGTTTGCTTTTTTTGTCATGTGGACTTCCCAATATGTGTAGCACGATGATAATCGATTATAATAACGCAGATTAGCTGCGGGGGCACATGTTTTGCCGTGATTTGCAATGAAAACTGAACTATTTTATGTACATGATCCGATGTGCAGCTGGTGCTGGGGCTTTTCCGGGGTGGCGAAACAATTGTTTAATTCTCTTCCTGAACAAATAACACTTCATCGCCTGCTAGGTGGCCTGGCGGCTGACCTGGGTCTTGATCAGCACCGTTTCGCACGCGATCTATCAGCTGCACGTACACAAAATATCCTGATGGAAGAAATTCAACATTCACGAGAACTGCATGCAGATAGCTTCCCGAGTCTGGTATTTAAGGCAGGTGATTCAACCTGGCCAGTTGCTATAGACTACCTGGATGCCTCCCCGATGCTGGAGTTGATAGAGATGTTTCTGGATATGGAAGAGTCAAAATGACAGAAGAAAATGAAGAATTAATCATAAGTAAATCACAGGTAAAACGTGAAATGCAGGCCTTGCGTGATCTTGGTGAAGAGCTGGTTGCCCTGCCACGGGTATCACTTAAAAAATTTTCATTTCCTGAAAGATTACTCGATTCAATCTTACTTGCACAGGATTTAAAACGAGAGGCATTGCGCCGGCAAATTCAACATATTGGGAAACTCTTACGCGAGGAAGACGATGAGGACATTCGTCAGCTACTTAGCCAGATATCACAGCCACAGCGGGAAGAAATAAGAGCTTTTCATGAAATTGAGCAATGGCGGGACAAATTGCTGAACGGCGATGACGAACAGGTAAACCAGGCCATGAGCAGGTTCCCCGATGCAGATCGCCAGCACCTCAGGCAGCTGGTACGAAATGCACGTAAAGAACGTCAGCAGGAAAAACCACCAAAATCTGCCCGATTGTTGTTCCAGTATCTGAAGGAATTAAAAAAGTGAAGAAGTTTCAAGTTTCAAGTTTCAAGTTTCAAGTTTCAAGTCAGAAAATCAAAAACTTTAATTCCTTTCCCGCAAAGATGCCAGGACGCAAAGGAATCCTATGCCTGTATAAAATTATATTTTGGTTTTCTCGCCCTTTTACTTTGCGCCATGGCGTCTTTACGGTTTAATTTCTTGAAACTTGAAACTATTTTTTAAGCTGTTACTTCTTCTTTGCAAGCTATATCATTGCGCGACAAATATTAAAAAAGGATTTTTCTATGTCTGAGATGACGTTTTTCTGGCATGACTACGAAACCT
>JAYEGM010000103.1:0-3477 GCA_034659075.1 Pseudomonadota bacterium
ATCTTTGCAATATCAATTCTTTATGAAGTAGTCCATTACATCCGCCTGGGTGCATCCGTAGACCTGTTTTCTATTCCTTTCTTTACGGTATTAGCTGCAGTTCTATTAACACTATACGTAACAGACGTCTATCGAATAGAAATCCCTGTTGCTCTCTCGAGGCTACCACTCACAGCTGCATTTGCGTCTTTATTTTCAATATTAGTCAGCGCAGCCGTTATATATGCCTTCGGCCCATTACAATTTGAGTCAATTTTCGGTCGTGGTGTCATGCCGGTTACCTTGCTGCTTTTTTCTATTTGGGCGTCCTGGTCAAGGTATGCATTATCCAGGTGGTTCGAAAAAGTACAGGAGGAAAGTCGCTGGTTATACCTGGGAAGTGTTGAAAAATTAGTATGCCTGATAAAGGACTTCAGCCTGGATTCCTCTGACTGCGTTATTTTACTGGATGATAAAAAGAACGAAGGTGTACTCCCAGCGGACTATGCAAAACATGTTCAGGGGCACGTGAGTCAGCTTGCATCAGCGGATTTGCAGGGCATAACGGATGTCATTGTTGCGACAGATCACTCCTTCACGGATATTGAAATATCGACCCTGATGAAAATTCGGGCATCCGGTGCCGGTGTATTCGACTTTACCGCTTTTTACGAACAATATCAGTCCAAGGTGGCCGTGGTGCATTTAAAACATGGCTGGTTCGTACAGGGAGGCGGTTTTTACCTGCTGCAAAATAAAATTGGCCTCAAAATTAAACGCATAATAGACATCCTGCTGTCAGCATCAAGCATTCTTATACTGAGCCCGGTTTTATTAATTATAGGTATCATTGTAAAACTGGATTCCAGAGGCCCTGTCATCTATACACAATTACGTGTTGGCTTAAATGGAAAGTGTTTTTATATTTATAAAATCAGATCAATGATTAATGATGCTGAAAGGGATGGCGTTAAGTGGGCCGAGGATGATGACCCGCGCATCACACGAGTGGGTCGATTTATCAGAAAGACCCGGATAGATGAACTCCCGCAATTGCTAAACGTGTTGAAAGGGGACATGAGCTTTATCGGCCCTCGCCCTGAACGATCTGAATTCATTAAAAAACTGGTCAATGAGATCCCATACTACGATTTGCGGCACCTCGTCCTGCCGGGAATAACGGGCTGGGCCCAGGTAATGTATCCGTATGGCGCATCGGTAGAAGATGCACGTGAAAAGCTGGAATACGATCTGTATTATATAAAGAACTATTCCCTGCTGCTGGATTTTGCAATTTTAATGAAGACATTGCGTATCATGCTCTGGCATCGGGGCCGTTAATTCCGAGCGAACGATAGGCTACCTCAATCTTTTTCAACATAATAGCTGTTGTAAATAATTGCTCGAAGCGCTGCCTGGACTGTGCACCCATCTCCAGCCTGAGAGCCCTGTCGCTGATCAACTCCTGCATCGCCAGCTTGAGACCCGCTATCTCTCCACGGGGGACCAGCCTGCCATTGCTGTGGTCAGGAATGGCTTCATGTATGCCGCCAACATTACAGGCGATAACCGGCAGACCGGCCCGCATCGCTTCCAGAATACTGATAGGAAATCCTTCCCAGTCTGACACCAGGATAAAAACATCTGAGCCGGCCAGCAGTTCATCAACGTCATCACGTGAGCCTAAAAACTCGACGATATCCGAGAGATTTAAATCTTCTGCGCGTTTCTTCATTGGCTCAAGCAGCGGACCATCACCGACAAGTCGCAGCCTGAAATTCGCTTTGATTGTAGCCGCCGCATCGATCAACTGTGCGTAGTATTTCGGCGCAGCAAACCGTGCAACCATGATCAGCTCGACGGGTCTTGCATCATCTTTATTAACCGTTGGCAGTGCTTGGTCTGCTATACCGTTGTGTATGGTAACTATTTTTTCCGGCCGGCCTATGCGGTAGCGAATAGCGAGGTCACGATCCGTATCAGATACTGTGATGATGCAATCGGTCCAGTAGGCGAGTAGTCGCTCCGGCAAAAGACCAATCAGTTTCCGCGACAGCGGTGTGCCCTCAGCGAATGACCATCCGTGGGCAGTAAATACCGTTTTTATGCCAAGTTTATGGGCTGCCAGCCTGCCTAGGATGCCGGCCTTGGAGGAGTGGCAGTGGACAAGGTCGGGCCTGGATTCTTTTAGTGCGGCAACGATTTCCTTGTAGGCTTTATAATCTTTGCCCGGTGAAGGGTTTCTCTGCATGCTGCTGATCAGGTAAGTACGTATGTCCAGGTTTATGGCCTCATCGAGCAGGAAGCCTTCTTCTCCTGTTGCCAGTACCAGCTCATATTGTTCCTTAAACCCCTTCAGGAGTTCAAGGACATGGGATTGAGCACCCCCTGGCTCTGAGCGGGTGATCAAGAAAAAAATTCGTGGTTTTTGCATTAAGTCACAACAATTATTATGAGTGCGTACTGTATTTGGTTATAGCTATTATGTGTCTCAAAATTAGCGGTTATCCGTCGGCAAGTATATATAGCAGGGGCATTAACCAGCAAGTCTGCGAGTAACATTAATATGAGACACAACGCTGTCCCATAAAAAGCTAAAATATCTGCCCTTGTGCTTTGGTATATACAGAATGAGTTGCAAATGGAATACATTGAAACATGAAAACTCAAAAGACCACAATCGTCATACCGGCGTAGGCCGGTATCCATAAGCTTTTGATTTTAATTGTCGATAAAGTCACTGGATTCCGGCATTCGCCAGAATGACAAGTTTATGGGACAGCAATGTACGAGACAGAATCATATGAAATTTATTTTGAATATTGCCCTGTTTAGCGTAAGTATTTGGGAATGTATTCATTGACCTGCCCTGTTTGCAAATAGGGGGTGGTCACTAAGTTAAAGTAGTCAGGGCCTTTTTCAAGCCAGCGCAACCAGGCTTTTTTCCAGTCATCCGGCATTTCATCAGGGATCCAGAACCTGTCCGGAATCGTTTCTTTCGGAACGGGATTGTCGGGCAGTTCTATCTCTGCACTTATCACGCCTTCGCCACTTGCTAAGGGCAGCCGTTTAAGTATTTTACCCCCGGCATCGACTATCATGGTTTCTCCCAGGTAACTGGAATTGTAGGACACATCAGGCAGCTCCGGACTAAAAAAGCCTTCAAAACTGCCTGCATGTGAGCTATGTATGACCGGCACGCCAAGCATTTTAGCCATACGTGGCGGAGCATCCTGTAACATTTTAAGATTAGCTGCCCATCGCGGACTATCGGGGTCGGCGTCGTCAGGCAAGGTCCACCAGCAAGAGCTGCTGACGACCATGTTCACCCTGTTTAACAAACGACGCGCCGTTTGTGAACGGATCAGCTCCCAGCAAAGCACTGAACCCACCGGGCCAACAGGTGTAGACAGCACGCCATCATCATTGCCGGGTTGGTAATAACAGTTCTCCCAATAGGTGGGTAAGTCTTTGTCATGCTGCATGAAGGAGCCATCA
>JAYEGM010000104.1:0-13223 GCA_034659075.1 Pseudomonadota bacterium
CCCTTTGAAACGCTGCACATTGACTTTACCACGCAGGCCATCATCTTTGATTTGCTGCAGCACGACTTCTTTTTCTTCATCATCGAGGGCATAGCGAACGACTTTGCCTACATCAATTCTATACAGCGGCGGCATAGCCACATAGACCCTGCCTGCCTCCACCAACGCCTGGAAGTGACGCAGAAACAGGGCGCATAACAGTGTGGCGATATGCAGGCCATCCGAGTCAGCATCCGCCAGGATGCAGACCTTGCCATAACGCAGATTCGCCAGATTGTCAGAACCCGGATCCAGCCCCAGCGCAACGGCAATATCGTGTACTTCCTGTGAACCCAGCACTACCGTTGAGTCGACTTCCCAGGTGTTCAGTATCTTTCCACGCAACGGCATGATGGCCTGGGTCTCCCGGTTGCGCGCCTGCTTGGCTGAGCCGCCGGCTGAGTCACCCTCGACCAGAAACAGCTCGGTCACCTCCAGATCCTGCGCGACACAATCCGCCAGTTTGCCCGGCAATGCGGGGCCGGAGGTGAGTTTTTTTCGCTGTACCTTTTTCCCCGCACGCTGGCGGGCAATGGCGTTACTGATTGCCAGCTGAACAATGATCTCCGCTTCTGCCGTATTGTGGTTCAACCACAGGCTGAGAGCATCCTTGATGGCCTGAGAGACAAAGCCTGCAGCATCCCGTGAAGATAATCGCTCCTTGGTCTGGCCGGAAAACTGCGGTTCTGTCATGTGCAGTGACAGTACATATGAACAGCGAGCCCATACATCATCGGGAGAAAGCTTTACCCCGCGTGGCAATAAATTACGAAACTCGCAGAACTCGCGTACGGCATCTACCAGACCACTACGCAGACCATTACTGTGGGTGCCGCCCAGCGAGGTAGGAATAAGATTCACATAACTTTCGGTAACAAGGTCCCCGGCTTCCGGCAGCCAGGCAACCACCCATTCGACCTGTTTGTCTTCAGCGCTGAAATTACCTGAAAAAAGCTCCTCTGGAACCAGCGGTATTTCACCCAGCTCATCCAGCAGATAATCACGCAGTCCATCTTCATACAGCCAGCTTTCATTCTGCTCAGGGTCTGCTTCCAGCATCAGGCTGATTTTCAAACCAGGACTGAGCACTGCCTTTGCACGCAGCACATGTTTCAGCTGACGCACACTGATTTTTACCGAGTCGAAAAACTGGGCATCCGGCCAGAAATGAATCAGGGTACCGGAATTTCTCTTACCAACCTTGCCTATTTGTTTCAGTTCAGATTGTTTATGGCCATCAGCAAAGAACTGCTGGTATTCAATGCCATCGCGCCGAATGCGCACCTCCAGCTTGCTGGACAGGGCATTCACGACGGAGACACCAACGCCATGCAGACCACCAGAGAATCGATAATTCTTATTGGAAAACTTACCGCCTGCATGCAGGCGGGTAAGTATCACTTCTACTCCAGACACGCCCTCACGTTTGTGGATATCGACCGGCATGCCGCGGCCATTATCAGCCACCGAAACAGATCCGTCACGCAGTAGAACAATACGAATCTCACTGCAAAAACCCGCAATGGCTTCATCGACACTGTTGTCAACCACCTCCTGTATCAGATGGTTAGGACGTTCTGTCTGGGTATACATACCCGGTCGCTTGCGTACCGGTTCAAGCCCGGTGAGCACCTCAATACAGGAAGCATCGTAGGCGCTACTCATTCGTCACCCTGTCTATCTTATAAGTGCTGTTATTTCTGATCGTCTCAATCCTGATTATCATACGATTTCAAACTGTTCATTCTGTTCAGAATTTTTTCCCTGCTTGCTGCATAGGCGAAATAGCCACAGAGATAACTATCGATCAATAGCGCCCGATACCGGCCTTCACCCTCATCCTTCACAGGCCTCCAGGTTTGCTCGTCAAATGGCCGAACAGGCCCCTCGGAACCGGCATAACCATACGCCCTATAGCGCTTGTAGCCACAATCGAAGCCTTCATATGCAACCGTACGGGCACCATAGGGTGAAATCCCTACAGTAACCACGTGAACGATATTATCTTTTTTACTGGATGTGATGGATGAGATATCCACGTAGTAGGTAGATTTTGACCTGCGTATCTCAAGCTTCCTGAGGTTGCTATCACCAGGATACTCAGGCATACCATCAATCGTCAGCTTTGCTGGTGGTTTATTTTCGCCTTTACGCGGAATATGCTGCTCTTGTTCAACATCACCATAAACAGGGTCAGACTCAGCCGCCTGCAATGTCATGGGTATAATACTGAGCAGCACAAAAATAAGGGTTTTCAAATTTATTCTCTCGGCTTATGCAAGTCGTTTATTATACATGCGAAAGTAGAAATTTTTACCGTATATCAAAGCAAAAAGAAAGAAAACCGGCCATATAAAAAAATACATATTGACCTGAACAGCCACCTCCGATAGTTTGCCTCTCCGGCCTCTATTTTAGACCTTTAACTACGGAACACCTGACATGCCTGCAAAAAAATCCAGCACACCCGATTTCGAGACTGCCATGAACGAACTCGAGCAGATAGTAGAGAGCATGGAAAATGACCAGCTGACACTGGATGAATCATTGCAGAAGTTTGAACGAGGCGTGGAACTCAGCCGTATCTGCCAGGAAAACCTGAAAAAAGCCGAGCAAAAAGTCGAACAACTGGTTAAAAAGCACGGTGAACTGGTAATAGAACCATTCAATGATGACCCGGAAAACGCCTGACGTGACGGAGCCGACTATTGAACAGCGGCTAACGCCCTACCGGGACCGCCTCGAAGCCTATCTAAACAGGGCACTGCCGACAGCTGACACAATACCGACCGTCTTGCACGAAGCCCTGCGCTATTCGACACTGAATGCCGGCAAGCGCCTGCGCGCCTGCCTGGTATATCTTACCGGCGACATGCTAAATGCCACACCTGCTGCCCTTGATGCACCGGCGGCAGCAATCGAATTAATTCATGCCTATTCGCTAGTGCACGATGATTTACCCTGCATGGACGACGATGATCTGCGGCGCGGCAAACCAAGCTGCCACAAGGCTTATGATGAAGCCACCGCCATGCTGGTAGGTGATGCCCTGCAATCACTGGCCTTCGAGCTGCTGGGCTCTGTAGAATCATCTGACATGACGCTATGCCCTCGCCTGGTTCGCACACTGGCAAAAGCAGCAGGTTCTCTGGGCATGGTCGGCGGCCAGGCATTAGATCTTGCAGCAGAAGGCAAAGACCTCGAGCTTTCATCCCTGCAGCAGATCCATGCCATGAAAACGGCGGCATTAATAGAGGCCGCGGTACTGATGGGCGCTCAGACGGCGGGAGTCTCAGACAGCAGCCAGTTACAGCTGCTTTCAGACTATGGCAGAGCACTTGGGCTGGGCTTTCAGATCCTTGATGATATCCTCGACGTCGTCAGTGACACAGAAACACTGGGCAAGCAGGCCGGTGCAGATGAGATCAACAGCAAGGCCACCTACCCCGGCCTGATGGGTCTGGCAGCAGCCAGAAAATCGGCTGAAAGTGCTCATCAGCAGGCTAGTGCAGCCCTCAATCAACTGCCTTTTGACACACAAAACCTGCAGATGTTGGCTGATTACGCTATAAATCGAATATACTAGCACCATGTCCACCGATATCCCGATAAACCATGACGATCATGCCGACCCATCTCTGGCCGAATCCGAAGCAGCCTTACTGCCACAAATCGACTCGCCAGAGGACCTTCGGCGGCTCGATGAAAAAGATTTGCCGCGTGTAGCAACCGAGCTACGTCAGTTCCTTATAGAATCTGTTTCAAGAACAGGCGGCCACCTGTCCGCCGGGCTCGGTACCGTAGAACTCACCATTGCCCTGCACTACGTATTTAACACGCCTGTTGATCGCCTGGTGTGGGATGTTGGCCATCAAACCTATCCGCACAAGATCCTCACAGGCCGACGTGATGACATGGCGACACTGCGGCAAAAAGGCGGCCTGTGCGGCTTTACGCACAGAGAAGAAAGCGAATATGACACGTTTGGTGTAGGCCATTCCAGCACATCCATCAGTGCCGCGCTGGGCATGGCTGTGGCAGCGGCGACAAAGAAAGAAGAGCATGATGTGGTCGCCATTATTGGTGACGGCGCCATGGGCGCAGGCATGGCATTTGAAGCGCTGAATTGCGGCGGAGAAATAGATGCCAACCTGCTGGTCATCCTGAATGACAATGAAATGTCGATTTCACCTAATGTTGGCGGCCTGTCCAACCACCTGGCCCGCATGATGTCAGGCCGCGTCTATAGTTCTGCACGGGAAGGCAGTAAAAGCATCCTTAGCCGTATGGGGCCTTTGTGGAACTTTGCTAAACGCAGTGAGGAGCACATGAAAGGCATGATTATGCCGGGGACCCTGTTCGAGGAACTGGGATTCAATTATATCGGCCCGATAGATGGCCACGACATGAATACGCTGGTCAAAACGCTGGGTAACATGAAACACCTGAAAGGCCCTCGGTTCCTGCATGTGATCACGAAAAAAGGCAAGGGTTATGAGCCAGCGGAAAATGACCCCTGCACATACCATGGCATGCCCCCTTTTGATATAGAAACAGGCAAGGCCGTCGGTAAATCCAGCTCAAAACCTGATTATTCAAGTGTATTTGGCCAATGGTTATGCGATATGGCTGAAGCTGATCCCAGGTTAATTGCAATTACCCCAGCGATGGGTGCGGGATCCGGCATGGTCAAGTTTTCAGAACAGTATCCTGAGCGCTATTTTGATGTGGGTATCGCGGAACAACATGCGGTCACATTTGCTGCTGGTCTCGCCGTGGATGGTTTAAAACCGGTGGTAGCGATCTATTCAACCTTCCTGCAACGTGGATATGACCAGCTGATTCATGATGTGGCAATCCAGAACCTGCCGGTAATCTTTGCTATAGACCGTGCCGGCCTTGTCGGTGCTGATGGCCCGACACATGCCGGTGCATTTGATCTCAGTTTCCTGCGTTGTATACCAAACATGACAATCATGGCACCTGCAGATGAGAATGAGTGCCGGAGAATGCTGAGCACTGCTTTCCAGCTCGATTCACCCTCTGCCGTAAGATACCCGAGAGGTGCCGGTCCCGGCGTCGAAATTGATGCTGGGCTGGTACCGATAGAAATCGGTAAATCCAGAACACTGCTTGAGGGAAAAGTCATTGCGATACTGGCCTTTGGCAGCATGCTGCCAGCTGCCCTGGAAGTCGGAAAGAATATTTCTGCCACCGTGGTTGATATGCGCTTCGTCAAGCCACTGGATGAAGAAATAATCAAACGTGTGTCTGCAAGCCATCAGTTGATTGTTACGCTAGAAGAAAATGTTGTTAAGGGTGGTGCCGGCAGTGCCGTCAATGAATATCTGTCAGGCATCAACAGCAATTGCCTCAAACTTAACCTGGGCCTGCCTGACCGGTTTATTGAGCATGGCGATAGCCGTCTGCTGCTGGCCGATTGCGGCCTTGATTCAGCAGGGATACAGAAAGCCATATTAAATGTACTGGATGTTCCACTTGCCCACAGTGCTGAATCCGCCTAAAATTTGCACCCTTTTCTAGCCTAAGCACCGGATACCCGACGTGACCGAAGATTCCAATACTTGTGACAATGACAACTGCGGCGAGATCGCTGATGTTCAAAGTAGCCATGATAGCCGGCAAATTACTATCGACAAGGTAGGTATTAAGGATATTCGGCACCCGGTCAGAGTGAAAGACCGCAGTGAAGGTGAACAGCATACGATTGCTACATTCAACATGTATGTTGAATTGCCGCATAACTTCAAAGGCACCCATATGTCCCGTTTTGTTGAAATCCTTAATCAACATGAACGCGAGATATCGATAAAATCATTCCATGACATGCTGGAAGAAATGGGAGAACGCCTGGAAGCTGAAACCGGCCGCATCGAAATGAGCTTCCCCTATTTCATCAACAAAAAAGCCCCCGTTACCGGTGTCGAGAGCCTGATGGATTATCAGGTCTCTTTTAATGGTGAAATCGAAAAAGGTGAGACCTCAATTGAATTAAAAGTTATTGTACCTGTCACGTCCCTTTGCCCCTGCTCTAAAAAGATTTCCGACTACGGCGCACATAATCAACGCTCACATGTCACCGTAACAATCCGCGCCAACAGTTTTATCTGGATCGAAGAACTGGTTGAGATGGTGGAAAAACAGGCAAGCTCAGAACTTTACGGGCTGCTTAAACGCCCCGATGAAAAACACGTTACAGAACATGCCTACAACCACCCGAAATTTGTCGAAGATATGGTGAGAGATGTAGCGGCTACCTTGAATGCAGATACAAGGGTCGATGGCTACATAGTCGAATCAGAAAACTTTGAATCCATCCATAACCATTCAGCCTACGCTTTGATTGAACGAGACAAGTTATCTGATCCTGTCTGACTGCCGGTATAGTTACACTGCCGGGCAGCAAGCTCTGAAAAATAAAAAAGCCGCCTGACTGGCGGCTTTTTCATGAAACATTTCTACAATTATATCTTCGTCAGATTATTTCTTTGCCTTTTTCACAGCCTTCTTCTTCGTTGTTTTCTTTTTAACCTTGACCGATTTCTTTTTCACAGCCTTCTTCTTGACTGCCTTTTTCTTTGTTGCTTTCTTTTTTACTGCTTTCTTCTTTACGGTCTTCTTAACAGATTTCCTTTTAGTCTTTTTTGCAGCCTTTACTGATTTCTTCTTCCAGTAATTTTCTATTTCTTTATCAATTCTTTCCATGCCCCTGCTAATGTAGTTGGCAGAGACTACATGGTCTCTCATAGCCTTAAGTTTTTCAGTCAGGGGAAGCATCGACTCACGCAGTTCCATTGCGGCCTGCTGCTCTTTTTTAAGCAGCCGCTTCACCTTCCTTACCTGCAACTTCGATGCAGCTGTTCCTTTTTCAGCAAGGCGCTTTTCCGCAGCAATTAACCTGTCTTTAGTCTTTACGAGCTTTGTATTTGCCCGCTTCAGCTGTCGAAGCTGTTTGTTTTTCTCCCTTTTTAGCGTCGTTTCAGTTCTATGTGCAAGCTTAATAAAATCATGTCTTGCTTTTTGAAAAGCCTTATGGGATTTAGATACATTCTCAGGCATAACTCACCTCTGCTTTGATTGAAATGAACATAATAGATTTTTATCTATGCGTGTCAAGCAATAGTAGTATATAGATTAACCCTTTTTTTACCATTTATCTGCATAACTATACCCACCTGGAGTAATACCACAGACATTTATTTTTGTTTTAATAACAACTAGCGATGACATTTCTTTATGAAATGAAATAGATTTTTTGTAGATTGAAGTTTTATACGACTTGAAATAATCCCCCGCTAGTGGCTCTTCAAGCCATTGCAGTCTTCTCCTCCACGGTTGTTTGGCCTGCCCCGGTGGCAGGCATTTTTTTCAACCTCAGTGTTGAATCAATTCCATAGTAGTTCCTGTGCGTTTCATCTCCAGTTTACTTAGAAATGACATACCAAGCAGAATACCGGATGGTCCGGGGTCCTGAATAACAGCCGCCTGAACATTGTCAACTTCAATTGAACCAACGCTTACTTTATCAAGGTATATAAATCGCATCCGGGTATTGCCATTAGCCGTACTTGCATAGGCTTTTTCCCCTGATGAAAAATCAAGATCCAGTCGCCGTGCCATGCTTTCACTCAAGGCGATAGAACTAGCGCCGGTATCGACAAGAAAAGTTACAGATTTATTATTAATTTCACCTGCTGCATGAAAAAAACCGTCAGATCCCATATTTAAACTAACCGTCGTTGCAAACTCTTCACTGCCATTATTTCCAACATGCATCGGCTCAATGGTTGGATTGATATGCAGTCCTAACTGCTCCTGTTTTCCATCAATCTCAATAACGGCATCCCGTGTATTCGATGAAATCAAGGTCAGCCCTTCAGGTGTAACATCACCTGTATGAAGCATGCGACGCTGGCCATCAATGACTAATATGGCCTTGCCATTAAACAATGCGTAGACAGCGACCGATTTAATCGCCCAGGCGGGTGATGAAAAGATCGTTGCCAATACAATGAACTGTACTGCTATGATTACGTTTGTTTGTAATTTAAAAATGCTCATGCTATTAGAAATAGCTTATTTTTTTGTAAGAGTCAAAAAATGAAACGAATAGGGATAGATCTCGGTGGAACTAAAATAGAAGGTGTCGTACTTTCTGAAGAGAACAGAATACTTGTAAGAAAACGCATAGCAACGCCTATTGAAGATAATGGAGAAAGAGCCTACCTTGCAATAATCAATACGATTAGCACACTCATCAATCAGCTTGAAGCTGAAGTCGGCACACGTTGCACAACAGGAATAGGAACTCCCGGCACACAATCCTCGCTCACTGGCCTGATGAAAAACAGCAATACCATTTGCCTTAATGGCAGGCCATTGCTCAAAGATTTAGAACAGCATCTCGCAAGAAAAATACGCATGGCCAATGATGCAAACTGCTTCGCACTCTCTGAAGCAATAGATGGCGCAGGCACAAATTACACTTCAGTATTTGGAATCATCATGGGAACCGGGGTTGGTGGCGGCATAGTTATCAATAAGCAGGTACATAGCGGTGGCATGGGCATCAGCGGGGAATGGGGACACAATCCATTACTGGCAGATGGCCCTGCTTGCTATTGCGGACGTAAAGGGTGTGTGGAGACATTGATTTCAGGGCCTGGCCTGACTGCTGACTATAAAAGAAATGGCGGCATAGCAAATACCAGCCCTTCTGAAATAATCAGCCTGACCGAACAAGGTGACGCTATCGCTATAAAAACCATCGAGCGCTTTCTCGCCCATTTTGGCCGTGCCGTCGCCACGGTAATCAATATCCTTGACCCGCATGCCATCGTCCTCGGTGGCGGCCTGTCAAACCTGGATATACTCTATGACAGGGGTCGTAAGGCCATAGAACCGCATATATTCAGCGACAGCTTTACAACACCGATTTTAAAGAATCATCACGGCGATAGCTCCGGGGTGTTGGGAGCGGCGTATTTGTGGGAGTAAAAATAGTTTCAAGTTTCAAGTTTCAAGTTTCAAGAATGAACCTCTAAAACCAAAAGACAAAAATCTTTCACCACAGAGGACACAGAGGTTTTTTGTGTTGCCTGGTACTGTCTATATCTATGATATCCGTATAAAACGTAGAACTAGATGTGATTATGGTTTCAAACCGAATATTTTCTTTCCTCTGTGCTCTCTGTGTCCTCTGTGGTTAGTGCCTTTGACTTTAAGCTTGAAACTTGAAACTTGAAACTTGAAACTTGAAACTAATTAAGAATATGACTCCAACTTCTTTTCCCAGTAAAATGCTACCAACTGGAAACCACTAAACGAATAACCCCATGCGCACATCACAATTTCTTCTCTCTACCCTTAAAGAAACACCTGCCGATGCTGAAATTATCAGCCATCAATTAATGTTGCGTGCTGGCATGATCCGGCGCGTTGCTGCAGGGGTCTATAACTGGCTGCCGCTGGGCTTGCGTGTTCTACGCAAGGTTGAAGCCATTATTCGTGAAGAAATGGATCGAGCCGGCTGTCAGGAACTGCTGATGCCTGCTATCCAGCCGGCTGAGTTCTGGCAGGAATCGGGACGCTGGGATGAATATGGGCCTGAATTACTGCGTCTGACGGATCGGCATCAACGGGAATTCTGCTTTGGTCCGACGCATGAAGAGGTCATCACCGACCTGATTCGACGGGAAATCAGAAGTTATCGTCAGCTGCCCGCCACATTTTATCAGATACAAACCAAGTTCCGTGATGAAATCCGACCACGATTCGGTGTCATGCGGGCACGTGAGTTCCTGATGAAAGATGCCTATTCATTCCATAGCAGCGAAGAATCTCTGGATGACACATATCAGATCATGCATGCGGCTTACACGCGTATTTTTTCCAGGCTGGGACTCGAATTCAGGCCTGTAGAGGCCGATTCCGGTTCCATCGGCGGCAGCGCATCACATGAATTTCATGTACTGGCTGATGCCGGTGAAGATGGGCTGGTTATTTGCTCCGCATGCGATTACGCCGCCAATATTGAGCAGGCTCCTGCACTGCCACCGGTTGGCAAAAGACCCGGGCCTTCATTAGAGATGGAAACTATCGATACTCCCGGACAGCGCACTATCGAGCAGATTTCATCTTTCCTCGGGATCAATCCCGAACAGACCATCAAAACCTTACTGGTTCATGGTGCAGAAGGCCCTGTCGCACTTATTCTTCGTGGCGATCACGAGCTCAATGAGATCAAGGCTGAAAAGCTGCCTGCGGTATTAAAACCACTCGCCCTGCTGAGTCCTGAGGAAGTCAAACAGGCAGCCGCTTGCACTCCCGGTTCTATTGGTCCGGTAAATATCGGTATTCCTGTGATTGCTGATGAAAGCGCTCTCAGGCTTGCAGATTTTGTCTGTGGGGCTAATAGTGATGACAAGCACCTGACTGGAGTGAACTGGGGGCGAGACCTGCCAGAAGCAGAAATGGCTGACCTGAGAAATATCGTAGAAAGCGACCCCTGCCCGCGATGCGAGGCATCGGTTTCAATTCGCCGGGGGGTAGAAGTTGGCCATATCTTCAAACTGGGAACAAAATACTCGGAAAGTATGAACGCCACCTGCCTTGATCAGAATGGCAAAGCAGTAATCATGCCTATGGGTTGTTATGGCATTGGTGTATCACGCGTTGTCGCAGCGGCGATAGAGCAGTCCCATGATGAGAAAGGCATCATCTGGCCGGACAGTATTGCACCCTTTGATGTGGTTATAGTGCCAATTGGATTCCACAAATCAGAAGAAGTTTCCAGCGTGTGTAATGATATCTATGACAAGCTGCAGGCTTCTGGCCTTAATGTCCTGCTGGATGACCGCAACGAAAGACCGGGTGTGATGTTTGCTGATATGGAACTTATAGGCATCCCGCATCGTATCGTCATCGGTGAACGCGGGCTTAAAAACGGTGTGGTGGAATATAAATCACGCACACAGACAGATACGCAGGACATAGCAACCAATGATATTGGTTCCCATATTGAGAAATATTCAACTTAGGCTAACCTTAATAAGGAATAAAAACCCGTCATTGCGAACGAAGTGCGGCAATCTCATAATGTATAATCAAGCACATAGAGATTGCTTCATACGTCGTTCCTCACAATCACGACACATCATGATTTTCTCTAGTTCACACTAAACATGAAAATTACCTCACCCCGCACCCTTATCCTGTTTTTCCTGCTAGCTGCCTTTAGCACGGTTAAGGCTGAAGAATTTACCCCTCCTGTTATTGACGATGAGATGCGTCAGGCCCTGCGCCGGGCGATGTATGGCCCGGAAGGCTTTGAAGATCATATCGCCGCTGAAGTCTGGTTAACAGACATGTCGAATCGCTTAAAGAAAACAATCCCTGAGGCGACCTACCGGCTGGAGTTGCTTAAAACCATCCATGCCGAATCAGTTCGTGCCGGGCTGGAGCCGGAACTGGTGCTGTCCGTCATCCAGATCGAAAGCAATTTTGATCGTTTTGCTATTTCTCCCGTCGGCGCCAGGGGGCTGATGCAAATCATGCCTTTCTGGATCAAGGAATTAGGCCACCCTGATGACAACCTATTTATCCCGCAGATGAACCTGCGCTATGGCACAACTATCCTGAAATACTATCTTGACATGGAAAAAGGCCAGATAGACAGGGCGCTGGCCCGCTATAACGGCAGTGTGGGAAAAACCCGATATCCACGGCTGGTGTATGCGGCCCAGCGAAGGAAATGGTTCAAGCAATAAAATCAGCTTAAAGATTCAAGGGCACTCTGACTAGTACATCTGTAAAAATTGAGACTTATCTGGATAGATAGTGATGAACAGTATTAAAGCCATCTTTGGCGGGTTTTTTGCCATTATTTTTATGGGATTGCTAGCGCAACTGATTTTTTTATTCGTTGGCATGGGTTTTTTTAGCCTGGTGAAAAAGTTTCCTTCACTCTCATTTCTTGCTGAAACAACAACCGTTCTGCTGTTTGCTATAACGGCGCTGATTGCCTTTCTTGGCGGTATATTGACCGCGAATTTGTCACGAAAAGCCGTCACTATTCATTGTTTGGTGGTTGGTTCTATGGCCGGCACGCTGACGCTTGTTCCTACACTGGTCAATGGTTACGAAATTACAGTGAATGGAGCTCTTCTTCTGGTGGTTTTTCTACTGGCCACTGTAGCGGGTGGTCTGTACTGGAAAAAGCAGCAGCAACTGGATTCTGATGGTAACCCTGTCGCAATAAATACAACACAATAGAATAGCCTTGCTCAATTATTTACGATAAAGCCAGATGCTTGTTGGTGCCGCTCCGGGTCATGAGCAGGCCTTTAGCCTGGTTCAGAAAAGGACGATTAATGGCCACCAGCGGCCAAACCGGCTTTCATCGCATAGGCGTGAAAGTTTACTGCATTATCACAATCACTTTCTCTCATTCTACCTTGCATCTGGAGTCTGTTAGTTATTTGCGCCTTAATTTTATTATGAAGCTGGGCAAGTTGCAGGTCAGAATATCCCGCTTGATTTCCCAGGGTCCTGCCAACATCTACTAATTCCCACCCCGCATCAGGGTACCCGCAGAACATAAGTAGAATACTGCTATGCATCGTCAGGTAGAGTAATTTCTGTTCATCATACGACACAGCCTGTGCTGTATTCATCGAAAGCATAAGGATTACTGCTGCGAACACTTTTTTCATGATATGAAATATTGAGTCTGATTAGGCGATAGGTAATACATGCGGTAGTACACGAGCATAGTTAATTTTACACGCCAATTGGTTGACTGGGTAATTTATGCCTGGAAACCTGTACCAGTTCCGCTCAGGGTCGTTAATCCCCATTCAGTGCAAGACTATATTAGCCATACGGCTAAATGGCAACTACGGGTCGATTACAGGGATTTTTTGTTTGTCAAATACTGTTGATAATGGCTATCAGTCCAGTCAGATTAGACCTGAGCTCAGTGCTGTCCCATGAATTACTTTATGGGACAGTAATGGTTTTACGTAAATCATAAATCATAAAACATACTCTTTCCTCATCCATCTCTACGAACTTCAAAGCCCTGCACATCAATGGCAATATCAGACAAGAATTCTGATTCAACACCTTTAACCTTTGCAAATTTTGGTCCCTGCCAGAGCCAC
>JAYEGM010000105.1:0-3442 GCA_034659075.1 Pseudomonadota bacterium
CCCCGCCGATTCACTGCCGGCCATCTCCGACAAGACACGGGAGGCAAGACCTGGAGACAAGACCGTTTCACCCTGCAAAACCTGACCGAGTAAAATGAAGAATTGCGATCTATCTAGACTCTTGAGCAGGTAACCGGAAGCGCCGCTCTTGAGCGCCTCAAAAAGAATCTTATCATCAGCGGCCACGGTGAGCATCACGATCTTAACTTCAGGCAGCTCAGACTTGATAACCCTTGTCGCTTCCAGGCCATCGCAGCGGGGCATGTGTAAATCCATCAGGATCAGATCAGGACGCAGATCTCGCGCCAGTATTTGCGCCTCCAGGCCGTCGTAAGCCTGACCCACCACGTGCATGCCCCGAGCAACCAATAGGTTTTGCAAACCTTCCAGATATAGTGGATGGTCGTCAACCAGAAGCACACGAACGCCTCTCGCAGCTTCTTTGGATGATTTCTCAGTCTGCGAGATCGCCCGCGGCAAGTAAATGATGACCCGCGTGCCCTCACCAGGGGCGGAGCGAAGCTCCAGCCGGCCACTGGCAACTGCGGCTCGTTCGCTCATAATCGCCAGGCCAAAGTGTCCGTTTGGATCGTGAACAGACTCAGGTCCCACCGTGGTGTCAGTGTCAGGCCGGGGCGCAAATCCGCGACCATCATCTTCGACGATCACCTGCACCTGATCTGCATACTCGGTGAAGATCAAGCGCGCAGTAGCGACGCCGGCATGCTTGCGGACGTTGGTGAGCGCTTCCTGGATAATTCGCAGCAATTGGGTTTCAACCTCCGGTGCAAAGGGACTGCCCCACCATTCATCTGGCCGGCTTACCTGGATATCCAATCCATAATGCTGTTTCTGTCTGTCCAACAGTTGATCCAGTTCGACAAAAAAGTCGGCCGGAGGCTGGTATTCATCCGTACGGATGCCCAAGATGTATTTTCGCACATCAGAGAAGGCTTTCTGGGCGACCTCTGCCAGCTGGTTTAGGATAACATGCGCCTCGTTCAGCTCGTGATTATCGAGACGATGTAAGGCGGTTTGCGCCTGCACGCTGACGTAACTCATCACCTGGCCCAGATCGTCATGCAGTTCGCGGCCAATGCGCTCGCGCTCTTCCAAGGCAACCAGCAACTGCTGCTGCTCTTCTATCAGTTTACGTTCGGTAATATCCAGGGAATATTCGATCATCTGCATAACTTCCCCAGATTGATCTAAGACAGGGAAGCCACGAACTTCGTAATGCCGGGGCTGGCCAGTCTTGTCGATATGGATATGTTCTACTGCAACAGGTTCTTTCGTGTTCTTGACCTCCAGCAGCGGACAGTGCTGACCGGTCAGTTCGCAGGGTTGTTCACTGCCGTGGAGCAGGGCATGACAGGTGATATTTTTCGGCAAGGGACCGCTGTATGCGGCCTCGTTGGTCATTATCACCCGATGATCTTGAGCGTCGATGACGTAAAAAGGATGTGTCAGAGAATTCAAAACGTTCTGCAAGAACTCAGTCTGGTAGCGGAAGCGTTCTTCGCCTTCCTTTAGCGCTGCTTCACGGGACTGGACAGCATCTTTCATGAGCTCGAAACTTTCTGCCAGGCTGTATACCTCAGCGATGGTTGCGGGTTGGTGGAGCACTGATCTACTAATATGATCTCCAACCGCCAGGCTCTCGACTTCCTGGCTGAGTTCACTCAAAGGATCGACAACCTTTCTGGTAATACCGGCACGCTCCCGCTTCCCGATCACAACAAAGAGGATAAGTCCCAACAGCAGCCCTGAGATAGCCGGGATAAGATATGGCCCATAGACCACCATCAGCGGTGCCTGTGTAATGGCCACCCACTTTGTGCGGGGTATGGCCACCGCCATGGCAACAAGTAATTCACCTTCGGAAAGGAAGACTTGATATTTTTTGCCCTGGTTGGCGTCCTCGATAATTTCCAACTGGCTAGAACTTTCATACAAACGCACCCGGTCATATTGGGGATGCGCCAGCAAGTAGCCATTCTGATCCAGGATATAAAAAGTGCCAATCTTTGAGATATTCTCTCTTATCACGCTCTCTTGCAGATTCGTCAGGCTTAATTCGCCAACTACGGCACCTCCCTGATTGGCAATGGGTAGGCTCAGATAAACTGTGGGATTACCGGTGTGGGTTGAAATGAATGGATCTGAAATCACCAGGCCACCCTGGGCGGGGGTGAAATAGGGTTGGGCAGACATGTCCATTCCCAGCAGGTTTTGTTTATTCTGGGGAGAAATGCCAACAAGTATACCGTCCTGGTCAAGATGATAGAGCACATCAAATGCAGCGTAGGTTTCTGTGACGGTGTCCAGATCTTTTTGATCAGGCGATTGGGCTGCAAGAACACTGATCACACGGTTAGCCGAGTCGATATGCTCTGCAACCAGTTTCGTAAGCAAATGGGTCGTCTGGTTCAACTCTTCAAGCTGGTTCTGCCCTCCAAGATAAGCGGCGCCAGCCATGATCAAAGCGATCATTACAAAAAAGATCACCTGGTGTGTGATCAGCATCCGGTTAATGACCGTCCGGATTGAGGGTAGCTTGAAATGGTCGCTCTTCATACGTCGTGGCTCTTGAAAAAAGTGTCAACTAACTCTGTACGATTCCATGGTCTTCATCTGGATAACGCCAAGGACTCCACCGTTACAAACTGACCATCAATCACTCGCTGGATAACAAGAGAACGCACCGCATCGCCATAGGCATCAACTTCAATCTCACCGCTAAGGCCTTGAAAACTCTTTATATCCTTCAGAGCTTCCGGTAGCCCCTCGGGTTCTCCTGCTGTCTTTTCGAGGGCCTGAGCCAGCATCTGCATGGTTTCATAGCCCTGCATGGCAATAAAGATCGGTGACAGAGCAAAGCGTTCCTGATAATCTATTTTGAAAGCCTCCGAGGCAGGGTTGCTAACATTAGCATCGTTTGCGATGATAAGTTCCACCCCTTCGATGGCGCTGCCTCCGTTCTGCAACATCGAGTTGGCCTGACACCAGGGAGTACAGAACAATGCAGTCGTAGATCCCTTGATACGAACCGTTTGCGCTATGAGCGCAGTGTCGAGGGGGTTTGCGATGATGAAAATCCCCTCCGGGCTCGAAGCGATCAGCTCCTCCACAAAGTCAGAATAATCCAGTTCTTCCCCTCCGGGGAAGCCGACCTGGGTGGTGATCTGACCTCCCAGATCGGTAAATGTGCCTATAAAAGCGTCCTTCATCGGTAATGAATAGGTATCATTGTCCTCATCGTAGATAATGGCAATGCTGGAAAGTTCCCGTCTCTGACGTACATACTGCCCAACCCCAGCACCCATGGCATCCGTAGAGGCAACCGTACGGAAGAACAGGTCATCTTTGCCACTCAAGTCTGAGGTGGCGGCAGAGGCGCTGAACAATAATACGCCCCTGGACTGACTCGTTTCGAGACCAA
>JAYEGM010000106.1:0-3433 GCA_034659075.1 Pseudomonadota bacterium
ATAATGGATGAAACTGGTGGGTCAGTTTCAGATGCAAATTTACACAATAATATCAAAAGGGTGAAAACATGCTAAAGAAAATTTTTGGTGAACCACAAATATTGAACGAATTATGGTGTTTTTACCGATCTACCAGGGCAGATTGATAGATGGAGAAGAAAGAAAAACGAAAAGGGGTAAAACCGATACCCGATGACCCGCTGGGATATTTGAACGAAGCACAATTATTTACATACCGTCGCATGACGGCATCTGGCTGGCACATTAAATTTATTAGACGTCCTATGTATCAAAATCCAGTCTGCGTAATGACGGATTCAGATGAGACTGCATTGGCACTTATTGAGCAGAACGGGTTTCTTAACAGGCACCCCGACATCCCGTTGCGTAGAGATGAACACTGGGCAAAAGAATAATTTCCACTGCGGATTAGTTGATTGGAATAGAGTGACAGTAAAAACAGTGAACCGCACTAACAAAACTGGTAGACCATCCCACATTTACGCCAATGTGTAGGTAAACTGGTGGTCTTTCTCTACCCAGCATTAAGGATTCAGCCTTTGCCACTTGCGGCTATTTATACTGACCGCTTGAGAGAAGAAATGCGGCTTACGTGGCATCTTTCACATCCTTGTGAAATTACGCGACTAGTCGTAATGAGCTAACTTTTTAAAAAAAGATCGAAAGAAAATATTTGCAAAATCTGGGAACTGGCCAAGGTTTCCCGTTGACGGCAATTTCCCAGGTTTCTGTTTTAGAAAGTGATCAGGAATATTTCTTCTTAACCGCTTTCTTCTTAACAGCTTTCTTCTTAACCGCTTTCTTCTTAACCGCCTTCTTCTTAACCGCTTTCTTCTTAACCGCCTTCTTCTTAACCGCTTTCTTCTTAACCGCCTTCTTCTTAACCGCTTTCTTCTTAACCGCTTTCTTCTTAACCGCCTTCTTCTTAGCTGCTTTCTTCTTAACCGCTTTCTTTTTGGCCGAACTTTCGGCTGTTAAACCTAGTTGATTGAAGCGCTCTTTGACAACATTGATAATTCCCTCGGCGACATCTTCAACTTCATCTACCAGAGAAAGAAAAATTTCCTTTGGATGCGCATCAGAAACGATATCTTTTACATTCACTGATGCATCAGCGGCTGATTTGGCAGCAACCTTTGCCTTATCACTAATTGAATTAAATCCCTCGCGTATTTCACGAACGACGACATCACTCGCCTTATCTATTTCGACAATGACAGAACTTGCTGTCGAAGAAACAGTCTTTTTTATATCAGTCAACCTTGTCTGATTTTTCTTCGCTGTTGATTTTTTCCTGGCCATTTGTTTTCTCCCTTCTTGGGTATATAGATTATCTCTAATTATATCTAAAAGTTAATTTAATAAATATATTCCGGATGGTGTAGATGGCAGTATTGCCCGGACAATATTCGTAATGGTACTTCTTATTTTTGAAGTAAGCTGCTGTCAAGTCATGAGCATTGTTTAAATCTGCTGACATGAATCAGTTTTCCCTGCTTTTATTGCGCACCCCCCAGACATTACATTTGGCATAGCGTGCCATGCGATGAGTGGCGGAACCGAGCAGAAAACGCTTGATACTGCTCTTGTTTTTACATCCTACCATGATCAGATCACTCCCAGCTTCTTCTGCGGCATGGAGAACTTCATCAGACACATTCTCCCCTTCGCGTAACTCAGTCATTACGTTGGATGTAGCCCACTGTAAAGACCTGACCGCTTTTTTAAGCGCTGCCTGCATAATCTGCTTTTTTTGTAACCAGATATTATTGATATGCTGGCGGATATCCTGACGGTAGGCGGTAATGAGTGGCAATACATTGACCACCCTGATTTCCGAGTTCTCTTCCAGAGGTAATGATGAACACAGGTCAAGAGCATCATGTGCGGCATCTGAATTGTCATAGGCCAGCATGATCCGATAGGCTGCGTTGGTGCCGGGTTCGATTTCTGCTGTTACATCATCCTCGGATTTTTTCTTCACGATTAAAACCGAACAGGGTGCGTATTCGAATACCCGATCTGACACACTGCCAAGCAGGAAGCGTTTAGCCAAACTGGTACCATGTGAGCCCACCACGATCAGATCGGCATCTATTTCCCTGGCAACACGCAGGATTTCATCAACTGGCTTACCACTGCGCACCATAGTTTGACCAGGCCAGCCGTCCTCACGCAAGCGACCACCTTCCCGTTCTACGAGTTCTTCTGCCTCTTCGTGCAACTGTTTGTTAGCTTCCTTCAGGGCTTCGCTTTGAGCATCATTTAATGCATCAAGTTCTGCCTGTAGCATCGGGATGTCATCGACAACTGACAGCACCGTCATTTTCGAATCATGTGGGAACGGAAAGCGCAGAACAAAATCCAGTGCATTGCTGGCATACTCCGATCCATCTGTTGCAATCAGTATATTCATATCATATGGCCTGTCTTTTTCTGATAAGAAATAGTCATCACTAATGAGCACTCTCGATATTCAGGGTATATTGAAGTCCTACGTAGATTAAATACACACTCAACAACCAGTACCCCTGCCAGCGGTGAAATACACCCTCCTTGTTCATTGAGATAAATACCCGGAACGAGTACAGGATAATTAGCATAGCCGGGAAATGAAAGTAATAGAAATTCATCGGAATAACCAGCGGTGAAGCAGCGGCAGCGGCACCAATTACAAACAGGACATTGAGAACATCCGCACCGACAATGTTGCCAACGGTTATCTCCGGATGGCCCTTGCGAATTGCTGCTATGGCTGTCATTAACTCAGGTAGCGATGTCCCGAAAGCAACCATTGTTGCAGCAATCACATCATCGGGCACGCCAAGGCGCATTGCGATTTCGGAAGCACTCGGCACAAGTATACGGGCACCGATGATGATCAGCAGCAAACCAACCACTACCAGGATCCAGCTTTTGCTTATACTCATCAGCTCATGTTCCAGAGCTTCATCCTCTGGTAACACACCCGTCCCCTGCTTTGCCCATACGTAGGTGATGTACAGATACAGCAGCAGCAGGCCCAGAAACAGGAAGCCTACCCAGCGCTCCAGTTTAGGGTCGTCATCAGTCATCAATAATACACCAATGGATATCAGCACCAGCAGTGTTGCAGTGCCAACCTGTACCCAGCCGGTACGGTTGAGGATGAAACGGTTAACAGGTACAGCAGCAAGCACACAGGTCAGACCAAATATGAGCCCGGTATCGGCAATTATTGAACCAACACCATTGCCTAGTGCCAGTCCAGGATTACCCATATAGGCCGCCATCACTGAAACAAAGGCTTCAGGTAATGTCGTGCCCAGCGAAACGACAGTAGCACCAATAACAATCTTTGGCAGACCGGTGCGCTCGGCAAGATCAACAACGCCATCTATCATCCAGTCCGCACCCATAGACAGCATCGCAA
>JAYEGM010000107.1:0-38469 GCA_034659075.1 Pseudomonadota bacterium
TAGAAAAAAATATGTTTCGCGCTCATAATATATCTAGCGCGGAGCCAGGTGTGTACAAGGAGAAAAGCACATGCCATACCGTCGCAAAGATAGTCCCGTCTGGTGGGCGAGTTACACCGACCACAGCGGCAAAAGAGTTAGACGCTCTACTGAAACCACAAACCAAAAGGAGGCGAAAGCGTTAGAAGCAAAATGGAAACTTGATTCGTTCAAGACTCGTCAATGGGGCGATGAACCATCGAGAACCTTTGAAGAGCTTATGTTAGCGTATTTGAGAGAAACAAAAGATGAGAAACGCAGTGCGTACAGAGATAACACACGTACGCGACATCTACGTAGGTTATTCAAAGGTTGCGTCATGAATGAATTAACTGGTTCAGATATTCGAACCTATATTGTTATGCGAAAAGAAGAAGTCAGTAATGCAACTATCAACCGTGAACTTGCTTTATTCTCGGCAGCTATTAATTATGCAAACCGTGAATGGGAATGGAATATTCCAAATGTTGTGGCGGGAAGAAAGTTAAAAGAGCCGCCAGGCAGGGTACGCTGGATTACTTTTAAAGAGTCAGATGCACTGCTTGATAAAGCCAGTAGCGTGAGTAGAGCACCTCATTTACGTGATTTCATCTTATTAGCTTTGTATACAGGCTGTAGAAGTCAGGAAATGCTTGGGCTTACATGGTCCCGGGTGGATCTTCAGGCAGGTATTTTTTACTTGGAGGCACACCATACTAAAACTGGGCGGAATAGATCTATTCCTTTGAACAGCAAGGCAAGATCAGCGATTGAAAGTCGTGCACGTTTTCATGCCGATTTCTGTCCAGATAGTCCATGGGTTTTTTGCAGTAAAAAAGGTGAAAGGATTCAGTCTGTGAAGAAGAGTTTTGCTAGAGCAGGTAATGATGCAGAGATTGTAGATTTTCGTATACATGATATGCGCCATACCTGTGCGGCCTGGCTTGTTTCAGCTGGCGCTGCATTAGCTGAGGTAAGAGACCTGTTAGGTCATGCATCAATAACGATGACTGAGAGGTATGCACACCTTGCCCCTGAGAATGTTCGTAATGCAGTTAATCTGCTAGATGTGCCCAGGTCACGATCTGGTCACGTTAAAGAGAAGAAGAAAAAAGCGGATGCATTTGCATCCGCTTTAAGTGCCTGATTAATATCAGGAATGTTGGTGGGCCCACAGGGACTCGAACCCCGGACCAAGAGATTATGAGTCTCCTGCTCTAACCAACTGAGCTATAGGCCCGTGTATGATTACTGGTTTGGCTCAAGGAAGCTGCGCAAGTGCTCTGAACGAGAGGGGTGGCGGAGCTTGCGCAGCGCCTTGGCTTCAATTTGACGTATACGCTCACGGGTTACATCAAACTGCTTGCCTACTTCTTCCAGAGTATGGTCTGTATTCATGCCAATACCAAAACGCATTCGCAGCACCTTGGCTTCACGTAAAGTCAGTGTATCAAGAATATCCGTGGTGGCAAACTTCAGGCCGGAACCTGTTGCTGAATCCATTGGTGCTTCGATGTTTTTGTCTTCGATAAAATCACCGAGGTGTGAATCTTCATCATCACCGATGGGTGTTTCCATGGAGATAGGCTCTTTGGCAATCTTCAATACCTTGCGAATTTTTTCTTCCGGCATTTCCATTCGCTCAGCAAGTTCTTCCGGTGTTGCTTCACGGCCAAGTTCCTGCATGATCTGTCGAGATATACGGTTCAACTTGTTGATAGTCTCGATCATGTGAACAGGGATACGAATGGTACGTGCCTGGTCAGCGATAGATCGGGTAATGGCCTGCCTGATCCACCAGGTTGCATAGGTGGAGAATTTATAACCACGGCGGTATTCAAATTTGTCTACGGCTTTCATCAGGCCGATGTTGCCTTCCTGAATGAGGTCAAGAAACTGCAGTCCGCGGTTAGTATATTTTTTTGCAATAGAAATAACCAGGCGCAGGTTGGCTTCGACCATTTCTTTCTTGGCACGGCGTGCTTTTGCTTCACCAATCGATACCAGGCGATTAATTTCTTTTAGCTCGTGAATCGGCAGACCGGCGACTTCTTCAATAGCTGTCAGCCTGGCTGCCAGGCTGGCGATACGATCCCGCTTACCGGTCAGGACAGAATTATCTCCTTTACCGGAGGCAATGATTTCATCCAGCCATTCGATTTCAGTTTCATGTCCAGGGAATGCTTCAATAAACATTTTCCGGGTGATGCGACCCTGCTTGACCACGATACGCAATATTTCGCGTTCGCTGGCCCGGATTTCACCCACCATGGTTTTTACACCGGAGATAAACATCTGGGTCTGTTTCGGAGTGAAGCGAATCTCCAGAAATTCCTCAGACAGTTTAACCTGTACCTTTTTGACAGCAGGGTCACCAGAACCTTTCTGGTCGATGGCTTTGATCAGGCGGTTATACAGGCGCTTCAGGCTCTTGAAGCGTTTTACGGCTTCTTCTGGATCCGGCCCGGTAGGTTCATCATCGTCGTCTTTTTTTTCTGCGCCGATGGCTACCTGCGCAGGCGTAGGAATAACATCCGGTTCATTAGGATCAATGTAGCCCAGCAGCAGATCTGTCAGCCGCATTTCCTCATTTTCGATCAGGGTAACTTTTTCCAGCAGGGATTCAATAATGAACGGGCTGGTTGCGGAGGCACCCATGCTTTGGCGAATGCCTTCTTCGATACGCTTGGCCAGTTTAATCTCGTCGGCGCGAGTCAACAAATCAACAGTACCCATTTCACGCATGTACATGCGCACCGGGTCTGTCGTGCGGCCAAATTCACTTTCCACTGCGGAAGTAAGTACGGCTTCAGCTTCTTCTACAACGGACTCATCTGTTGTTTCAGCCTTCATAATAAGGCTGTCAGCATCAGGCGGCTGATCGTAGACATCAATGCCCATGTCATTGATCATCTGTACGACATTTTCTATCTGATCGGTGTCGTGCACGTCTTCCGGAAGATGATCATTGATCTCGCTATAGGTTAAAAAACCTTGTTCGCGACCTTTAAGAATCAGCTTTTTCAGTTGTAATCGTTTTGTTTCAAGATCCATACAGATAAGACTCGTGACAGAAAAGTTGGCAGTAGATTATTAATCCTGATCAGGTAAAGATAGGGTCAAATACCCGTATCTCAATAACCCTGATAAGTAAAGACGGAAATGATACTGCGATTATTCCATCAGGTTATGTTCTATGTTGTTAATGTTTGAGTGCAAGCCGTTGCTGCTGCAGGCTGCGCAATCGTATTTTATCTTCTTCACTTAGTTTAGTTGAGCGTGCAGTGATTTTCTTTGTTTCCTGATCGATGGCCATTAAATGCAGACGGTTAATCGCATCAAGAAACTCTGTTTTTACTGCATCATCTTCAAGTTCGATACCTGGACTGGCGAGCTCGCACAGGCGGTCGTAATAAACTGTTTGACGAAAACGTTCGATTATAGCACTACTTGTCAAATCAGGGCGACCTTTGATTATTTCAATGATCTCACTCAATACATCCATGCCGGCCAGTTCCAGCAACCGCAGGTAGTCCAGATTACTGACTTCATGCCCCAGTTGCGGCTGATTAAGTAACAGTGTGAGGGTTTTTCCAATTAAATTGTGTTTTTTGCTGCCAGAAGTAGCAGTTTTCTGGGGGGTTGGCCGTGGTTTCGGCTGATCCAGCATCAGACTGGCGAGACCCTGTTCATCCATGGCGGTAATCTCGGCCAGTTTTTGCACCAGCAGTGCTTTCAATGTTCCATGCGGGAGATTATTCAACAAAGGGCGAGCGAGTGCAGCAAGCTTTGCCTTGCCGTCCATGCGGCTCAGGTCAATGTCTTCGGCAAGATGGTTCAACATGTATTCGGGCAGCGGCAGGGACTTCTCGCGTAATTGATCGGTAAAACCGTCACGCCCCAGTTTTCTGACATAACTGTCCGGATCTTCACCGTCGGGCAGGAAAAGAAAGCTGGCCTGTTTGCCGTCACGCATCGACGGCAGAGCATTCTCCAGTGCTCGCCAGGCAGCCTGACGCCCTGCACGGTCGCCGTCGAAGCAGAAAATAATTTCATCACAACGACGGAATAACAGTTCTATGTGTGTGGGCGTGGTGGCTGTTCCCAGTGCAGCGACCACATTTTCTATGCCGGCCTGTGCCAGTGCGATGACATCCATGTAGCCCTCGACTACCAGCGACTGATTTTGCTTGCCAATGCTAGCGAGTGCCTGATGCAGGCCGTAGAGTTCCTTGCCCTTGTGAAAAACGGGTGTCTCGGGGGAGTTGAGATATTTTGGTTCACCGTCACCGAGTATCCGTCCACCGAAGGCAATCACACGTCCGCGCTGGTCATGGATAGGAAAGATGATACGGTTGCGGAATTTATCATAAACACGCCCCTGATCATTGGACGAGGTCAACCCTGCGGTTTCGAGATCTTTGCTGGAGATGTTCTTTGCAGTCAGTGAATTAAGTAAGTCGTCCCAGCTATCTCTGGCAAAGCCCAGTTCATATTGGGCGGCAATTTTGCCCGACAGACCGCGTTCGATCAGGTAGTTTTTTGCCGTGTCGGATTCGCGTAAGCGCCCCTGGAAATGTTTGCTGGCAGACTCTAGTACAGCATACAGATCTGCCTGCTTACGGCGTTCGGCTGAATTATCCTGACCGGCTGCCTGCGGGATGATCATGCTGTAGCGCCCGGCCAGTTCCTCAACAGTTTCACGGAAGCCCAGGTTGTCATAATCCATGAGAAAGCCAATCGCTGTACCGTGTGCGCCGCAGCCGAAACAGTGATAGAACTGCTTGCCCGGACTGACTGTAAATGAGGGGGTTTTCTCGTCGTGAAACGGGCAGCAGCCCTTGTATTCCCGACCGGCCTTTTTTAATGGCACACGGCTGTCGATGATTTCGACTATGTCTGCGCGTGCCAGCAGTTCGTCAATAAATTCCGCTGGTATGCGTCCGCTCATTTGGCTTAGCTTCTCGTCGCGCTTAATCGTTAAACAAGATGAAGCACTACACTGATAGCTGGTCTTTGATGCTTTTGCTGACGGCAGCCATGTCGGCCTTGCCCTGCAATAGTGGTTTCAGCATTCCCATGACCTTGCCCATGTCTTTCATGCTGCTGGCACCGGACTGTTCGATGACGGATTTAATATGCTGAGTTATTTCTTCTGCCGACATTTGCTCCGGCAGATATTCGATCAGGACATTCAGTTCGCTTTGTTCTTTGTCGGCAAGATCCTGACGACCACCTTCTACGAACTGAGAAATAGAGTCACGTGCCTGCTTGACCTGTTTCTCGATGACGGCAAGTACCTGTGCTTCATCAAGCTCGGTGCGTTCGTCGACTTCACGGCGCTGAATGGCGGCACGTAACATGCGCAAGGTATCTTTACGCACCACATCCTTGTCGCGCATCGCCTGCTTCATGTCACTGGCGAGCCTTTCCTTTATGGAACTCATACCGGGACAGGTCGGTAAATCAGATGAAAGACTTAGAAGTTGCGGGTAAGACGCTGACGATCACGTGAAATACGCTTCATTTCACGTTTTTTCGCCGCTGCCATCTTGCGTTTACGAACGGTGGTTGGCTTTTCATAAGCCTCGCGACGGCGTACTTCAGTAAAAATGCCGGCTTTTTCGCAAGAACGGCGAAATTTACGGAGAACGATATCAAATGGTTCGCCTTCGCGGATACGGACACTTGGCATGCAATATTTCCTTTAAAAACATCAATAATTTAGTGAGCAGCACATTATAACTGCCTTTTTTATTTTTGTATATATGGAAGTTTCAAGTTTTAAGTTCAAAGTTCAAAACATCTTAACCCAAAGCCAGTAACAGCCAGGACGTTCAGAGATCAAAGAAGAAGCCAGTTAAATTATTTCCCTTTTACTGCTGGCATCTCTAACCCTTAAGGGTACTCTTAAGGATTTTGACTGATGATTCTCAATCTTTTGGCCTGGAACTTGAACCTTGGAACTTCTTTATAACAAAGTTAAGGTAGAATCTGGTTTTACGAAATTCCCATCGGAGCAAACAATGCAAAACGTCTATCTCGTCAGTGTCCTTTCTTCGGACAAAACAGGCCTGGTCTCGGCTATCAGTGGCTGTTTGTTTGACCTTGGCATCAATCTGGGCAGTACTAACTTTACTGTGCTCGGCAGCGGGGCAAAGTTTACGGCGGTTTGTGAGTCCGACCCGGAGATCACGAAGGCAGTGCTTGAAGAGACGCTGGAATTATTGCCAGAGCTTGCCAATGCGGAAATACAGGTGGTTGATTTTGAATTTTCTGCGGAACCAGCAGCGAATACTGAAATTACACACCGCATTACTATACAGGGTGGTGATCATCCGGGGCTGGTGGCACGTTTGACGGAGGTGTTCCTTGAGTTTGATGCCAATATCGTTCGCTTGAATGCGGACCGGTTGAATAATGACGGGCAGGACCAGTACCTTATCCAGGTTGCCGCCTGGATTCCTGCCAGCCGGGAACATGCCTGCCTGGCGTCGGTCAGCAATACCGCCAGTTCATTGCAGATGCAGTGCAGTTATTCACGTTTGCCCGGTGAATTCGGTCAATAGCGGTCCTTCTCTAGCAACACAGAAATAGATAGAACGAATGCTGGTACTGGGAATAGAAACCTCCTGCGACGAGACAGCGGTTGCCCTGTACGACAGTGATCGGGGACTGGTAGCAGATCGTTTATATTCACAGATAGCTATACATGCCGAGTACGGTGGTGTTGTGCCCGAACTGGCAGCACGCGATCATATTCGTAAACTGGTGCCTTTGATACGCGGGTTGTTAGAGACGTCGGGACTCAGCCTGAAGGATATCGATGGTGTGGCTTATACTCGCGGGCCGGGGCTTGCCGGTGCCCTGCTGGTCGGAGCCTCTATGGGGCAGTCCCTGGCATTGGGGCTGTCTGTGCCAGCAGTCGGCGTGCACCATATGGAAGGCCATCTGCTGGCACCAATGCTGGAAAGAAACCGGCCCCAATTTCCTTTTCTGGCATTGCTGGTCTCAGGAGGCCATACCCTGCTGGCCGATGTGGCAGGGCCCGGTCAGTATGAGATTCTCGGTGAGTCACTGGATGATGCCGTCGGAGAGGCCTTTGATAAAACCGCCAAGCTGCTTGGCCTGCCCTATCCCGGCGGGCCGTCGGTGGCAAAACAAGCTGAGTCGGGGCAGGCGGGCCGCTTCAAATTCCCGCGGCCTATGACCGACCGCCCCGGTCTTGATTTTAGCTTCAGCGGTTTAAAGACCTTTACCCTGACCACCGCACACGAACATGAAGAAAAAGAAAAAAAATTAACTGACCAGACGCGTGCCGACATTGCTCTGGCATTTCAGGATGCCGCTACCGACACGTTATTAATAAAGTCCAGAAGGGCAATCAAGCAGACCGGTTATGATCAGCTGGTAGTCGCCGGTGGTGTCGGCGCAAACAAGATGCTGCGCCATAAGTTTAATGAGATGGCCGGGCAGGATAATATCAGTGTCTACTTCCCACGCCCGGAATTTTGTACTGATAACGGTGCCATGATTGCATACGTAGGTTGCCTTCGTCTGCTGGCAGGTGAGTCAGAGGAGATGGCAGTCAGCATTAAGCCAAGATGGAAAATATCTGAATTGAAGAAGCCCGGGGAAGTAACAAGTCGAAAGTAAAAAGTTAAAAGATCCAGGCAGTTTCTTTCAACTTTGAGCTTTCAACTGAACGCCTTTGTGGTTAAGAATGTTTTTTTATTAAGGATAAACAAGACAATGGATATAATTTATCTGCATGGCCTGGTTGCGAATGCGCAGATTGGTGTCTGGGAATGGGAAAAGCAGATCACCCAGCAATTGACGATTGATCTGGATATGGGGGCTGATATCCGTATTGCTGCAGCGAGTGACCGGCTTCAGGACACCCTGAACTACAAGGAAGTGGCGAAACGAGTCATTAGTTTCATAGAAGGTAATCATTTTGACCTGGTTGAAGCACTGGCAGAAAGAATTGCTGATATTCTGCTAAATGAATTTGAGATCCCCTGGTGCCGCGTTAAGTTGAACAAAAAAGGTGCAATCAATGGTGGACGGGATGTCGGTGTCATCATTGAGCGGGGTAAGGCCGGGTGACACAGGTTTATGTCAGTGTCGGCAGCAACCAGCAGGCCAGGCAGTATGTGCCTATGGCGCTGGCTGCAATCGAATCAGAATTTTCGCCTGTAAGTATATCGCCGATATACGAATCAATGGCTGTTGGTTTTGACAGTGAAAATTTTCTTAACCTGGTAGTCAGCTTCGATACCGGTTTATCTCTTAGCCAGCTTGCTGGCAAACTTGATCAGATTGAGCAATCCTGCGGGCGCAAGCGTGGTGAAAAACGCTTTACATCGCGAACCATGGATCTGGATTTATTGATCTATGGTGATTTGCTGCGTCATGATGATGAACATGATATTCCTCGTAATGAGATTACTCGTTATGCATTTGTGCTGAAACCACTGTCGCAGCTCGCACCGGATTATGTACATCCCGAGCTGGGGTTGAGCTTTTCGCAGCTATGGCAGGAGGGAGATTTTAGCGGACAGGATTTGTGGGAGGTGGAATTGTAGTTCCCATACCGTCCGCGAATCATCAGGTAAAAATTGACAATCGACCTGTGCAGAAATAGTATTTGACTACAAATAAGAATGATTAGATAGTGTAGCCAATCCGGTTAAATCAGCCATGGAGGTGCAGAAAATGGAATTTGAACACGAACGGGGCACGGTAGATCCAGTCCCGCATAACCTGATGAAGTTTCTCAATGAAGACCAGATAATGGCATTCAATAACCTGGAACGGTTTGGCTGGTACATCAAGTTCATCAGGCGTCCGTTGTTTCAGCGGCCCATGTGTGTTCTGTCAAGTCCTGATGGGACTAAGCTGGTTGTTCTGGAGACTGATGGAAGCATCAATGAGGATGCTGAGATTCAGTTACGGGCGTGATTTTAGTGTGCTGGCGTACGCCTGGGTTCCTCAAATATCAACCAGCCTGCCACCATCAACGGCAATAATCTGCCCCGTGACATAATCCGCTTTAGCAAGAAAAGCTACTGTTTCCGCAATATCATCAGGCCCACCTATGCGTTCCAGGCTGGTACGTGAGAGGATTTCTGACTTACGGTTGTCTGATAAATCACTGTCCGGCCAGATAATAGCACCGGGTGATACCCCGTTTACCCTGATTTCTGGCCCCAGCTCTTTCGACAGAGATTTGGTCAGCATGATCAGACCGGCCTTGGTCATAGAATAGACCGGGTGATGTTCAAGTGGGCGATGGCCGTAGACATCAGTGATGTTGATAATGCAGCCATGGCTTTTTGTCAGTTCATGCTGCAATGCCTGGGCCAGGAAGAACGGTGCGCGCAGGTTCGTGTTGACGAGGTTTTCCCATTGTGCGACTGTCACGTCCCCCATAGGGGTAGGGAAAAAGCGGGAGGCATTATTGACCAGCAGATCAAGCTGGTCGAAACAGCTCACTGCGCTCTTTGCCAGCCTAGTGATTTCTTTCGGCTCGGAAAGATTGGCTCTTATCGCCTGTGCGGAATCAGCTCTTAGCTGATTCAGTTCGTCGACAAGTTTTTGCGCCGTGCCGGCGGACGAATAATAATGGATGATTACCCGGTAATCCTGCTGATGCAGGTGGCGCGCGATACAGGCACCTATCCGGTGGGCGCTGCCGGTGATAAATGCAACAGGATAATTTTTTTTAACAGTCATCAATGAATTTCCCTCCGCTCAATATAACAGGATTACCCGAGCCAGATAAGCTCTCTGCTGAACACAGTCATAAGCTGGCGATTCAGATCCAGCAGGTAATGGCCGACAGAGGCGGGGCTATTCCCTTTTCAGAGTTTATGCATCTGGCACTTTATGCGCCAGCCATGGGATATTATGCTGCCGGGCAGCGTCGTTTTGGTGCAGAAGGGGATTTTGTTACGGCACCGGAGCTTGGTGATGTCTTCGGACAATGTCTGGCACGTCAGGTGGCCCAGGTATTTGAGGAAATTGATGCCCCTTGCGACATACTGGAGTTCGGTGCCGGCAGCGGTCGGCTTGCGGTGGCGTTGGTAAAAGAACTTGACAGGCTAGCTGTGCTGCCCGAGCACTATTATATTCTTGAAACCTCTGCTGATTTACAACAGCGTCAACGACAAATGATAACTGAGCAGTTGCCGCAGCATAGTGAGCGTTTTGTCTGGCTGGATAGTATGCCGCAGCAGGCGATTACCGGCGTGGTGCTGGCGAATGAAGTACTCGATGCGATGCCTGTGGAAATGTTTGCTGTTGATGATGAAGGGGTTGCTCAACAGTATCTGGTGGAGTCCGCTGGTTCAGCGGCCGAAGAATTTCAGTGGGCTTGCCGGTCGTCAGAGGGGCTGCTTGCTGAACAAATAGCTGAACTTGAACTGCCTGCCGGATACAGCTCCGAACTAAACCCGGCGATTAGAGGCTGGATCGCGATGATCGAAAAAGGGTTGAATCAGGGAGTGGTTTTACTGGTTGACTATGGCTTCCCCAGGCATGAGTATTATCACCCGCAACGCACGGGTGGTACTATGATGTGCCACTTTCGTCATCATTCACACAGTAATCCTCTTGCCCTTGTCGGCATTCAGGATATTACAGCCCATGTTGATTTTACTGGCGTTGCCGAGGCAGCTATTGCGGCTGAACTGGATGTACTGGGCTATACAACGCAGGCAAATTTTTTACTGAGTTCAGGGCTGACCGAGGTGGTTTCGCTAGCGGATGCAGGCGAAGAAGAAATATCGAAACCACAGTTAGTGATAAATCATGAAATACAATTGTTAACGTCACCGGCTGAAATGGGTGAGTTATTCAAAGTGATTGCCTTAGGAAAAGGCATCGAGCATGAGCTGCTCGGCTTTATATTCAGGGATATGAGAGGAAAATTATAAAATGTCTGATATACATGCCATCTGGCTAGCTGCCGTACAGGGCTTTACTGAATTCCTGCCTATCTCCAGCTCAGCCCATCTGATATTGATACCGCGCCTGCTCGGCTGGCCTGATCAGGGTCTGGCCTTTGATGTGGCAGTGCATGTTGGCAGTTTAGTCGCTGTGCTTTTCTATTTTCGCCATGATCTTATCCCAATGGTTCGCGACTGGGCTTTGACACTGGCAGGCAGGCCGAATACAGAGTATTCAAAGCTGGCCTGGGCGGTAGTCATCGGTACTATTCCACTGGGTATAGGCGGCGTACTGATGAAAGTAGCTGTTGGCGGGGAACTGCGGTCGCCTCTGGTTATTGCTACGACAACCATTGTCTTTGGTTTGTTACTGGGCTGGGCAGATCATATCGGTAAGCGTGATAGGGATGAACATTCCCTGAGCTGGAAAGATGCCCTGTTGATCGGCGGTTCGCAGATTCTGGCATTGATACCCGGCACTTCGCGTTCGGGCATTACAATTACCACAGCATTGATACTCGGACTGACACGTACTGCCGCCGCACGTTTTTCATTTCTGTTATCCATTCCGGCAATCATCTTGCCCGGCATCCTGCTCGGTGCCGACCTGGCCGAATCATCGGACCCTATACACTGGCGTAGCTTTATTATTGGTGCTGCCATGTCGGCAGTGTTTGCCTACCTCTGCATCCGTCTGTTCCTTACGATGATCCTGCGCATGGGGATGATGGTGTTTGTTGTTTATCGCTTAGTACTAGGAGCGTTTTTATTTTATTTGTTTTTATGATGGTTTATTTTTATTTATCTACATGATTCCATCTTAGCTATTTGCGCTTCATGTGGGAGTCTTTCCTTATTTATTATATTTCTTGAATTGATATAAGTTTTTCGCCCTTCATGGGCGAGTATCTTTTCTTTGATGGCCAAAGAAAAGGTACCAAAAGAAAGGCCACCCGCAAGCTTGCCCATAATAAAAAGCATTATGGGTACCCTGCGATGCTCTGATGGGCTGGCGGGGTGTGAACTCGCTTACGCTCAAACATGCACACCCCGAAACCCCAGCCCCTCCTGCGCGTCTCGGCAAGCCTGAACGGGACGGGGCAGGTCAACACCGAAGGTCAAAATCAAAAAATATCCTTTGGTCTTGATTGTAGGAATGCCTTCTCCGGCGCGATTGCCGACGGTGTGATCAAACCCTGATCGCGCGGGGGATGACGCTACAATGTTTGTTTTGCCCTTTCTCCCCCTTTTGGGTTGTCGAGCACTGGAAGGCTGGGCCGGAGTAGTGCGGTGCATGTCTGAGCGTAAGCGAGTTCACCGCGCCCGGTTCAGACTGAAGCGCGCAGAGTAGCCGAAGGCCAACACGACGGGGCAGTTTTTCTTTGGTTCTGTTTCTTTTGTGCGTATAAAAGAAATGAACTCGCCCATGAAGGGAGAAAAACCTGGATTAATTCAAGAAAAAGAATAAAAAAATAAACGAACTCGACCAAAAAGAAAGAAACATAACAAAAAAACTTACAAAACAGTCCGAGCTACTACAAGCCCGCTGACCCTCGCTGCACCAGCCGCTTTCAGTGCGGCCGCTATCGCCTCCAGGGTTGAACCTGTAGTCATTACATCATCTACGATGCAGATATGAAGGTCTCTTACATTAGCTGTTATGGAAAATGCCTGTCTGAGATTTCGTTTTCGTTCGCTGGCTTTAAGGCCGGTTTGCAACGGGGTCTTTTTTATTCGCTGGCAGAATTTATGGCTGGCCTTTATGCCGGTGATTCGTGACAGCTGGCGGGTGATCTCCCACGACTGATTAAAGCCCCGGCTGCGCAGGCGGCTGCTGTGTAAAGGAACCGGAATAATCACATCGGGTCTTTCTGGCCGTGACAATAATTTTTTTGCCATCAAAGAACTGAATAAATAACCGTATTCCAGCTTACGGCTGAATTTGAATTGCTGAACCAGTTGACTTAGGGGTTCCTGATAGAGAAACAGTGCCTCTGTCTGCTCACAGGCAGGCGGGTACTGCTGACATTTACCGCAGCTGCCTGTTGTGGCGACAGGCAGGGCGCAAGTATTGCAGGCTGTACCAAGGATAGGCAGCTCGTTCAGGCAAGGCTGGCAGAGTGGCAGATGGCTGCCCGTGGCGGCATTGCACAGACCGCAGGAAACGGGCAGCAGGCTGTTCAGGAATTTATTAAACAGGGAGTTGTAAACCATCCATGGTTCTCCAGGTTGACAATTGACGTCTAAAAACTGAGACTTCATGTCCAGTCCGGACAATTATAGGGTAATCAGCAAGATGGGCAAAGTAATGGAATCAACTATCGAATCTTCAGCGGCATTGACGAATGATATACGCCACGACTGGCAGCGAGAGGAAGTACAGGCATTGTTTGATCTGCCATTGAATGATTTACTGTTCCAGGCGCAAACAATACACCGTCAGAATTTTGATGCTAATGCCATACAGCTCAGTACCCTGCTGAATATCAAGACCGGCGCCTGTGCAGAGGACTGCTCCTATTGTTCACAAAGCGTGGTGCATGATACGTCACTTAAAGTCGAACCCCTGATGGATGAAGCGACGGTAATGGAAAGTGCCCGTGAGGCAAAGAAAAACGGAGCCAGCCGTTTTTGTATGGGGGCGGCCTGGCGATCGCCGACACCGAAAGGCTTTGAACGCATTCTGGAGATTATCAACGGTGTTAAATCACTGGGACTGGAGACCTGTGCGACACTCGGGATGTTGACCGCCGAGCAGGCTATGCAGCTGAAGCAGGCCGGCCTGGATTACTATAACCATAATCTTGATACCTCGGCGGAATACTATGACAAAGTGATTACCACGCGTACTTTTCAGGACAGGCTGGATACGCTTTCCTTCGTTCGTGATGCCGGTATGAAGGTGTGCTGTGGCGGCATTGTCGGCATGGGAGAAGAACAGACGGATCGTGTTGGACTATTAATGACATTGGCCAATCTTGAGCATCATCCCGAGAGTGTGCCGGTGAATCTGCTGGTGAAAATCGAAGGCACGCCGCTGGCAGAAACAGATGAACTGGATACATTTGAGTTTATTCGCTGTATCGCTGTCGCCCGCATCCTGATGCCTGCATCGCTGGTGAGGCTTTCTGCCGGCCGGCAGAGCCTCACTGATGAAGCGCAGGCGATGTGTTTCTTTGCGGGTGCCAACTCTATTTTCTATGGCGAACGCTTGTTGACTACAGACAACCCGGAAGCTGATGCCGATCGATTGCTGTTTGACCGCTTGGGATTGCATGCGATGGAACTCGATCTTCAAAGCGAAGTTTTTTCGGCCTGATTTAAAGGTTCGTTTTACGATTTACGTATTAGGTGTTACGTAAAACCTGAAACGTAACACGTAAAACTGTTAATCAGAAAGCACAATGTTCGACCTGACCAGAAATATAGAGAAGCGTAAAGACGCCGGCCTCTACCGCCATCGTATGACCAGCAATAGTCCACAGGGTGTGCGGGTGGTATTTGATGGCAGAGAGTATCTGTCATTCTGCAGCAACGATTATCTTGGTCTGGCGACGCATCCTGAACTTATTAATGCGATGGGCGAGTGTGTTAGCGGCTGGGGTGTTGGCGCTGGTGCCTCACATTTACTCGGCGGTCACAGTGAGCCTCATGAAGAACTGGAACAGGCACTGGCCAACTTTATGGGCGCAGAACGTGCATTACTTTTTTCAACCGGTTACATGGCAAACCTGGCTGTGCTGAGTTCGCTGGCCGGGCGCGATGATGTCATTCATCAGGATAAGCTGAACCATGCCTCGCTGATTGATGGTGCCTTGCTGTCACGTGCCAGCTTGAAGCGCTACCCTCATCTGGATATGAATGCACTGGCCAGGCAGCTCGACGTAGAAAAGGCTGGCAGACACATTGTCGCCAGTGATGGCGTGTTCAGCATGGATGGCGACCTGGCTCCGCTGACAGAGATGCTTGAACTTGGGCGGCAAAACGAAGCGCTCTGCTATATCGACGATGCCCATGGCTTTGCCGTGCTGGGCGAACAGGGTAGAGGGCTTGTCGATAACATTGAGACACGCAGTAAAGACTATAGCGATGGATATCTTTTGTCGATGTGCACACTCGGCAAGGCGATGGGATGCTTTGGCGCTTTTGTAACCGGCAGTGAAGAAATGATTGAAGCCCTTATCCAGCAGGGCCGGAGTTATATCTACACCACGGCACTGCCACCTGCTGTTGCGGCGGCAGGTTACGCCGCGCTGGAAGTGATGATGCAAGAAGGCTGGCGGCGTGAAAAGCTTGCCGCGCGGGTCGATTATTTCAAGGCAGCCTGTCGGCAGAGAAACATATCATTAATGCCATCGGCAACTCCGATACAGCCCATTATCATCGGAGATAATGACCGGGCGCTGGCGGTGGCAGAAATACTGAAGCAGCAGGGTCTGCTGGTATTTGCTATTCGCAGTCCGACGGTGGCGGCAGGCAGCGAACGCTTGCGCATTACGCTCAGTGCCACGCATGAGGAAGGGGATATTGACCTGCTGCTTGATGCACTGGCGACTGCATTGGCAGAGGGTACTGCAGTATGATGCAGATACTGATGCTGCATGGCTGGGGCTTTCCGGGGTCAGTATTTTCATCATTGATAGATAAGCTGGCAGCTGATTTTGATGTCAGGGCACCCGATCGGCCTGGTTATGCCGGCAATACAGATGCAGGAGAAATTATCCGGCTTGATGCACCTGTGTTGCTGGTCGGCTGGTCACTCGGTGGCCTGTTGGCGTTACAGCTTGCGATGCGTCAGCCTGGCAAGGTCAGGGGGCTGGTTTTACTTGCGACTACGCCGTGTTTTGTCAATCGCCCGGGATGGGGCTCAGGCATGGATAAGGCGGTGTTTGATGCCTTTCGTCAGCAGGTAGTTGATGATCCGGCAACTGCCATGCAGCAGTTCGTGCGCTTGAATGCAGGACGCGCAGCTGATCGGCAGTCAAGAGCAGTCCTGTCAGCTTTATCCGGCAAAGCAACAGCGCAAGCATTGCAGCAGGGAATGTCCGAGCTGGCTGAAACTGATCTTCGTCGGTCTGTTGCTGATATCGACCTGCCGATATTGCTGCTGCATGCTGCCGATGACCGGGTGGTGCCGGCTGCTGCAAGCCACTGGCTGCAGGAGAATATACCCAACACGAGACGGCTTGAATTTCAGACCGGTGGACATGCTTTTTTTCTGCAGCATGCAGATGCGGTAGCAGAACAGATCAGGGTGATGGCATGAAGCTCGATAGTTGCATAGCAGGCGGTAGGCATTCCGGTTTTGAGCGTGCTGCCAGTGCCTATGATGAATATGCTGTTTTGCAGCGCCAGATAGCAGATGAGATGCTGGAACGGCTGCAATCGGTCACGATAAAACCTGCTCATGTGGTAGATGTCGGTTGCGGTACCGGCTACTGCACGCGCCATCTGCACAAAACCTGGCCAGCAGCTCAGGTCACCGGTTTTGACCTGGCAGCGGGCATGGTTCAGCAGGCCGGCAGCCAGAAAGGCTGGTTCAGCCGACAGTGCTATTGTCAGGCAGATGCCGTCAGCCTGCCATTGAAAGATGCTTGTGCCGATGTTGTGTTCTCCAATCTAATGCTGCAATGGTGTGATCCGCTTGCCGTGTTTGCCGAGTTCCGGCGTGTGCTGAGTGATGATGGCCTGTTGATGTTTTCGAGCTTTGGCCCGGACACGCTAAAAGAATTACGGCAGTCCTGGTCTGTTGTCGATGACCGCCCGCACGTAATTGATTTTGTCGATATGCATGATCATGGTGATGCCCTGCTGCAGGCCGGTTTTCGTGAGCCGGTGATGGACGTCGACCGCTTCACGCTGACCTATAGTGATGTACTCGGCCTGCTGCGAGATCTGCACGGTATTGGTTCACGCAATGTCATGTCGGGGCGTCGTTCCAGTTTGATGGGGCGTGATGTTTTACGCAAGCTGGAGCAGGCCTATCTGCAGTTTGCTGACAACGAAGGTCGGCTGCCTGCCAGCTATGAAGTGGTCTATGGCCATGCCTGGTCGGGAGGACGGTCTTCATTAAATGAAAAGCAGGTTCAGGTTGATCTTTTGCGGCCGGCAAGATGAAGCAGGGATATTTCGTTACAGGTACTGATACCGGGGTTGGCAAAACACTGGTGTCTGCTGCGTTGCTTCATTCCTTAGGTGAAAGTGGATTAAGCGTTTGCGGGATGAAACCGGTTGCCAGCGGCTGCATCGAGACCCTCAATGGGCTTCGAAATGATGATGCCGACAGGCTCATCGATGCGTCAAATGTATCGGCTGATTATGATTTGATTTGCCCTTACCGTTTTTTGCCGCCGATAGCACCGCATATCGCTGCACAGCAGGCAGATATTGTCATCAGTACGGATCATATAGTGGCATGTTATCAGCGTTTAGAATCTTCATCTGATGCGGTGGTAGTGGAGGGTGTCGGTGGCTGGCAGGTGCCGCTTGATGAACAGAAAAATTTATCTGATCTCGCTATAGGACTCGATCTACCTGTGATAATAGTTGTAGGGGCTCGACTTGGCTGCATCAATCACGCACTGCTCACTGCAGAGAGTGTGCTGGCCAGTGGACTGACTGTGGCCGGCTGGGTGTTTAATCAGATTGATCCTGATTTACAGCAAGTTGTAACTGTAAAAGAAACACTGCAGTCACGTATTCCGGGGTGTTTGATAGCAGATATCCCCTGGCAGGAAAACCCAGATGTAGTGGAGCTCGCTCGGAACCTTGATTCTTCTGACCTAATGCGTAATACGTAATACAACGACGTTAAAAGGTTCGTCTGTCCCACCCCCACATATGCCGTTCTGGGTTGCAGAACTGTATATAAATACGTTCAGGTTTTATCCCTAGCCGCTGATTAAAAAAGTTACACAGCGATTCCGAAAAGGAGGCTGTTTGCTGTTCTGGCAAGCCGAGTGATTTAAGTTCCAGCATGGCGCAGGGTGAGTTATCGCCAGCAAAACTCATGATAGTCCCTGGCTGCAGGCAGACCATCACATAGCTTTCAGGCTTACCCAGCAGGCTGGCGGCATGACAAGACGCATCCTTGCACAGGCTCTGTGCAGTCTCATCATCGAGTGATATATTGGTCGTTATTGTGAGTAATGGCATGGATAGGCTCCTGAAAAATGATGAAAGAATTTGCTCCCGCCTGTGACCGGAATAGCCAGGTGATTCTTGATGTGCTTAAGCCCATTCTAGCGCACTCCCGTTGTGTGCTGGAAATTGGTTCAGGCACTGGACAGCATGCCGTTTGCTTTGCAGAGGGATTGCCGCATCTGCAATGGCAGCCGAGTAATAAGGAGTCGCTGGCCAGCATTGATGCCTGGCGAGAGGAAGCACAGCTGGGTAATTTGCTGCCGGCAAGATCGCTCGATTTGCTTGCATTAAATGTTGGGCAGGTATCGGCCTTAGCTGAAGTCGATGCGATAGTCTGCATTAATACTATTCATATCATGGCCTGGCAGGGGGCTGAGCAGTTTTTTGAACTGGCGCGAGAGATTTTACCGGCAGGTGGCGTGATCTATGTCTATGGCCCTTATCGATACTCTGACCGGGCACTGGAACCAAGCAACGAAAACTTTGACCTGTGGTTGAAAGACAGGGATCCGGTCAGCGGCATTCGAGATTTTGATCAGGTTGACAGACTGGCGAAACGAGCAGGGTTTGAATTACAGGGAGATATCGCCATGCCTGCCAATAACCGTTCTATCTGGTGGGAAAAGGTTTAGCTTTTTCATCTGCTACCTCCAGTTAATTCTTCAAGACTTTTATTGCGTGCAAATTTAACGGCTTCCTGCAGCGATACTGTGCCTGACGATTCAACACGTTTCGCCAGTCCGTTGACAATCTCGGCAACAATGCCCGGGCCATTGTAAATAAGGCTGCTGTAGATCTGCACCATCTCAGCCCCGGCGAGCATTCGTTGCCAGGCGTCTTCCGCATTGAAAATTCCGCCCACACCAATGATTGGCAGCTTGCCCTGAAGTTCCTGGTAGAGCAGGGAAACAACTTCATTGGCCCTGTCTCTTAGTGGTCTGCCGCTCAGGCCGCCTGCTTCATTGGCATGTTCGCTGTCGGCGACAGCGGAGTGATCGATGGTGGTGTTGGTGGCTATGACCGCATCAATATTATGTTTTAGCAGCAAGGCAGCCAGGGCAGGGATACCACTATTTTCAATATCCGGGGCAATCTTTACCGTCACCGGGACTGTACGCTTGAACTCCTCAGCCAGATCCTTGCGTGTTTTCATTATTTCTTTCAGCAAGGCATCCAGCGCATCTTCAGACTGTAATTCACGCAGGTTTTTTGTGTTGGGCGAGGAAATGTTAATAGTAAAGTAATCCGCGTAAAGATACAGCTGCCTGAGACCAAGAATATAATCCCCGGCGGCCTGCTCGATGGGGGTGTTGAGATTTTTACCCAGGTTTATTCCTAAGGGAATGGATTTTCGGGTGCTGGCAATATTTTCAAGAAACGGTCGTATGCCGCCGCTGTTAAAGCCCATGCGGTTGATGATGGCCTGGTGCTCAGGCAGACGAAACATTCTAGGTGCAGGATTGCCTGGCTGGGGTTCAGGGGTGACAGTACCCAATTCCAGGTGGCTGAAGCCGAATGCGCTTAATGCCGTGATACAGCGTGCGTCTTTATCCAGGCCTGCCGCCAGGCCGACCGGGCCGGGGAAATCTATTCCCATCAGATTGACGGCTAGTTCCGGCACACGATTACCGTAAAGCTTGCGCAGCAGGGATATAACCGGGCTGAGTCTGCCGGCCCTGGAAAGCCACTCCAGTGACAGTTCATGGGTAAATTCAGGATCAAATCTGAAAAGCAGGGGGCGGAGTAGATGTTTATACATTATTAATATTTATGATTGTGCTTTTTCTATGATTCTGGCAAATTCCTGACAATATTACTCGGAAATGACCTGGTTGAATTTGAGCGAGAAAGTCGAGAAAAATTAAAAATAATTTTTCAGATCAAACCCCACTATTTGGCGATACTATTGTATTCTTCTTTAGCTGCATTTGCGAAGCGTTCGTATTCTAAAGACTTACAAAAGTTTACTTAAATTGATATATATCAATTATTTATTTTGCCTATTATGAACAAAAAATGGAATATTTTTATGCTAATGAGTGCGTTTAAACCACGAAAAAAGCGTAATATGTGAATATAATTAATAACTTATATTGATTTATGGTGTGCTTGTAAAAAATGTCATTTGTACGTAGGATACGCGCCGTCGCTATTTAGAAAAGTAAACTTTGCATTTATTTTTTGAATCCCAGGCAGCGGCGAGGAAATTTATACTAATAAAATAATAATGTAACTATTTTTAGTAACACTTTAGTCAGGAGTTAATAATGAAAGCAGCCAGTCGTGTTGCAGGCTTCATCGCCTTGATGTTGTCCAGTGGCCAGATATTAGCTGATTATCAGCTAGATATGAGCCCAGGGGTCACCTCTGTAAGCCAGGGAGCTTACGAGATTCATGCATTTGTAATGTGGGTTTCTGTTGCCATCGCTATTGTTGTATTCGGGGCAATGACTTATGCAATCATCTATCACAGAAAATCCAAAGGCCACAAGGCTGCCAGCTTTGATGATAATCTGACGCTGGAAGTTGTCTGGACTATTATTCCATTTGTTATCCTCGGCTTCATGGCTGTACCGGCTACGAAGTTGCTGCTGGATATGGAAGATGTCTCCAATTCAGATATGTCAATCAAGGTTACTGCCTATCAGTGGAAGTGGCACTATGATTATCTTGGTGAGGACATCAGCTTCTTCAGCAATATTACTACTCCAGACTCACTTACAATCGCAACCAGTGGCAATGTTGATGTTACCGACGAAGACTACCTGCTTGATGTCGATAATCGTGTTGTGGTTCCAGTCAATAAAAAAATCCGTCTGTTATTCACATCCAATGACGTGATTCACTCCTGGTGGATTCCAGCATTTGCTGTTAAAAAGGATGCAATTCCGGGTTTCATCAACGAAAGTTGGTTTAAAACAGACAAGCCGGGTGTTTACCGCGGCCAATGTACTGAGCTTTGCGGAACCAATCACGGTTTCATGCCTATCGTCGTTGAAGTTAAATCCGAAGAAGATTATGCAGCCTGGGTAGGAATTCAAAAAGCTGCTGCAGCGGAAGCCGCAGCAAGTGCTGAAAAGACGTGGACTATGGATGAACTCATGGCACATGGCGAAAAGGTATATGGCACAAACTGTGCAGCCTGCCACCAGTCAAACGGTGAAGGAATTCCTAACGTATTTCCTGGGCTGAAAGACAGTGCAGTTGCAATCGGTGACGTTGCCAGGCATATCGAAGTTGTTGTTAAAGGTGTCCCTGGAACAGCTATGCAGGCATTTGGCGGTCAGCTGAATGATGCCGATCTTGCGGCGCTGGTGACTTATGAACGGAATGCCTGGGGCAACAGTACAGGTGACATGGTTCAGCCGTCAGATATAAAAGCGGCACGCTGATCACTGGTTATTTAAGTATTATTCATAGAATATTAAGTATTAGATAAAAGAGGCAATTATGAGCGCTGTTATCGAAGAGCATCACGATGATCATCACGATCACAAACCAACGGGTATTGGACGCTGGTTATTCAGTACCAACCATAAAGACATTGGTACTATGTACCTGTGGTTCAGTTTCACCATGCTGTTCATTGGTGGCGCACTGGCACTGGTAATTCGTGCAGAATTATTTCAGCCCGGTCTGCAGTTTGTAGAACCTGAGTTCTTTAACCAGATGACGACCTTACACGGCTTGATCATGGTGTTTGGTGTGATTATGCCTGCCTTTGTCGGACTGGCTAACTGGATGGTACCAATGATGATCGGTGCGCCGGATATGGCGCTGCCAAGAATGAATAACTGGAGTTTCTGGTTATTACCCGGTGCCTTCGGTCTGCTGATTGCCAGCCTGATTATGAGCATCATGGGGATGGGCTCCGCACCAAACTTCGGCTGGACTTTCTACGCGCCATTATCAACCACCTATGGCCCTGACAGTACTGATTACTTTATTTTCTCAGTTCATATGATGGGTATCTCATCCATCATGGGTGCGATAAACATTATCGCGACTATCATTAATATGCGTGCCCCGGGCATGACCTATATGAAGATGCCTATTTTCGTATGGACCTGGTTTATTACTGCCTATCTACTGATTGCAGTCATGCCTGTACTGGCCGGTGTAGTCACCATGATGTTGACTGACCGTAACTTCGGCACCAGCTTCTTTAATGCGGCCGGTGGTGGTGATCCTGTCCTGTTCCAGCATGTATTCTGGTTCTTTGGTCATCCAGAAGTTTATATTATGATCCTGCCTGCATTCGGTATCATTTCACAGATTGTTCCGACTTTTGCCCGCAAGAGGATCTTTGGTTATAGCTCAATGGTCTATGCCACCTCATCTATCGCGTTCCTGTCATTCATCGTCTGGGCGCATCACATGTTTACTACCGGTATGCCAGTGGCCACCGAGCTGTTCTTCATGTATGCGACCATGCTGATTGCCGTGCCAACAGGCGTGAAAGTCTTTAACTGGGTGAGCACTATGTGGAAAGGGTCTATGACCTTTGAAACACCTATGTTATTTGCCATCGGGTTTATCTTCATGTTTTCAATCGGTGGCTTTACCGGATTGATGCTGGCCATCGTTGCTGCCGACTTCCAGTACCATGATACCTACTTCGTTGTTGCACATTTCCATTATGTGCTGGTAACCGGTGCACTGTACGCAATTTTTGCAGCGATTTACTTCTGGCTGCCTAAATGGACAGGCAATATGTATAACGAGAAAATGGGAAAAATCCACTTCTGGATCTCTACCATTTCAGTGAACTTATTGTTCTTCCCTATGCATTTTGTCGGGCTTGCAGGTATGCCGCGTCGTATCCCTGATTACAATATTCAGTTCGCTGAATTTAACCAGTGGGCTTCAGTCGGTGCATTTATCTTCGGCTTTAGCCAGCTGATTCTGCTTTACAATGTCGTATCAACAATTCGTGGTCGTAAGCATGTAAAAGCTACCGATCAGGTTTGGGAAGGCGCAGAAGGTCTGGAATGGACTCTTCCATCTCCAGCACCATTCCATAGCTTTACGACACCGCCTACTGTTAAGTAAACTGTATGGCAACTGAACCGAACAATACGCCGGCGACAAACACAAAAGTAATTGCAAAGTTACTGGTCACTGTCGCCGCAATGTTCGGATTCGGCTTTGCATTAGTTCCGTTATATGATGTTTTTTGTGACTTTACAGGTTTAAATGGCAAGACAGGTGAACAGGTCAACAGCTTTAACTCATATGAGGCAGATACCTCAAGAGAGATAAAAGTGGAATTTCTGACCAGCCTGAATGAATATATGCCGTGGGAGTTTAAGGCAACACAGGACTCGGTAATAGTTCATCCGGGGCAACCCATAAAAATTGATTTCCTGGTCAGGAATAAGACTGACAAGGATATGATTGGACAGGCAATCCCTAGTGTTGCACCGGGGCTTGCAGCAAAGTATTTTCAGAAGACCGAGTGCTTTTGTTTTACCGAGCAAAAATTAAAGGCAGGAGAAGAAAAGGTGATGCCTGTTGTTTTTATTGTTGATCCGTCAATCTCTGAGGATATCAATGAAATCACCTTATCTTATACATTTTTTATAAAACCAGGCACAGAGGGTGCGAAAAGAAGAGTAAAAACATCTTCGATCAGCAAAACTCTGGCAAACCACACAAACTAGGGATTACAAAATGTCTACCACAAATCATGGTGAATATTTCATACCAGAACCAAGCAAATGGCCTGTAGTTGGCACTATTGCGTTAACCACTACGGTGATTGGTGTAGTGCAATCACTTCACGGTGACTCAATTAGCTGGATGCTGCCAGTAGGCTTCGCGCTTATTGCATATTTATTTTACGGCTGGTTTGGTGCGGTGATCGATGAATCACTGGCGAATAATTATAACGAGCAGGTAGATAAGTCATTCAGAATTGGCATGCTCTGGTTCATCTTTTCTGAAGTGATGTTCTTTGCGGCCTTCTTCGGCGCACTTTATTATGCACGAACCATCGCTGTGCCATGGTTAGGCGGTGCCAGTAATAATGCGATGACAAGTGAATTGCTTTGGCCGGCTTTCGAAGCTGTCTGGCCAGTTCTGACTAACCCGGATAATACGGCATTTGTTGGACCTGAAAAGAAAATGGGAGCACTAGGCTTACCGGCAATCAATACAGCATTGCTGCTTACATCCAGTGTAACTATTACTTTAGCTCATCATGCATTAAGAGCCGGGCATCGTAAACCGCTGACATACTGGTTAGCCGCCACGGTATTGCTGGGTGTCGCCTTCCTGTTCTTCCAGGCGGAAGAATATATCGAGGCCTATAATGATATGGGCCTGACCATGGACTCCGGTATTTACGGCAGTACCTTCTTTATGCTGACAGGCTTTCATGGTTTCCATGTGACCATGGGCGCGACTATGCTATTTATTATGCTGATCCGCGTCATCAAAGGTCACTTCACTGCCGAAAAGCATTTTGCCTTTGAAGCCGTGGCCTGGTACTGGCATTTTGTTGATGTGGTATGGCTGGGTCTTTATATCTTTGTTTACTGGTTATAAAAGCAGATACTACAATCTAATCTAAATTGAGTGCTTGTAGATCAAGCACTCAATTAGACGCTCTACCTACAGGCCATGGGAGGTTATTACCCCCGTGGCCTGTCCTATTATGAGCAGGACGAAGATAAACACAGATAGGCCAATACGCCAGGTTAGTGCTTTGACCATTTTATCGGATGTATCTCCTTTAACCATGGCCACTAGAGCAGAACCCAGGCTGAATAAAACAAGTAGCAGTAGGGAAACAATGATGATTTTAAAAATAAATGGCATGTTTGTACTCTTAAATAATATTTTGTTTATATGAAGTGGTTTTTTAACATACGCTTATTCAGTCTGAATATTGGCGCATACACTTTTAGTCCTGGTGTATTTGTAACCCTGCTGACTATTGCCCTGGTGTCGCTAACCTATTCACTTGGCCAATGGCAACTCTCACGTGCGAATTATAAAGATAATTTACAGCAGAAAATAGCCGAGCGTCAAAATATGCCACCGATTGGATTTAAGCAGCTGCCTTATGACATGTCAGACAGGGAGTATTTACCTGTCAGCTTTGAAGGGCAATACGACACTGAACATTCGATTCTACTCGATAACAGAGTTGTGGATAGTGTCGTCGGCTATGAAGTATTTACCCCCTTTAGAATGGCCAATGATATTACTGTAATGGTTAATCGTGGGTTTGTACCATTAGGGAAATACAGAAAAGATTTACCTCAATTTGGAACACCGGAAGAAGTTGTAGTGATTAATGGACTGATGGAAAAGACACCATCCAGCGGACTGATCCTGTCAAAAAATCTGCAACAAAATGACCAATGGCCGGTAGTTTTACAATATATTGATTTGGCTGAACTGGAAACCATGATTGGAGCCGGATTAATGAAAATGATTGTCAGGCTAGCTGAAAGTGGACCGGGTGGTTTAAAATACCATCAGCCTGTCGTGAACCTGAATAGTGCGAAAAATAATGGTTATGCTTTTCAATGGTTCGCCATGATGTCAGCAATATTAAGCCTGTATTTCGTCGTTAATACAAAAAAGCGGTCTAAGTGAAATGAATGAAAAGGTAAATGAAGTAAAAGGCAGGAACCCGTACACCGTCTGGTTTGTGGTGCTGACCTTTGTTGCGCCGGTCGTTATTGCCTACATAGTGTTTTTCTTTGGTAATGTAAGCACATTTACCAACAAAGGTGAAATTTTGAATCCCATTGTAGATATCTCATCATTAAAGCTAAAAGATGAAAACAATGCACTTATTGCAAAAGAGAAGCTGACCTACAAATGGCGCCTGATTTCATTTGTTGGAAGTGACTGCGATGAAGCCTGTAATTCCAGGCTATATGATGTACGTCAGATTCATAAGACTCTAGGTAAGAATCAGCATAGAGTGCTAAGAATGATCATTCATCTTGGGCCACCATCTGAAGAATTGAACGAGCTAATAAATAAAGAATATCCTAAAGCACTTAATTTCTTTGGAGATGAGAAAGTTATTAACCAGGCCCTTGGGAAAACGGCCAATATTAAAGAAAATGAAATTTATATTATGGATCCCAGGGGTAACATTATGATGAGATTCACCCAGGATCAGCCGAATAAGGATTTTCAGAAAGATTTAGGGAAACTGCTTAAAGCCTCTCAAATAGGCTGACCAGTACTGGAATACGCGACATGGATAAAGAAATTGAATTAAAACAACACGCGAGCTGGAGGGACTATTACGATCTCTGTAAGCCAAGAGTGATCGTGTTGCTGGTTATCACCGCCATGGTTGGTGTCCTGCTGGCAAGCCCTGTAGGCGAACTTTCTTTATTCATTCTGGTGGTCTCATCTCTCGGTATTGGATTAGGCTCTGCAGCCGGGGCTGTTATTAATCAGGTGGTTGAGCGTGAATCCGATGCAAAAATGGCACGTACTCAAAACCGCCCATTGCCTCAGGGCAGGGTCGAGCAAAAAAATGCATTTATATTTGCATTGATGCTGGCTGCAGGATCAGTATTCGTGCTGACAGCATGGATTAACGTACTGACGGCCGTGCTGACCTTCGCCAGCATGATTGGCTATGCCGTGGTTTATACCATGTATTTAAAAAAAGCCACGCCACAAAATATCGTGATTGGCGGGCTGGCGGGTGCGACACCCCCGTTATTAGGTTGGGTAGCTGTTACAAATAGCATAGACCCTCAGGGGCTATTGCTGGTGTTGATTATTTACACCTGGACACCACCTCATTTCTGGGCACTGGCAATCCATCGGCGTGACGATTACGCAAAAGTAAACCTGCCTATGTTGCCGGTTACGCATGGTATTGAGTTTACCAAGTACTCAATACTGGGTTATACGATAATAATGATTCTGGTGACACTGCTGCCATACCTGATATTCATGAGTGGATGGATCTATCTGGCTAGCGCCGTTATTTTGAATTTGTATTTCCTATACATGGTTTTATTGCTGATGTTTAGTAAGAAAGAAAATGTCGCTATGAAGACATTCGTATATTCCATTAATTATTTATTATTACTCTTTGTATCAATGGTCGTTGACCATTATTTGATAGCCATCTGAGGTTGTAGTGTTATGAATTTAAAAAGTACTGTACTTATTCTTATTGTTGCCGTTGTAGCAATAGCCGCTGGTAGCATGTTTTCTGTAAATCAGAAAAGCAAAAAGGAAGAAGCCATAGAAGCTGCCCGTGCAAAATTCTCTAATATTCAGGGCAATGTTCTTTCTCCAGCACGAAGGATTAGCGTGCCACATCTACAAAAACATGACGGCATGGTATTTAATGGTGATGAATTAAAAGGCCACTGGAGTATTCTTTTCTTTGGTTTTACCCATTGTTCTGAAATATGCCCGGTAACCTTGAGCATGCTGGCGCAGGCTAAAAAAATGGCAGAAGAGCAAAAAATTGAGTTCCCAAAGGTCTATCTTGTCTCTGTAGACCAGAAAAGAGATGACCTGGATTCACTGAAGAAGTTTGTCACTGGTTTTGATGAGTCGTTTACAGGCGTTACCGGTGATCCAAAGCTCATAAAAGCCCTTTCATTACAAATGAGCGTAGTCTATATGCCGGCAGAACAGGCCAAAGATATTGAGAACTACCAGATTGATCACAGTGCCTCGCTGTTATTATTGAACCCGGATGGCAGCCTGGTCGCTTTTCTGAATCCCCCGCATAGTCCAGAAAAAATCTTTAAAGATATCAGAACAGTTGCTGATGCAGAAAAATAATCGGTAAATTAGTAGCGGTTGATTGATAGTTGACTTGATGTACGGTGTTTATTTATACACCGACATTCGACATGACAATTTTTACTATACCAGCGACAGCAAGTACAAACAGTATGGCAAAGATTATCCCGGCAATGACAAAGTGATGAAATTTCCCATGCTGGAAATCGCGCTCTCTGTTTTTACTGGTCTGTACACCAAAAGCGCTGGCAAACACGCTACCCATTAGAGCAAGGGGGGAAACTTTTTTTTCTTTATTGTCTTCAGTGTTATCAGTCATTCTGTTTGCTCTTGATTTATTGTGCTTTGTGTAAGGATGGAATATTAGTATTCACTAATGGATTTATCAACGTATAGATTGTAGTGTAATAGTTTCAGGTTTCAGGTTTCAGGTAAAATCCTGCACTTTCTCTTGAAACTTGAAACTTGGAACTTTGTCAGTTAAAAACCTCAAAACTTTTCATCTTGGCCCAGATAACGCCACTGCCCGGTAGGCATATCACCGAGCTTAATGTTTCCAATTCGAGTTCGAGTCAGTCCTGTCACTTTTAGTCCGACTTCCTGACACATGCGGCGGATCTGACGTTTTTTCCCTTCAGTTAGAATGATTTTCAAACGAGTGGGATTCAGCTGAAATACTTTTGCCTGTTTTAATTTTTTACCATCTAGTTCAATGCCATGGCGTAGCAGGTTCAAACCCTTATCGGTGATATCACCTTTGACCCAGACCAGGTATTCCTTTTCTATGCCACTATCGGCCCCAATTAATTGTTTTGCTATTACACCATCCTGGGTCAGTACCAGTAGACCACGGGAGTCAATATCCAGTCTCCCTGCAGGAGCCAGCCCCTGTAAGATATGAGTGCTAAACTTTGCTTTTTCCCATGGCGAGGAAATGTACTGGTTTTGTGGAAGTATCAGTCTGATAGCAGGTTTGTAGCCAACTTCAGCCTGTCCGGAAACTACACCTACTGGTTTGTTGAGCAATATTGTGACACGTGATTTTTGACGTTTACTGGCTTTTGTTGCCAGGCGGATAGTTTGCTGTGAGTATATTTTAGTACCGAGTTCATCCACGACCTTGCCGTCAACCAGGACGAGGCCCTGCTCTATGTATCGATCTGCCTCTCTGCGTGAGCAAATTCCCCGCTGAGACATCAGCTTCGAGAGTCGGATGGGTTCTTTTTCTTTATTATTATTCACTGGGCGGTTAATGCTTTAAAATATCAGGTTGAATTGTATTGCGTACCTGAGGTATTCAGGCACTATGCAACGGTAGATTGAGTATATAGCAGGTAATTAGAATGTATATAAGCAAATTATTTTTGTTTTTTGCCATCTTCCTGGTGTCACCACTAAGCCTGGCAAATGAGGTGGCTGGGCAAATGGACCTGACCGGCAGCTGGTATGGGGTAATTGCAGTGCTGGTATTGCCTCGGCAATCATTGACAATATACCTGTGATGTATACGGTATTAACCATGCAGTCTGATATGTCTCAGGGACTATGGTTGCTGGTAACGCTGACTGACGGTGTCGGCGGATCATTGCTGTTAATTGGTTCCGCCACAATCGTGGCGCTAATGGGGCAGGCACGTGGTATCTTTACTTTCTTTGCAGGCTATAGTGTAGTGGAATCAGGAATACGTATTTAGATGAAAGCTTTCAGTTATGGTGTACTTCTCTTTGTGTTTTGGCTTTTATTGTCAGGGCATTTTGAACCCCTGTTGCTCGGGCTGGGGCTGGCGTCTGTCGTGTTAACTATTTTTCTGGCGAAACGTATGAATGTTATCGATCATGAAAGCTATCCTCTCCATCTTTCCTCACGATTACCGGCTTTTTTTGTTTACATTTCTCGAGAAATTGTGATTGCAAATATTGATGTGGCCAAACGAATAATGAAATTGAGCGGCAAATCAATCAGCCCGCGACTGGTTGAAATTCCGGTACCTCAAAAAACAGACGTGGGACGTGTTATTTATGCGAATGCGATTACCCTGACTCCAGGCACTGTGAGTGTGGAACTGACTAAGGATAAAATTATTGTCCATGCACTGACAAGGGAAGCGGCTGACGATTTATCCGCTGGAAGTATGGCCAAAGCGATTCCAGATCAGGCCGTCGAAGAATAATGCTTACAGCGGTATCATTGGCAATTCTCGTTACCCTGGGGCTTGCGCTTGCACGTGCACTCATGGGGCCCACTGTTTATGATCGCATTGCGGCGATTAATATGTTCGGCACCAAAACCGTATTACTCATAGCTGTATTTGCTTTTCTATCCGGGCGAATGGATTTACTGGATATTGCACTGGTCTACGCATTGATAAACTTTATTGGTGTGGTGGCGGTGTTGAGACTGGTTGTTTATGGAGATTTTTACTCATCCGGGAAAGAGAACACTAAATCTGACAGGTTCCTGTGAATGATCATTGATATTCTAAGCTGGGTCTGTCTTCTCGGTGGGGGATTGCTGGGTGTAGTTGGCGGCATCGGTATTCATCGCTTCCCCGATTTTTATAGCCGCCAGCATGCCACAGGGATTACTGATACCTTATGTGCCATGTTAATTCTGCTCGGTTTAGGCTTGCAGGCCGGGATGAGTTTTGCCGCTTTCAAGCTTGCTCTGATTTTTATGTTCCTCTTTCTTACCAGCCCAACCGCTTCACATGCATTGGCAAATGCAGCAATGCACGGCGGCCTTAAACCCAAACTGGACAGTGCCACTGGCAAGGACAAGTCTTGATTGACCTTTTTATAAATATAACCTTGTTGGCGTTTATAGCGATTACCGCAGTGGCCATTGTACGCATGACAAATCTTTTCGCCATTATTATGCTGTTTGGAATATTCAGTTTTCTATCTGCTGGCCTGTTTGTTGAGATGGATGCGGTTGATGTAGCATTTACTGAAGCGGCAGTAGGCGCAGGTATCTCGACTGTGCTAATGATAGCAACGATTGCGCTAACAAAAGATCAAAATGAAAAGCAGCCTGGCAGTCATCGCCGCTGGTTGCCGTTGGCAGTAGTCACTATGACAGGTGCCGTACTGGTTTATGGTACTTTGGATATACCCGCATTCAGTGATCCCAACGCTCCCGCTCAAATGCACGTTGCACCGGACTATCTTGAAAGATCTGTCCCTGAAACAGGGGTTCCAAATGTCGTTACATCGGTGTTAGCAAGCTATCGAGGATTTGACACCTTAGGGGAAGTCGTCGTTGTGTTTACTGCTGGAATTGCGGTATTGCTATTGATTGGCGGCAGGCGCCCAAAATCACGCAGCAGGAAAAAGGAAGGAGAGGGAAATGACGCATAATCTTATCCTTCGGGTCGTCTCAAAATCCCTGATCCCACTGATTATCTTATTTGCACTCTACGTGCAGTTTCATGGTGATTTTGGACCCGGCGGCGGTTTTCAGGCGGGGGTCATTCTGAGTGCTGCCATCATACTCTATGCCCTGGTGTTTGGGCTTGATGCAGCTGAACAGGTCATTCCGCCTGCAATCCTGAGGGTTTTCGCCAGCCTTGGAGTACTCATCTACGCAGGTGTCGGGGTTGCCGCGCTCTTTTTTGGGGGGAATTATCTCGATTACTCTGTGCTGGGCAGCACGCAGATCGCCGGACAGCACCTCGGAATCTTACTGGTGGAACTTGGTGTGGGGATTACCGTTTTTGCTGTCATGTTAATTATATTTTTTGCTTTTGCCGGCAGGGGCAGGCCATGATCCTAGATTCCATAGTTGGCCGCTTAAGGGATGTATTAATATGTTGATGAGTATAATGTTTTGTCGTTCTGGAAAGTTCACCCAATGGGGTCGTCGCTACGGCCTGTATAGCACGTTTCATTTTGCGTCTGGCCGCGTTGCGAATCGTCGCAATAGGCCAGCTATTACTCCTCATCGCGCCTTGCCAGCCACAAAAGGCAACGCACTCTACAGGCCGTCCAGCTGCGGAGTCTAGGATAATGGATTTTATTATCGGTCACTACAATTACTGGATTGCTATTTTTTTGATGATGCTTGGCTTTTATACTGTTATCAGCCGGGGCAATCTTGTAAAGAAAATTATCGGACTGAATATTTTTCAGGTTTCAGTCTTTTTGCTCTATATCAGTATGAGCACAGTGAAAGGAGGTGCGGCGCCTATCATAACTGAAGGGGTTGAGCTCTATTCTAATCCTTTGCCGCATGTGTTGATCCTTACAGCGATTGTTGTTGGTGTTGCCACAACTGCACTAGGGCTGGCGCTGGTTGTCAGGATTAAAGAAGCCTACGGCAGCATTGAGGAAGATGAAATTCACGAGCAAGATCATTCATTGTGATATTACCTTGACATGACACTTAATCATTTAAGTCTTCTGCTTGTTGTTATTCCTCTTGCGGCCGCTCCAGTGGTAGCCATCTTACCGCGTGGCCGACTCCCGTGGGCGTTGGCCCTCCTTGTGACTTCTATCTGTGCCGTAATCGCCAGTATGCAGTTATGGGCAGTCGTTCACGATGGAGTAATCAGTTACGAACTGGGCGGATGGGCACCACCGTGGGGAATTGAGTATCGTATCGATGCAGTAAATGCGTTCGTGGCATTGATTGTTTCAGGCGTCGCTGCCATTACCTTGCCTTATGCTTTATTGAGCGCAGAAAAAGAGATCCCTAAACATCAGATCCCGCTTTTTTATAGCGCGTTTTTGCTTTGTTTTGCAGGTTTACTCGGTATTACGCAAACGGGTGATATTTTTAATGTGTTCGTATTTCTGGAAATTTCGTCACTCTCATCCTATGCACTGATCAGCCTTGGACGAAAGCGCCAGGCACTGACTTCGGCATATCAATACCTGATTATGGGGACGCTAGGTGCAACTTTCTTCCTGATCGGCGTGGGTTTGATCTACTCACAAACCGGCACTTTGAACATGATGGATCTGGCACAACGTCTGCCCGAGGTAACTGGCCTCAAAACGGTACACACTGGTTTCGCTTTTATTGTGATCGGTATCGCGCTGAAACTGGCGTTGTTTCCCCTGCATCTCTGGCTGCCTAATGCCTACACTTATGCACCAACGGTGATTACCGTATTTCTTTCTGCTACGGCGACCAAGGTAGCGGTTTATGTGATGCTTCGCATTTTGTTTACTGTTTTCCCAAACGGTTTTGTATCGGCAACCCCCACTGGCGACCTGTTTGTTTTATCTGGAATTGCGGGAATTATCATCGCATCGGTTTATGCCATTTACCAGGTGAATGTAAAGCGATTGCTGGCCTATTCCAGTGTGGCGCAAATTGGCTATATGGCGCTTGGTATTGGTTTTGCTTCAGCCATGGGCGTAACGGCAACGATGATCCATCTTTTTAATCACGCGCTGATGAAGGGCGCGTTGTTTATGGCGGTAGGTGCAATTATTTACCGTATCGGTGACTGTCGCATGGATAACATCCACGGCCTGGGGCGACAGATGCCCTGGACATTTGGCGCCATTGTCATTGGCGGTTTGAGTCTAATCGGTGTGCCGGGTACTGCCGGGTTTATCAGTAAATGGTACCTGGTATTGGCGGCACTGGAGCAGGATGCATGGATATCAGTTGCCGTCATTTTGATTGGCTCATTGCTCGCCGTGGTCTATATGGGAAAAGTAATTGAAGCACTCTATTTCAAACCAGCAGCAGAAACAAATCTTTCAGTGAAGGAAGTGCCAATACTATTGTTGGCACCTACATGGGTTCTGATTTTTGCAAATGTCTATTTTGGCCTGAATACCGAATTGACTGTAGGGGTGGCAGAACGTGCTGCACAAGTGCTGGGAGTAGTAGCTAAATGAGTGCAGAAGCACTGATTCTGATAATAATACTTTTACCACTGCTGGCTGTGGTTGGAATTATTGCTGCGCGACACCATCCTGATGTGCGAGAAGGGGTGACGCTGGTTACCGCTTCACTCGTTGCAATTTTAGTGGTGATAATCGCAAACCGATTTCTTAACGGGGAGGTGTTTGCTCTAACGGTTGCTGAACCCTTACCGGGGATTACCATTGCTTTTAAGATAGAAGCCCTGGGAATGCTGTTTGCGCTGGTGGCGGGCCTGTTGTGGCTTGTCACATCAATTTACGCTATTGGATACATGCGCAGCCATAATGAACAGAATCAAACTCGATTCTACGCTGCATTTGCTGTTGCCATCTCCTGTACCATCGGCATTGCATTTTCTGAAAATCTATTCACACTGTTTCTTTTTTACGAACTGTTAACACTTTCAACCTATCCGTTGGTAACCCATACCGGCACAATCGAAGCAAAAAGGGCGGGGCGAATATATCTCGGTATTTTATTAGGTACGTCCATTGGCCTGTTCCTGCTGGCTATACTCATTACCTGGTTTATAGCGGGCAGCGTCACATTTCAGGAAGGCGGCGTCTTAGCGGGTAAACTTGACCCTGCCTGGGCCGGTCTACTCTACGCGTTGTTTCTCTTTGGTATTGGTAAAGCGGCACTGATGCCATTTCATCGTTGGCTGCCTGCAGCGATGGTTGCCCCGACTCCTGTGAGTGCTTTGCTGCATGCCGTGGCTGTCGTTAAAGCCGGCGTATTTACACTGCTCAAGGTGACAATCTATATATTTGGCAGCGATTTTATTCTGAGCAATAATGTAACCGGCGCTTTAATCTGGGTCGCCGCGGCCACCATTTTATTCGCGTCTATGATCGCAATGAGCAAAGATAATCTCAAGGCACGTTTAGCCTATTCCACCATAAGCCAGCTAAGTTATATTGCATTGGGTGCAATGCTGGCAAGCAAGTCGGGCCTTATTGGCGCTTCCATGCATATCGCCATGCATGCGTTTGCAAAAATAACGCTCTTCTTTGCTGCCGGTGCAATCCTTGTTGTGACCCATAAAAAATTGATTAGCGAGATGAACGGGCTGGGCCGGGCCATGCCTGTCACCTTTGCTGCATTTCTTATTGGCACCCTAAGCATTATCGGGCTGCCTCCCCTTGGCGGGATGTGGAGTAAGTGGTACCTCGGTTTGGGAGCCATCGAAACGGGGCAATTGATATTGCTCGCTGTGTTGATGATTAGTTCGTTATTGAATATTGCCTATTTGCTGCCTGTTCCTGTTCGCGCATTTTTCAGTAAGCCTGCCGGTGGCGTGCATTACACTGAAATTAAAGAAGCACCGAAAACAATTTTATTAGCGATGATAATTACATCAGCTACTTGCGTCATATTATTTTTCTACCCTGATCCATTTTTTCAACTGGCTACCTTAGCGGCCGGAGGATATTGATATGCCGGAGAAAGAACAAAAAGAGTATTTTTTTGATAAGCCTGAGAATGTTAAATGGACGATGAGAGGGCTCTATATCACCTGCATCCTGTTAGTTGCCGCCGACTTTATCATCCATCGCCACATCGGTCTGCCCTGGGAAAAGATACCTGCATTTTATGCAATTTACGGTTTTGTGGCTTGTGTCGTATTGGTTGTTATTGCAAAAGAGATACGCAAAATAGTTATGCGCAAGGAAAATTATTACGATGAGTGAGTTGCCACCATTTGTGCTCTATTTTATTGCTGCATTTTTAGTAATGGCAAGTCGGGGTACGGTACGTAAAATCATTCTATTAGCTACCCCTGTAATTGCGGCTTTGCATATATGGCTGAATGTTGACACCGGAATTCAGTTAACTTACTCAATACTTAATTACGAATTGACCTACATGCGAACGGATAAGCTCAGTTTGCTCTTTGCTTACCTGTTCTGCCTCGCCAGTTTTATCTCAACTATCTTCGCCTTGCACGAAAAAGATGCCAGGCAGGAGATCGCCGGATTAGTGTATGCAGGCAGTGCCTTGGGTGCGGTATTTGCAGGAGATTTAATCACCCTGTTTATTTTCTGGGAGTTGCTGGCCATAAGCTCGGTGGTCTTTATCTGGGCGCGTGGTACAGAGCGGGCGATTGATGCGGGTATGCGATACCTGATCTTTCAGGTTATGTCGGGAGTATTTTTATTAGCCGGCGCATTGGTGCACTATCATGCTACCGGTTCTTTAGCCTTTGATCATATTGGTCTGCAAGGGTTGGCGGGCTGGTTAATCTTCATCGCATTTGGGATCAAAAGCGCATTTCCTTTTCTACACGGCTGGCTTACCGACGGCTATCCTGAAGCAACAGCAACCGGCACGGTATTCTTATCGGCATTCACAACCAAAGTTGCGGTGTATGCATTGGCGCGAGGTTTCGCAGGTGAAGAAATATTAGTTTATATCGGCGTCACCATGGCCTGCTTTCCGATTTTCTATGCGGTCATTGAAAACGATCTGCGAAAGGTACTGGCCTACAGTTTGATTAACCAGGTTGGATTCATGGTGACCGGCATTGGCATCGGAACTGCACTGGCTATGAATGGTGCAGTTGCACATGCTTTTAGTGATGTGATTTTTAAAGGCTTGCTGTTTATGACCATGGGTGCCGTGTTATATCGCGTGGGTCATACTAATGGCTCAAATCTGGGTGGGCTTTATAAATCTATGCCCAAAACCACAGTGCTCTGTATTGTCGGTGCATTATCGATCTCCGCGTTTCCACTGTTCAGCGGATTTGTCAGTAAATCCATGGTCATGACGGCCTTGATGCTTGAAGACTATAGCTACCTGTGGTTATTGATGTTATTCGCTTCAGCCGGTGTATTCCACCATGCAGGAATCAAAATCCCGTACTTCGCATTTTTTGCACACGATTCTGGTCTCCGCCCCAGGGAAGCGCCTGTTAATATGTTAGTTGCCATGGGGCTGGCCGCAGCACTGTGCATATTTATCGGCGTTCAACCACAATACTTATATTCATTGTTGCCGTGGGAAGTAGACTACTGGCCATACGATACAAGCCATGTGCTTACCCAGTTGCAATTACTCTTCTTCTCCGCCCTGGCCTTTGTCTGGTTGAATAAACGAGGACTGTACCCACCAGAATTACACTCAGTAAATCTGGATACAGAGTGGATCTATCGAAAGGTTTTGCCAGCGGGTGTTCATCGTGGTTTGATTTTTCTTAGCAATGCAAGACAGTCTGTGATGACGACGGCGATTGCTCCCATGCACAGTATTCGTAACACATTCTCTCAATCCTCCATTGCCAAATATCATCTCTCTGAAAGTTGGCCGACGGGCAGTATGGTGCTCTGGATTTCAATTATTCTCGTTGCTTATCTGTTGCTGGATATCTTTGTGTACGAATAGAAAAAATAAACACTATATTTATCCATAGTCAAGAGCATTGACGAGGTTCTCGACTGATGGTCTGGGGCGTCAGATGCTGGCGCGGACAATGCCGCTAGCCTTGGCCGCCACCCAGAAATAATGAAGGTGTTTATAGTTAATCATCGACCTGCACTGACTTCGTTAAATACGAATATTATAGGGCACCCTCTATTAATTCATGAACAATCATCTTGAATCCAAAACCCGCCATCTCTGCGTTAAGAACCTTCGCAATAGCTAGCTATTACATGCGTTTCTTGCCTTGATCTGGCAGTTTTGAACCCAAAGTACCCTATAGTAATAATAATCGACTTTTTCTCAGTTTAGAATCGGCTTACTCTAGTCTTCGACCACCAGACTAAAATACCGGAGACAACGATGCAGCTCGATATTCAAGCGCGTAATTTCCCCCTGACGAATGCCTTACGCGACCACATTGAAAGGCACCTGGGCTTTGCCCTGAGTGCCAGAGACGACACATCCAGTGTGTGATCGTGCGGCTGTCAAATATCAATGAGCCACGCGATGGTGCGGACAAATTCTTCTCTTTTCAGGTGCTGCTCACCCACTTGCCTGAGGTGGTGATCGAAGATACGGAAACTGATCTGTACGCTGCCCTCGACCGTGCGGCCGATCGCTCGGGCCGTACGGCAGGACGTCGGCTGGCGCGGCAATGCATCAGGGGCCGTTCATCCGGCCTGCACGATGGCAGGACGAAAACCTGCTGCTCTTCTGAATATCATGTCGACACTGACAGACAAAAATGACCTCTTTTACTTTGAAAGATGGGGATCCAGAACCGCACAATGGGGATTTTTTATTAATCGCGATCCAGCATTATTGTTTTACAAAGAAGGATATAAATACCGTGGTCTTTAAAATCCTCTACGCTCAGAAATAGACAATAGTAAAGTTCGTCGATCAGTTTGGAATGGTAAAATGATAGAATTAAAAAGATTCGACGGCGATCTGAAAGATTTCGCCTCACATATGTTTTCCTTGCATGCTCCGATGCGTACCATTCTCTATGGGAGCAAATGTGAATTGAAAAGAACACCAAAACTAGTATTGGCTATAGCCAGGCAGGCGAAAATATTTCGGGAATATAATGTATACAACGTTTTAACTTCACTTGACGATAATTCCGGATACTTCTGTGGCTCAGCAGAAGAATATTTTAAGGAGCCTCTGATTAATTCTGGGCGAAGTAGATTGCGACCTAAAATGTTCAGGTTTGAGGCGTGAATCACACGTAATAGCTGGCTATTGCGAAGATTTACAACGATAAAACTGGATATTATAGGTGTGAGATACGAGTTCA
>JAYEGM010000108.1:0-3396 GCA_034659075.1 Pseudomonadota bacterium
ACTTTTACTCTTTGCACCCCCCCAAATATGGATAGTGTTATGAATCAGGAACAAGCACGTGAAAATATGATTAAACAGCAGGTTCGCACCTGGGAAGTGACTGACCCCCGTGTGATGGAGCTGATGTACAAGTATCCGCGTGAGGAATTTGTTCCCGAATCATGGCGTGAACTGGCTTATGCCGACACGAATATCGTGCTGGATGACAGCAGTTGTATGCTGTTTCCCGGCATGGAAGCACGCATGCTACAGGCGCTGGATGTGCAGCAAGGTGAAAGCGTACTTGAGATCGGCACAGGATGTGCCTATCTGACAGCGATACTGGCAGATCTTTCCGGCAATGTGACGACGCTTGATAGCGAAGATCATGTACAACCGGGTATTCGGGATAATCTTCAAAATATTCAATTTGAAACTGGAAGCGTAAGGGAAGGCTGGCAGGATAAAGGGGCTTTCGATGTGATCGTGCTGAATGGCTCTGTGCAGTCAATTCCTGAAGGTCTGCTCAAAAAATTGAATGCAGGTGGGAGATTATTTGCTGTGACAGGTGAGCAGCCAGCTATGTCGGCAACGCTTATTAACCGCAGTGCGAATGGCAGTCTGCTTGAAGAGGTTCTGTTTGAGACATCACTGCCCCGTCTTAGCTCCGCAGAGCAAGAGGAAGTGTTTAATTTCTAACTGTTCAGCCTTTTTCATTAAGGATTCATCAAGGTAGCTCTGGTCTGTCTGAGCGAGATGAGTTGCGATCTAGCATCCAGATTTGAGGAGATAATCGCACATGGGAAGGGTATTTCAGGCGTAAGAGTCGAGTTCATGAATTGATCAGGGTTTCGTTGAGCCTATACAGGTCTTCTCAGCAAGAGAGAATATAAGTTCGGATGTACGTTCCAGCGCACCGCGGTTTTGCTGCACCAGTTTTTTACCTTTTTCCCCCGTTTCAAAGCGCAGGTTCGCATCATCCAGATAGGTGGCGACCGCAGCAGCGAGACCATTCGCCGAGTCAACCTGCTTGCCGGCCTGGCGTGCCAGCGTCAACTGGCTGATTTCATCAAAGTTAAACATATATGGGCCAAAGATAACCGGCAGGCCAATCGCGCAGGCTTCGAGTACATTGTGGCCACCGACAGGTGTCAGCGAGCCGCCTACAAAGGCCACGTCTGAGGCCGCATAGAGTTTCAGCAACTCACCCATGCTGTCCGCAACGATTACTTCCACATCATCCGCCACCGGGCCATGCAGTTCGCTGCGAAGGGCTGTATTGAAGCCATCCCTGCGGCTGATTTTTGCCACAGTGACGAAGCGTTCCGGGTGGCGAGGAACAATCAATAGCAGCAAATCCGGGTAACTGCGCTGTAATTCACGAAAGGCGACGAGAATCTTCTTTTCTTCATCATCATGCGTGCTGGCGGCAATCCAGACCGGACGCATACTGCCAAAATCACGCCGCAGCGACTCTGCTGCTTCACGAAGACTGGCTGGCAGTTTGATTTCAAACTTGATGCTGCCGGTGACAACTATTTTGTCATTTGATGCTCCCATACGTCTCAAACGGCGTGCATCAGAGCGACTCTGAGTGGCAATCAGGGAAACCTGACTCAGCGTCGCACGCGTCAACTTTTCGAAACGCAGGTAGCCTCGCATGGAGGCTTCCGACATGCGAGCATTGGCGACCACAACGGGTATATTTCTCCGATTGCAGCCATGGTAAAGATTTGGCCATAATTCGGTTTCCATAATGATCGCCAGGCAGGGCTGAAACTGATTTAGAAAACGACTGACAGAGCCGGCGAGGTCATAAGGGACATAACAATGCAGTACGCGGTCTCCAAGCTGTCGCACAACTTCAGCAGATCCAGTCGGGGTCATCGTTGTGACCAGTACAGGTGTGTCGGGAAAGCGCTCGAACAACGCGTTGACGAGAGGCACTGAAGCCCGTGCCTCACCAACAGAGACAGCATGTATCCAGATCACTGGCGAGCCAGGGTTGATATGGCTAAAACCAAAGCGTTCGCCCCAGCGCCGGAAGTAATCCGGATTCTTTAACCCGCGCAGCAGCAGATGTAGAATGACCAGGGGTACCAGCAGTGGCAATAACAGTGAGTAAAGCTTTAACATACGATATATGTTTAGATTGGTTTATCTTTTGAGGTTAATGAGTTAAATAATGAATACCACTCTGTCGGCCGTTATTATTACACACAATGCTGCAGGACAGCTTGAAGACTGCCTGAACTCATTGTCATTCGTCAGTGAAATCATCATCCTGGATTCAGGAAGTGATGACGAAACCAGAAATATTGCCCGGCAGCACAATGCAAAATTTTTTCATCAGGACTGGCTGGGTTATGGGCCACAAAAACAGAAAGCTATAGAGCTGGCAGCACATAACTGGGTATTGTGCCTGGATGCAGACGAGCGCATCTCAGGGGAGCTCGCTATGTCAATCCAGTCAGCGTTAAAAAGTCCGCAATATCAGGCCTACCAATTTCCACGCTGTAATCGCTTCCTGGGTAGATGGCTAAGGCACGGTGAAGGTTATCCGGACATAAGCCTGAGGCTTTTCAATCGCCAGCATGCAGGCTGGAGTGATGATGAAGTCCATGAGTACGTAAAGGCCGATGTGCCGACGGGTATGTTGAAAGGAGATCTGCTGCATGATTCAGCTGTTACACTGGACAGCTACCTGGAAAAGCAGAATCGCTATACCAGCCTGCAGGCGGAGAAAATGTACCGCGCTGGTAAAACAGCAGGCGCGACCAGGCTATTACTAAATCCCCTGTTCCGGTTTTTTAAATTCTACCTGCTGCGGCTGGGATTCCTGGATGGTGTGCCGGGACTGGTGCATATTTGTATTGGTTGTCAGAATACATTTATCAAGTATGCGAAATTAATTGAGCTAACAAAAGACAAAGATTTATGAGGTTTTTTCTGTTTCGGAATACATCGCACCTATAAGAATCATTGCAAGCATGGCATGTTCTCGATAGAAGGGTGTATTGAAAAAACCAGCGATTACTGGAACCATTATTGCACCAAGACCAGCTGCCCATATCCATTGCCTGTTAGTTGCTTTGCAAAAAGACCACAGGTTTTTCAGTCGCATACTTGCAAGAAAGAAAAAAATCAACATGGCAGCAAACCCCATAAAGCCCTGTTCAATTAATTGGGTGAGAAAGAGGTTGTGCGCATGGCTTAGTTTCCCTGTACGTTTATAGAAAGATGATTCTATCCCTAGAGTTCGCGGATCTATACTTTGATAATCCTGCGGCCCTATGCCCCAGGCCAGGTCTTCAGCGGTAGAGAGTTTCCGAATGGCAATTTGCCAGTTCTCGACCCGTTCATTATCTGATTTTTGAATACGTTCTGTTGAAAATCGCTCATTCTTATCCGGTTTAT
>JAYEGM010000109.1:0-3375 GCA_034659075.1 Pseudomonadota bacterium
TGGTGGTGGCCATTGAGAAAGATATCAACATTCGCCTGTTGCAACAGGGTCTCCAGCTCATGATCGCCCAGTATGTCCCGTTCGCGGCCGATAGCAAACGGCCACAGGGGCACATGCCCGAATACGACACGCCGTTTGTATCGCTGCCCGTGTTCTGTCAGCAGCTGTTTCAGCCAGGTCTTTTGTTCATCGGGTAAATAACCGACTTTTGTAGCATCGAGCGATACAAACAGAATCTCTCCGACCTCAAACGCATAATAAAAGGGGTAGTGTGAATCATCGATGAATTCAACTTCAGGCTTTCTTGACTGCCATTGTTCCCGATAGATATCGCGCTCGTGAAAAAATGATTTATAGGCTCCAGTATATAGAATGTTTTATAGACTAATTTTTATTTGATGGCATTGCACGGGAAACAAACAGCATTGTGCCCAATTTCTCGCCCTGTTGCCAATTCAATGCCAGCTTGCCTGCGAGGAAACTGAACTTGTTCGTTCCTTGCAGGGCTTTGAAATAACGTTGCTCCAGAGGCATGATTTCCTGTGGGCAGGCCATCTTGGTAGTGCCAATCGGACCGATGCTGATATCACCGGCCATATCAGCAGACTCTTTTACTTCAGCAAAATAGTTGTTGCAGGCGCTCTTGCCTGCAATCTTTTTGCCATCGAAACGTAAAGTCACTTCCGGTTTGGCAGGCAGTTCTTTATTGCGATAGATGTGAGTTAGTACCCATTCAACACCCTCCAGATCAGCCAGGGACAGTTTGCCGGTCACAACAGACTCGCCCTCTTTCAAATCCTTTCCATCCAGTGACCAGGTTCGAGTCGCTTTCTGAGATGGGCAGCAGGCGGGCTCACCCGGACCTGTCTGGATCACATCAAGCTCTACCCTGCCATCCTTTATACGTCCGGCCTGGAACTGTACCCGGTCACCGATAAGGGCTGTGCCCAGGTTCACTAGCTTGTCATCGATGTTGCTCATCACCGTAAGATAGGTTCGGGTGCCTGAGCCGCCAGCACTTTCCCAGAGAATGACAGCTTGCTCGGGCAGGCCGTCACCATTCAGATCACCTGATAGCTGGGAATCTTCCACCAGGCCTACTGAAGGACGACTCGCACCCCCTGAGACGAAAGGCTCACCTTCCCAGCGGCCGTCCTTGAGGGTCACTGTGTGCTCATAAATGCCTGTGTAGCTCGCATTTTTCAATTCAGCACTCGTAGGCTGTACAGCATGAGCAGCTGTGGAAAACAGTGTGATTATTCCTGCTGCAGTGAGTAAAAAATCTTTTGTACGTTGTTTCATTAGTCCTTCCTGATTCTTAAAGAATGATTCATTGATGATTCAGAGCCGAAGTCTTGCGATGTTCCCGTATCAACATAATGGTAAATATTAGCCACAAAACAACAAGTCCAATATTAAAAATAAAGAACTGCTGTACAGTCAATGACAGCCAGTGAATCCCAATCAGCACAGTCAGGGCGGCCAGCCCATCACCCATCCTGACGTATAGGGTATCGATAGCGGGCTTGCCTTTAAACTTCATCGCAGAATCGACCGGCAGCCAAAGCACATGATGTGCCGTATTGTTGACTGAATAATCGGTGGCATTTTCAGCAATCTTCATTAGTTTAACAACAATCAGTATGGGTATCAGTGCCATCAGGGTGTAGGACACCAGCGCGATGACAGGCAGCATCAGGGCGATTGAGGCGAAGCCACCGAATTTTAGCAGTCGTGAAACCACCAGGGACTGCAGCAGCAGGGCCACGACATTCACCTAGAAGTAGAAATTTCCGTAAAACTTCGTTGTTCCAGCCAGTGTGAACTAAAGTTCTGTTTGCGGGTCCGTGATGCCGCGATCGACTGCAATGCCGTTCAGCGTATTCTGCACAACTTGAGATAACAGGTTCTCACCGTTAGTGTTCACCCAGTTGGTCAGCAATGTGACGACTGCGGCAGCCAGCATGAAGCGGCTGAGAAAAATAAGTTTGGCGCCACTAAAAAGAAGACACCTTTTTTAGCGTAATCTTTGCCGACCCACAACCCCCCGCCATGTTCCGGGTCATACAGCCTAAATTTAAATGATTGTATGATTTCAAGTAATTCTTCACGTCCTACACGGTCAAGCACCCGGGTTGCTGCAGCATTGCTGGAAAAACGGATCATGTCCGTCAGGTCCTTGTGCAATTTCTCATCCAGCTTAAGTTTTCCCTGTTCGATCTGTACAAAAGCACTCAGCAGAATGGCAATCTTCGGCAGGCTTGCCGCGTACACCATCATGTCGCCACCAAGCTCGGCGAGACGAGGGTGGTAGCCATCCGAAATATCAACAAGCACCAGTGAAAGCCGTCCAGCATCAACATGAGGCATGAGAGCTTTTTCTTTTACCATGGCTTCAAGCCTGATCTGTAGTTTTTCATCTTTACTGTTCCATAGAGAAGGGTAGCTCTCTCCGGCGACAGAATTTGATATGAGCAGAGTCAGAGTAAAGGTTATGAATAGTCGAAGGGAAATCACGGTGGCATCGCTAATGAATTTCAGTTTACAATCTATCATTGTATTACGGTGAAGGCACATCTTTTACTGTTTTTGATTATCATATGGAAATAGAAATATGTTTAAAGCACTCTTTGGTAATATCGCAAACGGCCGTTTGATGCGCCTGCCGTATTTAGGCTACTCGCTGCTGCTCGTCCTTTTTATGTTTGGTTTCATGTTTGCAATTGTGTTGGCGATTGGTGGAGCGGAGCAGCTCATAGGCGGCGACCTTCAGCAGGCCCAGGATCTGCTCCGTGAGCGATTCACCATACCATTCTTTATTATTTTTGGACTGGTAATGGCACTACTTACATTCGCCGGATTCAATATAATGGCAAAGCGTATCCGTGATATCGGCCTGCCGGGCTGGTGGATGGTACTGGCAATCGTCGTGTTGGGAGGAATTGTGTCGTATACAGTTTCTCAGCAGGCATCCAGTGGTCTACACACCCTGATCTGGGTGTTGCTGCTGCTAATTCCGGGCAACAGCTTTGGTAACAAGGCCGGGTTGTCCTGAACAGGTTCCTCTTAGTGCCCTATAAGTTTTGATGTAGCCGGCATACCAGGTCGTTATAGCCATCTTCAGCGGGATCCAGCAGGCCATGTCTGATCAGGAAGTCGATAATGACCAGGTTGCAGTTAAGTTTGAAATCATCAGTATCACGAATGATTGCCATAACTTTATTCGCTGGCATTAACTCGAAGGATTCGACTTCTCCATCTGTGCAGACTGGCATGAAACCATCGGGCAGTTCAATGTCGTAGCAGTACAGGGTATCGGGTTTTATGCCGTTTGCTGATTCTGCAATATAACTGACAGTGCCTGTTGCTATGGCT
>JAYEGM010000110.1:0-37837 GCA_034659075.1 Pseudomonadota bacterium
ACCTTCTGACAGTTGAATGGCTCTGACTAAATTCACCTTACTCATACGAGATGTTTTAATTCCCAGTCCCTTGGCCACGCCACGTATTTCCTGCATGTTCATCTCTTTTCTCCTTAGATGTAGAAAATGTTTCTGTTTAAAATAAAGGAACCTCTGATTTATTCGTCATTGCGAGGAACGAAGTGACGTGGCAATCTCTAAGCTATTGATTATATTTCATGAGATTGCCGCGCTTCGCTCGCAATGACGGGCTTCATTGAATTAATCAGAGTTTCCTGAGAATTTAAAAGCACGCCTGGATATGAGTTTTATACATTCTTCCGGCAGAACAGATATTTAATCTCAAACTTCAGGAAAACACCATAGTAGAACTTACGATTTTTGTACCTGAATAATACTTTTGTACCAATTCAGTGCGTGCGGAGTACCCTTCACAATAATGGCATTGAATTTTTGTCACTATGATGTTCTGCAGAGATGTTATGTTCGCAGTATTCAGGGCGAGCCTGAATTCAGGTTGGCAATCCAGCTTTCGCTGGCAATGTGAGTCACGTCCAGTACGATGGCGGGATAAAATCCTGCAATAATTATCAATAGCGCCATTGTAACCGCTATCAATAATTCACGTTTTCGCAGATCAACGGCCCCAATAACCACTGATGATGTAGCTGCGCCAAGGAAAACCCGGCGGTAAATGCGGAGGAAATACACGGCCCCTATAATCACGCCGACCAGGGCTGCGAGACCGGCACCGGTGTGTGTTTTCAATGCACTGAACAGTATCAGGAACTCGGCCGGGAAACCGCTGGTACCGGGTATTCCCATGCTGGCTATCCCGAACAGGAAGTAGAAGGCTGTTAACAAAGGCATGCTGCGGGCGACACCGCCCAGGCTGATAAAATCCGTCGAACCGGTACGCTGATGCAGAAAGCCGGTCAGGATGAAGATGCCACCGGCAATGATAATGAAGTTCAGGGTCTGGAACACTGCCCCCTGTATTCCCTGGATACTAAATGAGGCAATACCCAGCACCACCAGTCCTACATGTGAGATGCTGGAATAAGCCAGCATGCGACGCAGATTGGTCTGTGCCATAGCCGCCAGTGCACCATATAGAATACCGATGACGGCAAGCCCTACCAGCAACCAGTGCAGCTCCTGGGCAGCTCCCGGTGCCAGCGGAATGGCGAAACGAATCAGACCATAGACGCCCAGTTTCAGCCCCGTCATCAGGGCCGCTGCGGCAATCGGGCCTTCCATCGAAACCACAGGCAGCCACGTGTGCAGCGGGAACAGCGGTGTCTTGACAGCAAACCCTGCCAGCAACAGCAGGAAGACAACCATCTCGGTACCGGCAGGCAGCCCTGTTGTGAGCAACGTCTGGTAATCGAAGCTCAGGCCTGCCGGTATGGCCATGCCTGTCTGATCAGCATGATTAATAGCTAGCAGGATAAAAGCAAATAACAATGGGACGCCGCCTATTAGCATATAGAGTGTGTATTTCGCCGCCGCAAAGCGTCGTTGTGGCCCGATACCCCATAGACTGATCAGAAAATAGAAGGAAATCAGCGTCAGCTCCCAGAACAGGAAGAACAGCATGGTATCCATTGCGGTGAAGATGCCAATGACAGCCGCTTCCAGCAGCAGCAATAAACCAAAATACAATCGTGGCATCACACGAACGCTGTTCCACGATGCAATAATTACCGCCAGGAACAGTAAAGCCGTCAGCGGCAGGAACAGGATAGAGATACCATCGACACCGAGCTGGTAATGTACATTCAGTGTCGGGATCCAGTCGGCTTTTTCCAGCAGTTGAAAACCCTGCTTTTGCGTATCGAAACGTAGTAATACCAGCAGGCTCAGCAGCAGTTCCAGCAGGGCGAAGAAAAGTGCTATCCAGCGTACGCTGTGCGTCCTGGGTGTCAATGCAATCAGCACACCACCGGCTATTAGAAGAAGTATGGTTAAGGACAGGATCGGCATGGATTCAAACGTCATAGGGTCACCGTAGGTTGGTGCTGAGGTACGAAGCCCAACAGCATGACATTAGCTGAAATCTTGTTGGGTTTCATTCTTCAACCCAACCTACAATGAGAGACAACAATGACCATGTCTTAGCATGGAGAATTGATGCAGAAATAGTTTCAAACATATCTCTCATTCCTCTCCAGGATACAGGTGGCTGATGGCTTCAAGCGGCATTTCGATGAGCTCCATCAGTGGGGTGATATGGAAACCGGTACTCAGCAGCACAGCGACAATCAGGCCGGCAACCAGCAACTCGGATGGCCTGGCGGGTTCGACATTCATGCTGGCTGCAGCCTGCTCTGGCATGGAACCAAGGAACACACGCTGGAAAGCCCAAAGCAGGAAGCCGGCAGCCAGTACGTTGCCCAGTGCCGCAGCAATCGTAAGCAGTCCGCCGAAACGCGCAATCGATGCCTCGAGCACCAGGTGTACGGCATCAAAACCAGGTGTTCCGGGCATGCCGATAATCGACAGGCCGGCGATGAAGAAGGTAATGCCGAGCAATGGAATATGATCGAACAGGCCGCCGAGTATATCGAGCCTTGTGGTGCGTGTACGGCGATAAATCATGCCTGTCACCAGCGACAGGGCTGCGGCGGCCAGGCCGAAAGTGATGGACAACAGTACCGCCCCCTGAAAAGCCAGGTGGTGCAAGCTGAACAGGCCCATCACAATGATACCGGTATGGCTGATCACGGCGAAGGCAATCAGGCGCCGCAGATTTACCTGTAACATGGCCAGCAGAGCGGCATAGAAAATACCTACGACAGCGAAACCAACAACATAGTTGTGCCACTGGATGATCGCGTCAGGGACCAGCGGAAAGACAAATCGCAGCAAGGCATAAATGCCGATCTTGATGCCCAGGAACAGGGCCGGGGCGATCGCAATATTGCCATGTTCGGCAATCAATGGCAGCCAGCCATGCAAGGGAAAAAAGGGTGTACGAATCGAGAAGCCGTAGAACAGCAGGAAAAAGACTACGGACTGGAAGCCAACCAGCATCGGCACCTGGGCAAGGACGAACAGGTCGAAAGACCATTGTCCTGTCTCGTGTGCTGCATTCCAGCCCAGTGCCAGTGTACCCGCCAGCAGCAGCAGTATTCCTAAGCCCATGAACTGGTAGAAGCGTGTCAGCGCGAAATCTTTTTCCGGTGACTGTGCCCAACGCCACAGCGTGTAACCCACAAGTCCTAGCTGCACAATGGACAGGATGACGAACCACATCAGGTTCATGGTGGTGAACATGGCCATCAGTGATGACTCGATTCCAAGTAATACACTGAAGAAACGCGATGCAGGTTTCAGCCCACGGCTAATGCCGTAAATGGCCACCAGCAGGACCATCAAAGCAGTCAACAACATGAATACTATAGAAATGCCGTCGACCGCCGCATGGTAGGCAAAGGGGCCAAACAGTTCGAGACGTTCTGCTAATTGCATGGTCGCGGTGGTATGGTCGTAGCGTCTGAACATATCGACGACCAGCAGCATCTCTGTACCGGCTACCAGCAAAGCGGCCTGCTTGAGCCAGGCGGAATCCTTCATCACCAACATCAACAAAGCACCTGCCAGCGGCAGCAGCTGCAGCGTAATCAACACCGGGTAAGGTGAATTCAGCGTCCAGTTGAGTTCAGTGAATAGCATTGGCATCTGACCCTATAAAATCACGATGAAGGTTGCCATGATCAGCAGCAGCAAATAGCGTGGCTGACTGAGCAGGTGTTCGATGTGGTTGGCATAAACACCGAGTCGCTGGATCAATCCAATCAGTCCTTCCCCACCTCCTTTTAGAACCAGCCGATCTTCAAACCAGTACAGCATGGATGCAGTAGACTCCATGATATGCCCGAGCATGCCCCGGGCCTGGCCGATTTCATTTTCATCACTGGCATTTGTGCCTTGTTTGCGTGCTTCCCAATGTTGTACGGATGAGATGGCACGAGCCTGTGCCGGCAGGCCGACAACGCGTGAAACGACCTGTTCATCAAAATCCTGTACATCGCGCGACAATGCGATTGTTGGCCGTACCAGCAGCCAGTTGGCCAGTGGATCGAGCCAGAAACGCTGCAATGCTGCAGTATGCAGCCAACGCAGGCGAGCCAGCCATGCGGGCACCGGCCGCGCGGCCCGGCTAACCATGTGCATCATGGAAGGTGAATTCAGGAATTGATAGGCCCGCCATATGGCGTGCAGCACGAGATGCCAGGCTGCCAGTTCAAACCAGCCCAACCCGACCCATAGCAGCATCAACCCTGCCTGGGACACAGTAGAAAGCATTAGCGATGTCTTGATGTCTGTCTGTACAAAACCTGAAATCCAGCCATACAGAGCTGTCAGCAGGCCCAAAACAGCGATCAGTGTCATCATAGGCGGTGCCTGGGACAGCAGCGGTTCGAGTCGAAGTAATAGATATACCCCGCCGTGAACCATTAATGCCCCATAAAATATGGCGCTGGACGGTGTAGGGCCTTCCAGCGCACGTGTAATCCAGCCGGAAAATGGAAGCTGCGCGGATTTGGCCAGGGCAGCAAGCAGGAAACAACCGACAATCAGGTCGATCTGCAGATTCTCCAGGTCGCCAGTATTGTTTAGCATCGTCCATTCTGAACCCCCCAGCCAGATCACAGACAGGACGATGCCGGCAATAAAGCCGGTATCACCGATGCGGTTGGTGATAAATGCGGCAGTGGCATTTGCCGTTGCCACAGGACGGTCCCATGCATAGGCGATCAGCAGATAGGAGCTGACACCTGCCAGTTCCCAGCCGACGAAGGTAAGTACAGAGTTGCCGGCAAGCACGATCAGCTGCATGGCGCTGGTGAACAACAATAGAATCATGAAGAAACGCTGGAAACCGGCTTCACGATGCAGGTAGTTGACTGAGAACCGGAGCATCAACAAAGCAATGAAACTGACCAGCAGGCTCATCGTAATGCCCAGGGTATCGAGCATGAAGCTCACATTAATGCTTAGCTCACCACTGCTGAACCACTGAGTAATAATAATATGACCGGGACTGCCGGACAGCATGGCATTCAGCACATTGAGGGCAGCAAGAATAAGTGAGAGACTTGCGGCAATTGTTGCCACATGAGCGGTATGCCGTTCGCCTGCTTCACCACGATTCAGATTCAGCATGTAGCCAACAGCTATCCACATGCTGCCTAGCAGCGGTAGCAAGGGAATAAACCAGATAGTGTTTACGATATCAGGCATGAACCGTCTCCTGCTCAATCAGGGCCGGTTGCAGCGGTTCCATGTGCCCTTCGTACCAGTCGGACGACTGCCTGACCGTCGGTAACTCTGTCAGCTCTCCGGTCCAGCGCATCCAGCCGGTTTCCGGATCAAATACATGGATAGTCTCGCTATCCGGATCTTTGGCTGATAGCAGCAACCAGCCTTTACCGACGAGTTCCTGTAGAGGCGGCTGACGCTTGTAAATTTCGGTCAGGATCTCGGTCTTTGCCTCGACCATGACTTGCAGACGCATGGCTTCGTGGATTTCAATCATCTGCCGGGGTAAACCCGTACGCAAATCCGAACTGGCACCTTCCATTACACCGAGGAATCCGGTCATATTGTGCGTGATCTTGCTGCCACAGCCGTAACGGTCATTGTTGACTGTAGAGAAGTAATATTCGAGGCTGATGCCAGCACCAACCGGTCCGGCGGCAAGCAGGATGGCTTCAACAATCTTGCCTTCAGGGTCCGATGTTGGATCATAGGAAATGAGAAATACCCGGCGATCGAAAAAGGCACCTTGAGTGTTGCAGCGGCGTCCGATAAAAGCGGCGGCATTGGTGGCATGACCGAGCTCTGGGCGGGCCTGGGAGAAATCAGTAGAGCGTCCGACGACATGCTGCAAAGCCGACTTCAGTGATGGATTTTTTGGTGCGGAGGCTAATCTGCGGCAACGTTCGTGTGCAGAACGTTCGATAGTCTGGTCAATTTCAGCACGCAGTTTATCGAGAGCTTCCTGAAGTGAAGCAGGGACAGCATCGAGATCAAACAACTCCACCTCATCATCACAGGTGTTGTGTGAGGCTCCGATGAACCAGCTGTCCTCCGGTATTACGATACCCAAATCTATGAGACCAGCACGAACCTCCTGTCGATTCGCCAGGGAGGCAAACAGGCGACCATTCGGTCCACTGTTGCGCCCGCTGCAGGCGCCACAGTCATAGGCGGCACGATGCGGGTTGTTCAAGCTACTGGAACCATGCCCGGTGATCACGATCAATGGAGCAAAGCCGTCAGTCAGGCCGATTATACGCAGAAATGCTGCGACGCGTTCGACCTGTTCAGCAGTGGTATAACCCAGCCGCGGATGCTCAGGAGAGGCATCATCGCTGTCGTCCGCTGCGGTGGTGATCATCGTCGTCGGCACAGCAGGATCAAAACTTTTTCGCAGTAGTGCTGCTGTCTGACCACTGTAGTATGGAAACAGGGTCCTGGCTGTCATGCTGAGTAAGGCCATCGGTGCTGACAACATCAAGCCAATAGTAGACGCCAGTAAATTACGTCGAATTTCGTGGTGTAACAGGTTTTCTATTCCAGTTTTGAGCTGGAAACGCTGTTTATGTTTGACCAGTTGCTGTGCTGATTCCTTGTTTGCCTTTTCCTGGATTTCATGACTGGGTGTCACCACTACAGGACAAAGCTTGGTGACTTTCTCATCATCCAGACCGAGCCAGTTGATCGACAGATTGAAGAAAGCCGCAGCTCCAAAAGTCTCGACACGTGGATTGATCTCCTCGAGGTGACGACGGAAGGATTCCTCGCGGTCATCCATACAGAAAACAAGTTGTGCTTCTGGACGGTTATCGCGCTGGTCACGTTGCTGCCATGCACCGCGCCCATGATTAATAGTTATGGCATTGAACAACTGCTCACGGTAATGCCGCTCATAGGCCCGCAGCCAGATAAATCCGGCCGCCTCATCATCAAGAATATCCAGGCAGCCTAGCAGGTTCTGCGCCCCTTCCCTGCCCAGCTGACGAACATCTGCGCCACTCAGGCCAAGATGTTGTGACAGTCTGAACAGACGCCAGCCATCAGTATATGCATGCTGCACATTGGCCTGCCCGGCAGATCTGCTGAGTCGCCAGGTCCAGATCAGCTGAGCCAGCGTCTGCCATTCAGCCGATTGCTGCTCAAGCTGCGAGTCGGCCGTCATGCTGGCTAAACGATGTGCGCGATTCACCAGGTACTCGGGCAGGAACTGGTCATACAATGCATGACGCACCTGGAATTCGGCTGGATTACGCCGAAAATACCAGCGCAGCATGTCCAGCGTTGGTTCGATGCGCCAATAGTGGCTACTCAGGCGTTGAGCATACAGACGTTCCATGACCAGGCGTACGGCCAGATAATCCATCATGTCGAAGGGTTGTTGTTCGCCTTCGTAATCTGGATGCTGATCCCGCCACAAAAACATACCGGACCAACCCGGCAACTCAAGGGCCAACATTTCGAGATATTTCGCCCAACGCTCACGTGGCAGCCCGAGGCGCTTGAGTTCGACCATCACTGTTTCCAGGGCATCATCCGGCAGAGACTCAAGATGATAATGCCAGCCACCCATGCCTTCGAGCAGCCAGCCCAGGTCCACTGCTGCGCTGCGACGCCAGACGCTATAGAAACCTTCGTTACGTTCGGGGTGATGCCAGGCCGCCATACCCTGGTCGAGATAGTTTGCCAACTGGCGAACCAGGCTGGCTCGCATTTCATCTATGATGTTTTTGCCGGTTACGGCCCTGATAAACCCGCCCAGCGTAAGATCCTTACCCACCCGCTCGAGTAGATTATGCAACTGCTCAACAGCTTCCTGCTGCATACGTCCCTGCGAGATAGTCTGCTGTCCAGCAATAGCCTCATCACGTGATAGTCTGTCAAAGAGTTGTTCGGCCTGTTCCGGGGACATGTCGATCATGTCCTCAGCATGCTGCAACCAGCCATTTAGATTGAGGACATCAAGGCAGGCCTGCCACAGCGTGTTGACAGCAGACTGCTGATCATTAATTCCATGTTGTGATGCCCGTGCCAGCAACTGTTCGCACATTTCGCTGCTAACATCTGACTGGAACTTATCAAGAGCACTGTTTTCCTCAGTCTGCCACCTCAGCTGACAAGCTGTAAGCGGTTCAAACTGCCTAACCAGACCGGTTAGCAGCACATCCCTGAGGTGAACTTGATAGCCATCTGCCTCAACAATCACTTTCTCGCCGTCGAGCTGTTTATCTGCATCCACAATAGCCAGCAGGTCCTCATCAGTGATGCGGCCACTGGCATGGAATTCTCTGAACTGATCTGCAGACAGATAACCATAGTTACCGCTGGTCTCATTAGCGGCCTTCAGTGCCTGTGAAAATTCCAGGTGCTGGTAACCGTGCAGGGTGTTGTGATGTACAAAATCCTTGATCGGTGCCTGGCCGGGCAAGACATGCTCAAAATGTGCAACCGCCTCGCTCAGGTGCTGGCGAATATCACGTATTGTGTTTGCCTTTGAAGAAGCAGTCATGGCAGGACGGCCAGTGTCTGGCTTAGCTGGGCGATAGATGAACCCATTAGCGATGTTATCGTAGCGGGATAAAAACCAACCACCAGCAACCCCCCGATCAGTGTAGAAGCGGCAATCAATTCAGGTGTACGCAGGTCTTCTATATCACGCATTTCGCTGCGTATCGGCCCGGTAAACAGGCGCGCTATAGTACGAATGGCATAAGCAGCGCTGATGAGCATACCGAGGCTCAGCACCAGCACCAGCCAACCCCAAACCTGGAAGCCGCCTATAATGGCGTGTAATTCGGCAATAAACGTTGCTGTACCGGGCATGCCTACGGCACCGATGAATGCCAGCACGGTAAAGAAGGCAAAACGGGGAGTGATGCGCACCAGTGAGCTGTAGCGATAAATATCACGGGTATGGGTCCGCTCATACAGCAGTCCGATAAGCAGGAACATGGCACCCGCTACCAGGCCATGCGCGACCATCTGGACCAGGGCACCCGTCAGTCCCGCCTGGTTCATGGTAGCGATACCCAGCAGCACGACCCCCATATGGCTGACCGATGAGTAGGCAACCATTGCTTTCAGATCATGCTGACGCCATGCCAGCAGGCCACCATAGATCAGGCTGATCAATGCGATAGTAACCAGTACATTCTGCAGCGCAAGCATGGCCAGCGGCAGCATATCTGCTGCACGAATGAGTCCATAGGCACCCATTTTCAGCAATATACCCGACAACAGGATACTGACAGGGCTAGGTGCTTCGACATGCGCCAGCGGCAACCAGCCATGCAAGGGGAAGATTGGCATCTTGACGCCGAAACCGATCAGCAAGCCGAGAAAGATCATAACTTGTGTCTGCTGAGGCAGCTCGCGCGCCCCGGCCAGCATGTCGGCAAAAGCAAAGGAGTGCCCGGCAGTGACATCGAAAATGACCAGCAGACTCAACAACATGAACACAGAACCGCCCATGGTGTAGAGCACAAAATTGAGTGATGCAGTTTGCCTGTTTGTCCCTCCCCAGCGGTTGATCAGGAAGAAAAGCGGAATCAGCGTCAGTTCCCAGAAGATGTAGAACAGCGACCAGTCCTGCGCCATAAACACACCAAGCATGGCGGCTTCGAGCACCAGGATCAGTGAATAATACCCTCTAACGCGTTCAACGATACTTTTCGATGCAATTACCGAGATCAGACTCAGCAAAGTTGCCAGCAGCACCATGGGATAGGAAATGCCGTCTATTCCAAGGGCGTAGGAAGACCCGAGGCGCGGGTTCCACAGTGATTCCTCACTGAATTGCATGCCGCTGCTGTGGATGTCGAAACTCCCCCACAGGCTCCAGGCTATGACCAGTGTGATAACAGAGATAAGGATGGCGAACGGCCGGGTCAGCCACTGTAGACGGGCAGGCAGAAATGCAATCAGTATTGCGCCAATCAGAGGTGTGATCAGCAGTAATGACAGATAGCGCATTTCTTTCCTTAGAGAGAACTAATCAGGATCCGGAGAACTGTTGCTTGAAAGGCCTTAGGACGTTTATTACCGGAACGACGAAAGGGCAAAATTCTAGCACTTTTAGTGTGTTTTGTCAGATAAAATCTATGACGATACGTCTCTAGCCAGCGCCTGGCCATAAAAAATAGTAAGCTAGTCTCTCCCTCACTCTTCATGATTTCAATCTACATCTTCAAATTTGCCAGGCCTGTGATGAAACCATATCCACAGATTGTGGTCTGATGCAGATATCAGAATAACAATCATCTATGAGATCTGAAAATGAGACTAACAAGGGCATTCGGCCATCAGGCACTTCTTTTTTTAAATATCACATTGTTTGCAGTATCCAGCGCGGCTTTTGCTGAAGATTCAGAATCAAAATCTTCAAAAACTGAGACAGCCATCTTTGCCGGTGGCTGCTTCTGGTGCATGGAGCCTCCTTTTGACAAACTTGATGGGGTCATTTCTACCACCTCTGGTTACACCTCCGGGCATCAAAAAAACCCAACATACAAACAGGTCTCGGCAGGAACAACAGGACATACGGAAGCCATAGAGATCGTATATGACCCGAAGAAAGTCAGTTATGAAAAATTACTCGAGGTTTTCTGGATCAATATCGACCCGCTTAATGGAAAGGGGCAATTTTGCGATTTTGGTTCACAATATCGTACAGGCATCTTTTATGTAGATGATAATCAACAAAAACTCGCCGAGGAATCGCGAGAAGAGATTATCAAAAAACTAGGCAAACCTGTGGTGACAGAAATCACGGCTGCCACTGAATTTTACCCAGCTGAGGATTATCATCAGAACTATTATCAGGTGAACCCTGTGCGTTATAACTATTATCGCTGGAGTTGTGGACGGGATCAGCAGTTGAAAGAGTTGTGGGGTAAACAGGCGAGTCATTGACAATAGTCGTTTAATCTAATGATTGCATGATGGCTCCTACAACAATCTTTTCTTGCTGTACGAGTGTCATCTACCCAGGGTTTCTGTATCATCAGCGCCATCTGATCACAGCAAACCGAGCACAAAATGGCAGTAACCAGTATTTACAACAAACTCAGCCCGTTTCAACGCGTAATTCTGGCACTAATTTTTGGGATACTGGCAGGAATATTCGTCGGTGAACCGGCAGGCAAGCTGGAAATTATCGGCAATGCCTATATCCGTCTGCTGCAAATGACCGTATTGCCGTATGTGCTGGTCTCCATTATAGGCGGTCTGGGCCGACTTGATAATGAAATGGCTGCCAGCATCGGTATCCGCGCGGTCAAAGTTATTCTTATCATGTGGCTGGCGGTTATGCTAACACTTGTATTATTGCCACTTGCCTATCCTGACTGGGTTTCCTCAGGGTTTTTTAGCTCCAGCCTGGTGACTGAGGCAGTAAAATTTAATTTTCTTGATTTATATATTCCTGCAAACGTATTTTCTTCCCTTGCTAACACCATCGTCCCGGCAGTCGTTCTGTTTTCCCTGTTGATGGGAATAGCGCTGATCAATGTAAAAGACAAGGACATATTGCTGGGTGTTACCAGCAATGTGGGTGACAGCTTGATGCGCGTTGCTTCATTTGTAGCAAAACTGGCACCAGTCGGCATTTTTGCGATTGCGGCTTCCGCTGCAGGTACTTTACAACCCGAGGAACTTGAGCGCCTGCAGGTGTTTTTGTGGGTTTATCTGACCGCCGCTTTTCTGCTGGGTTTTGTGCTGCTGCCCCTGATTGTGCATTGGGCCACCCCTTTTTCCTACCGTGAACTGATGTCGGTTGCCGGCGAGGCCATGGTGACTGCACTGGCTACCGGTACGGTGTTAGTGGTTTTACCGATGATTGCCGAACGCTGTAAGGAAATGCTGAAAAACCATAACATGGATTGTGATGACACCTCATCTACTGTCGATGTGCTGGTGCCTACGGCCTATAGTTTCCCCAGCACGGGCACACTACTGGGACTTGGTTTTATCCTGTTCGCTGCCTGGTATGTTGGTTCACCATTAGGAGTGGAACAATACCCGTCATTTATCATCATGGGGGCTTTCACTGCCTTTGGCAGTATGGCAGTGGCTATCCCCTTTCTACTTGATTATTTCAACCTTCCTGCTGATCTTTTTCAGTTGTACCTTTTAGGCAGTGTTGTTACCGCACGTGTCGCAACAGCCCTGGCAGCGCTGCATGGTTTTGTTGTAACACTGCTGGTTGCAGCGGCGGTATTAAAGCGCTTGAGCTGGCATCGGTTGATACAGGCTATCGGCTTACATCTTGGCGTAACAGCAGGCGTTATGATACTGCTAGGGATAGCATTAACGCATGTGATTCCCTACGAATATACCGGTATCAGGACATTTGAGGGCATGCGTCTCATGGGGCAGTCCGTAGAGGCAAAGAATGTTACGAAACTCACGCCACTCAGCACAGAAGATCAGGCCCGGCCACGACTCGATATAATTAAAGAACGGGGTTCACTCCGTATCGGCTATTTTTCCAATACTCTTCCTTTTGCATTCCGTAACGACCAGAACGAAGTAGTCGGTTTAGACATGGATTTAGTCCACATACTGGGCAGGGATATCGGCTTAAGCATTGAGCTCACGCGACTTAAAGATCATAAAAATACGCCTCGACAATTAGATGACGGTAGTCTGGATGTCGCTATTGGTGGCCTTGCAATTACCCCGAATAGAGCACTGCATGTTGCATTTAGCAACTCCTATATCTATCACACAGTCGGTCTTATGATGCTTGATGCAAGAAGGAAGGAATTTTCCAGCGTCACTGACATCAACGAGATGGAACAACTGAACCTGGGAGTTCCAAAGAGTTCTTATTATAAAAATTCAATACAGAAAATATTCCCCAACGCAAAACTGACAGAAGTTTCGAGCCCGAGAGATTATTTTAAAGGTAAATACAAAAAGCTTGATGCCTTTATTTACCCCGCTGAAACGGGATCTGCATGGGCCATGTTGTACCCTGAATACGCTGTAGTAGTACCGAAAGGGCTGAAACTAAAAGCGCCTGCAGGGCTAACTCTACCCAAAGGGCAACTGGATTATGTCCAGTTTATAAATACCTGGTTACAGCTGAAAGAGGAAAATGGCCAGCTGCAATTAATTTATGACTACTGGATACTGGGAGAAAACCCGAAGGCAGAAAAACCGCGTTGGTCAGTGATGAAAGATGTACTGGGTTGGACGTTTTGATGCTCATCTGTGTAAGGTTTTTTTCCTGTTAAAAAATGTTTCTGTGTTGTTGCTGACTGTTTCATTAAACGCCTGCTGCAGTGATGGCAGCACACGTTTATCTTCTTCACCGGCAAGTTCATCCATGAACACTTTTTTCACTTCGGTCGCCAGCACCAGAACATTATCGTACAGACCATGGCAATGAGCAGCCAGGTTACCTTTGCCGTAAAAGATATCATTTTCTGCAGCGGTGACATCCACACCATCTACTGACATATCCTTAAGTTGTGCGAGCCATGAATCGATAGCTGGCCGCCAACTTTCGTGTTTAACCGATGAAGTCCCCAGGTTAAAAACAGGCAGGTCATCTCTCTCATGTCGACGAAAATTGTATGAATGAATGTCATAAACAAGACATTGGCCAAAATCTTCGGCCAGTGCTTCAACTGTCGCAGATACGATTCGGTAAAACTGTGCATGTTTTTCTTTGCTGGTTGTAATATCTTTTGCTGAAAGCGGTTCTTTCCAGACTTCTTTGCCCCAGGCTGTCTCATAGACACATTCTTTTGTTCCACGGTTCAAGTCATATTCATAACGGGAATCATGAGCGATCAAAGTAATGGGCTGCTGCTCAATGAAACTACCTGTAAAAGGGTCTTCTTCATAGTAACGTTCTTTTTGCGAGAGCAGGCAGGAACTCTCTACATCTGATCGTAAATTGCCACCATTGTGTATGGCCGCACACAAAGCAGGCTCATAACTTTCGATTTTCAGGGTGAAAGCTCCACCCTCAATAGTCGCAGTAAATAATTCACGCTGTTCAATTTTCTTGATGATGGCTTGTTCAGATATATCTGTCATTTTTTATTCCTGCATTTTCTGAAGGGGCAACTTAATTAATTTTATCACTCAAGAGGATATCAGTACACGGTGTAACAGGATAGAAAGCAGGTCTGCTTAGATAACCAGATATTATGCAATTCATCCACACATATTCGTTATTATTGTTACAGCTTACGACAAGTTTGATTATCTGGTCATACACCAAATAATATTGCTAGAATGATGGATGCGCCATAACCACCCTCTTTCTATCATTGCTATTGCATCTACCCTCATGATCCCTGTTTTTTGCTGTATTCAGTTATATGCAAACGAAGCAGTCATAAAACATGGCGAAGACCCCGCTACAGGCTTGAAATCCTGGTTATGGGATAATGATGGTTTTTATCTTGAATTAACACAGCGCCTGCCCGATCAGACCAGAGGGTATTTTGAGTCCCGGGGTTTTGACCTGGCCTCAACAGAAATTGCAGGCACTTCCTGTATTTTTCAAACCATGATCAAAAACTCAGGTGCTGATGAATCGAAAGTTATCACTGCAGATTTGAATGAATGGCAAGTACTAAGCGGTAACAACAGCAAACCAATGTTGCTAAGGGAGCACTGGCAAGAACTCTGGCTTGATCGTGGGCAATCTGAATCTGCCCGAATTGCCTTTGAATGGTCTTTGCTGCCGACGAAAGTCGAATATGAAATCAATGATTACAACTGGGGTATGAGCAGCTATGGTTTGCCCCCAGGCAGTCATTTTGATCTGGTATTTAGCTGGTATAGAAATAGAGAGAAATTCAGTGGCAGAATAAATGATGTTGTCTGTCCAGATGATATTCATCCCGAACCTCCGGCACAATAATACTCACATAACAAATCAAGACTACGGACACCACCATGAACAGATTATTTTCCCTGCTACTGCTGCTATCACTCCCCCTATTTCTGCAAAGCCCTGGTGTTTTTGCCGCCTCGAAGATTCATACGTTGACCAAAGTCCCTGGCAACCCTGATGCACCTGATTTTAACCTTGAAGATCAGGATGGGAACTTTCTGAAGATGTCTGATTACAAAGGTAAGGTAGTCATCGTGAATTTCTGGGCAACCTGGTGCCCACCCTGCCGCAAGGAAATGCCCTCCATGCAGCGCGCATGGGAAAAACTGAAACAGGAAGGGATTATGATGCTGGCAATCAATGTTGGCGAAGACAGCGATCAGATCTTTGCCTTTACCGCTGAGTACCCGGTGGAATTTCCGTTGATCATGGATAAGGATTCAACTGTCGTTAGACAGTGGAAAGTAAGAGGCCTGCCTACCACTTACATCGTTAACCCTGCCGGACAAATAGTCTACCAGGCAATCGGTGACCGGGAATGGGATTCAGACGAAATCATGAATCAGATACGCAGATTGAAGAAAGATTGATAGCTAGCTCTACATGTTTACCAACTCTCTTTTAGCTCTTTTCTAAATGCAGGGCTTTTTCAGTAATGTCATTATAAAGTTCGATCAGCTTTGTCGCTAACAACTGATACTCGGGATGCTGGTCTATTAATGGCATTACCTTTTTTGCATCCGACATCATCTTTTCCAAAAAGTCCAGATCCCGTTCATCAAGCAGCTCGCCTCCATCCACTTTCTCTTTTAGCGAGAGAATTCTTGGCAGCCTCTGCTTCTCCAGCCTTTCCATCAGAACGACTAATATCCCTGTATCTTTATCCATGTTTACTCCTGAATGAGGGGTTATCTATAAATGATGATTGTACCAGCTGTTATCAATTCTAGCTGGTAGCTGGCACAGGACAAAAGGGAATTATCCCTGTACCTCTGTCTTGTCAGGGACACGCGGATATTGTTGATTGCCTTAATAACCGCGGCCCTTGCCACCGCCTCCTCCACCGCTACCGCGAGGACTGTAGTAGTCACCCCCAGAATCCCCGCTTTCACCTTTTCTTTGGCGCTTCTTCTTGCCAGAACCATCGCCATTACCCTTTCCATAACTGTTCTTGTTGCCGTTTTCCTTTTTACTACTATTTAACTGTTGATAGAGGTTGCGCTCCTGTTCGGTCATCGATTCCATGTTTTGCAAATGGGTACTCTGGCCTGCATTCTTTTCTGCAGACATATTACGCGTCTGGGTTTGAACCTGCTGTTGAACTTCATTATTTACATCTACATTTTCAGCCGCCTGGCTAGCAGGGCTAAGCAGTAGAAGAAATGAACTTGCAAAAAATGTCATATTTTTGTTCATCATGGTTTCCTTAGCTTTCACATACTCATTACTTTTGATAAGCAGAATCATACAGCTGCGCTTAAACAGGGTCAGTGACATACTCACACTGCAGAGTATGAAATGATCACTATTGCCAAAACTGAATGTTGATGTCTCTACAGGGAAGGAATCAGGATGAGCATTGCTGAATCCAGTGACCGCAATGCCAGTTCATTCAAATTACCAGACCATCTACTGAGTCTTCCAGCTGCCATCTGACTGCCGACAGGCCGTACCATAGATCTTTTCCGGTTCTCCGGCGACCATTGCATCAATGGTATATTCACGACAGGGACCAGCGTTTGTTTCATAGGTCTTCGTTGGCACCACAGCATAAGTATTACCACTGTCAGGATTCTTCCATTGAGAAGGCACACCGGTACGGACGGTTTCCAGCGTGTGCGCTGTCTTCAATCGATCCGTATCATCCATCGACCGGCCAACAGCACCACCAATGGCACCTCCTAGTAATGTGCCTACGATTATCGCGGCAGTGGTGCCATCACCGTGTCCGACCTGGGAGCCCAATACACCGCCTAAAATACCGCCGATGACCATGCCTGCATCCTGTTGCGTCGGCCCTGTAGCACAACCACTGAAAGCCAGGATTGATGAAATTACTGCTACTGTCAAAATTTTCCGTTGCATAATAGTCTCCAAATACAGCTATTTATTAATATTTCTCATATTTCAATGATAAGGTACTAATATTTACAATTCTTTGACATATGTCATCAAGTTTAATGTGAAAATTATCCCATAATATTCTTACGAAAGGATTAAGCCTTGTCGAATATCATACTCTCAAAAATACTCTTCTCATCATGAAACTTTCTTCATTCATTTATTTTTTATTTGCTGTCAGTACTGTCATTTTTTCAGCTTCTGCTTATGGCGATGCCAAATCCGATGCCAGAAGCATCATTGAGGCGGCAATAAACCATTATCGGGGATTAACTTCCTACAGCGAAATGACAATGGCAATTCACCGTCCTGACTGGGAAAGGACGATGTCATTAAAGGGTTGGTCCAGCGGCAGTAAGAAAACGCTGATTCGTGTCACTGCTCCTGCCCGTGATCGGGGTAATGCGACGCTAGTTCTTGATGACAACAAGGTATGGAGTTTCACACCCAAAATAAACCGGGTGATACGCATACCCTCAAGCATGATGTCCCAAAGCTGGATGGGTTCGGACTTCTCCAACAAGGATGTCTCGCGTACTGATGAAATCGTTGACAAGTATACGCATACCTTACTTCGTACTGATACAGTAGATGGGCATATAGTGCATGTCATTGAATCGATTCCACATGAAGAATCAGCAATTGTCTGGGGAAAGGAAATCAGCCATATACGCGATGATTATGTCGAGCTGGAACATGAATTTATTGATCAGGATATGAAGCTGGTGAAGACCCTGAAAACACTGGCCATTAAAGAGATGAGCGGGCGTATGTTTGCTGTTCGGCAACGCATGTCAAGTATCGAAAAGAAGGATGAATGGACAGAAATAAGCGTAGAGGTGCTGGATTTTGACCGCGAGATTCCTGACTACATCTTTACCCTGTCAAATCTGCGCAATCCAAGAAAATGAAGAGTGTCGAAAAAACTTTTGAAGATTGGGTTAAAGCATGAAGCCCAACAATATGTACTTGCTCATTTGCTACGTTGGGCTTCGTTCCTCAGCGCCAACCTACGGAGCTCCCTATTTTTATGACGCCCATTCTGGGGGCGAAAAGCTGGATAAGAGTGTTTGTGGGATAGATCATATACTATGACTAATACCAGCCTGACACTCGCCTGGAGAAATATCTGGCGCCATCCGCGTCGATCTTTATTGACCATTGCAGCTATGGTCTTCGCTGATGTACTTCTGGTTTTTATGCTCGGACTGCAGCTTGGTCAGTACCGAATGATGATCGATAACTCGCTGAGTATTTTCACTGGCCAGATGCAGGTCCAGGATATCAACTATCTTGATGAACCGCAGATGTACCGTTCTGTTCCCGAAGCAGATCAGCTGGCAAAAAAGATAAGAAAGCAAACAGGCCTGGAAGCTGTGTCTGCCAGAGCCTATGGGTTTGCTCTGGCTTCTTCAGAAAAACGAACAATTGGTGTGCAGATCACTGGCGTTGATCCCGCTCATGAACAACAGGTATCAACGATTCCCGGTCTGATATCGAAAGGTCGTTTTCTCTCAACAGCGTCTGCAAATGAAGCCGTAATCGGCAGCACGCTGGCGCGAAATCTGAAGATCGAAGTTGGTGACGAAGTGACACTGCTGGGAAGCGGACGTGATGGTTCTATAGCGGCAACAATACTACCCGTAGTCGGTATATTCAATTCAGGTAACCGTGACCTGGACCGGCAGATGATGGAGATCCCCATTGATAACTTTCGTGATGTGTTTGCCATGGGTGACCATGCTCACAGCATTATAGTCGCTGGAGAACGTGAGAAAGCTGACAGCTATAGTCAAACAATCGAAAGTATCATCAAGGATGACAGCAAACTGATACTGCACGACTGGGAAGCACTGCTGCCTGGGCTGAAACAGGCGATTGAAGCAGACTTTTTCAGTGCCTGGATCATGTATGCCCTGCTGATCGTGCTGGTTGCCTTCAGTATGATGAATACCATGCTGATGTCAGTGCTTGAGCGGACACACGAATTCGGAATCCTGCTGGCTCTCGGGGTGCGTCATAGCAGGCTGGGTAGAATTATCTTCGCCGAGTCAGTTGTGCTGGCGTTCACAGGGATGATCGTCGGGATTCTCGCAGGCTCATTGCTTACGCTATACTTTTATCACAATGGCTTCACCTACCCCGGCATGGAAGAAATGGGCGAACGATTCAACATTCCTTCAGTGTTAATTCCTGAAGTATCTTTACGTACGATTTTACCCGGCCCCCTGGTGGTCATGATTGCCAGTGTCATCGCATCTATATATCCAGTCTGGCACATGCGCAAACTGCGCCCGATCCAGGCCCTGCAGGCAGCATAAGATGAGCACCGGTACACAGTTATCGTGGAGAGTGATCTTCCGTCTTGCATGGAGAAACCTGTGGCGCAATCATCGCCGCAGCCTGATTATGTTGTCCGCAATAGCACTCGGTGTCTGGGGTATGATCTGGATGACTGCGCTGATGCGTGGCATGGTTGACCAGATGATTGATAACTCGATAAAAACCCTGTCTGGGCATATTCAGATCCATGCGCCGGGTTATCTCGATGACCCATCCATTGAGCACCTGATACCACCCGTGGATACGTCCCCTGCCCTGCAGGAACTGCTACATTCAAGCGACGTTGTGGTGTGGTCACAGCGTATTCGGGTACCGGCAGTTATCCGCAGCGAACGCGAAGTTTATGCTGTTACCCTGGTCGGTATAGATCCGGAAAAGGAACAGGGACTCTCCTTTATTGGGGAGAGTATTACAGATGGTGATTACATATCGTCAGTCAATGACAATCGGTTGCTCGTTGGTAGAAAGCTGCTTGAACGCCTGGAAACAAAACTGAACAGGCGGGTCGTACTGATGAGCCAGGACCCCGGGAATAATATTGCCGAGCGTGGTTTCCGTATCGGTGGTGTTTTTGATACTGATCCGCAGGCGACTGAAACCAGCTATGTCTTTGGCGGCCTCGAAACGGTACGCAAGATGCTTAATATGGGTTCAGGGGTATCTGAAATAAGCTTGCTCGGCCACGATTACCGTAAGCTTGATGCGCTGAAGAATAAAGCACAGTCAGCAGCAATGGAAAATGCTGATGTGAAAACCTGGGCTGAGCAGGACCCTTACATGGGAACAATGCTGAATGTCATGGATGGCTTTATTCTGATCTGGTTCACGATTATTTTTCTGGCACTCTCCTTTGGCCTGGTCAATACCCTGCTGATGGCAGTCTTTGAACGCACACGCGAAATCGGACTGGTGCAGGCACTGGGTATGAAATCATCCAATATCTTACTTATGGTACTGGTTGAATCAATCATCATGCTGATAATAGGTCTAGTCGCAGGCAACATCCTGACCTGGCTGACTATCCTTCCAGTCCAGGATGGCATCGATATTTCAGGGGTTGCCGAAGGACTTGAATGGGCCGGCATGAGCAGCACCTTATTACCAGCACTACAGATCAAGGATGTTGTATTGGCCAACACCGTGGTTCTGGTTCTTGGCATTCTCGCAAGTCTGTTCCCGGCATGGCGTGCCTCACGCAAGGTTCCAATCGAAGCAATCACAAGAGTATGGCAGTAATGACGATTGAAAATAATAACGCAGTTAAGTGTCGTGGTGTGAGCAAGGTTTTCTCTGAGGGAGAACTTGCTGTACACGCCCTCAGCGATATTGATATCGATATCTCAGCAGGTGAATTTGTCTGCCTGTCCGGCGCTTCCGGTTCGGGCAAGACCACCCTGCTCAATATGATTGGTGGCCTTGATGTTGCCACCAGTGGCGAGATCACCGTTACAGGAAAACGCCTGGACAAGATGAGCATGTCAGAACTCGCTGATCTGCGTCTGCATCATATTGGATTCGTGTTTCAGGCCTACAATCTGATTCCGGTATTAAGTGCACGCGAAAATGTTGAATTTGTCATGCAATTACAGGGGGTCGCCGCTGATCAGCGACAGCAGCGAGCCATGGAAATACTGGAACAGGTTGGACTAACGGGCCTGGAAAACCGCCGTCCTGCTGAATTGTCAGGCGGTCAGCAGCAGCGTGTTGCGGTAGCACGGGCGATTGTCAGCAAACCAGCACTGATCCTGGCCGATGAACCGACGGCTAATCTCGATTCGGCCAATTCAGACAAGCTGATGACACTGATGCGGGAACTCAATGCAAGCATTGGTACTACCTTCATAATTTCAACACATGATGAAGGTGTGATGAAATTCGCCAAACGCCTGGTGAGATTGCATGATGGCAGGATCGTAGAAGATGAGTTGGTTGAGGAGAAATAAAGCTCAAAAGCTTTTTACCACAGAGGACACGGAGGACACAGAGGAAAGAAAATAGAGGTGCTCTATAGTTAGATATTATGTGCAATGACCGAACTTCAATGCATGATTCCAAATATGGATAGTAAACTAAACAAACGTATAAATCTCTGTGACCTCCATGTCCTCTGTGGTGAATAAATGTTTTTAAAACACCTTCAATTCATTTTCCTGCTTGCGCTGGCTTCTACTGCCATGGCAGAAACGAACTTCGGTGGGCATGTTAAGTACTTCTACTCTTATTCAGATTTTCCCGATGATTCTGTCTTCGCTGCGAACGCAAACCCCTACCGGGAATCATTGGGCAATCTCAGGTTAAAGGCCGAGACCCATTCCGGCAACTGGGATGCCCGTCTACACTACGAATTAAATGGCCTTTACTCAACAGAACTCCGCAACTGCGTCTTTCGTGGCGGGCTCGCTGGGCGGGGATGCACTGATCTGGCAAGTGACCAGAGACAGCTGTTTGATTTATCCAGTGTTATCTCCGAGTCTGATGATTCGGTTCTTTTCCACCGCATAGACAGGCTTGTTGTTGCCTACTCTACTGAAAAGCTGGTTACACGTGCTGGTCGCCAGGCCATCAGCTGGGGAAATGGCATGGTTTATAACCCGCTGGATCTGTTTAATCCCTTTCCGCCTGATGCCATAGACAGGGAATACAAACGCGGCGAAGATATGCTTTATATGCAGGGTTTATTCGGTAATGGCAGTGATTTGCAGGGCCTGTACATACCACGCCGAAATCCTGTTAGTGGTGAAGTCGAAAGCAGGCAATCTGCGATGGCCGGGAAATATCACTGGCTGGCTTCAAACTATGAACTGGATCTGCTGGCTGCCAGAAACTATGGCGATACCGTTGTTGGGGCAGCCTATACAGGTGAATGGCGTGAGAATGTCATCAATGCCAGTGCCACATTGACACATACAAATTATGAGAACTACTGGTCTGTGTCGGCAAATTATAATTATTCAACAATCCTTCAGGGCAAAAACCTGACCGGTTTTATCGAACTCTTCTATAATGGCTTCGGCCTTTCGGGCAAGCGGCACTCCATTGAAGATATTTTTAACCAGCAAGCCCTGTTTTCACGCCTGCTAAGAGGTGAATTATTTACCATTGGTAAATACTATCTGGCAACAGGTTCCCTGCTGGAAGTGACGCCATTACTGAATCTGAACCCTATACTCTTCATCAATCTCGGCGATGGCAGTGCCATGCTGCAATTTATAGGCACTTATAGCCTGAGTCAGAATTTTGACTTTCTTGCTGGATTCAATCTGCCGATAGGAGCTGACGGGACTGAATTTGGTGGAATTGAGGCTGTATCTGACCCTGGGCAATACCTGGCTCCGGCAAATACCCTGTTTGCCCGGCTTGCCTGGTATTTTTGAAGATAGAAAAATCGTGTTTAAACAAATTTCAATGCCGTGGTACTTAATATAAAATTACACAATGACTGAAAGCACCACACGGCTCACTGCCCTGCCCGCCTGGCAGAAACTCAAAACTCACTATGAGAAGATCTCTGATGTCCATATGCGCGAGCTATTCGACAGTCAGTCGGATCGTTTCGAAGTTTTTTCTATCGCCTGGGAAGATCTGTTTCTGGATTACTCCAAAAACCGGATTACTGAAGAAACCATGCAGCTGCTCGTTGAACTTGCAACAGAAGGCGGCGTCCCCGAAGCAATTGAAAGCATGTTCAGAGGCGAAAAGATCAATATCACAGAAGATCGGGAGGTTTTACATAGTGCATTAAGAAGTGACGTTAACAAACCGTTCATTATTGCCAACGGCGATGATGTTATGCCAGAAATCCAGGTGGTGCTGGATAAGATGAAAGGCTTTTGTGATGCTATCCATAGCGGCCAAAGTACGGGTTATACGGGTAAAAATTTTACCTCTGTAGTTAATATCGGCATAGGCGGATCGGATCTTGGTCCACACATGGTTGTAAATGCCCTCAAGTTTTATCAGAAAAAAATTGATGTTTACTTTGTTTCCAATGTTGATGATGCTGACATTGCTGAAACCCTGAAAAAGGTCGATCCAGAAACGACCCTGTTCATTATTGCATCGAAGACATTTACCACCTGGGAAACGCTCACTAATGCCCACACTGCCCGCGAATGGTTTTTACATTCTGGTGCAGGCGAGGCAGCACTGTCAAAGCACTTTGTTGCCATCTCAAGTAATGTTGATGATGCAGTCGCATTCGGCATAGCTGAAGAAAATATCTTTGAATTCTGGGACTGGGTGGGCGGCCGTTATTCCCTTTGGTCAGCTATCGGTTTGTCAATTGCAGTAGCGATTGGGTTCAGTAAATTCTCTGAACTGCTTGCAGGTGCGCACGCCATGGACAAACACTTCAGGGAAACACCTCCGGAGAAGAACATGCCGGTAATACTAGGCCTGCTGGGGATCTGGTATAACAACTTTTTTGGTGCCGACACACAGGCAATCATTCCCTACGATCAATATCTTGAGTATTTGCCATCCTACCTTCAGCAAGCTGACATGGAAAGCAATGGCAAACGCGTCACAAAACATGGGGAAGTAGTCGATTACAGCACCGGTCCAGTTATCTGGGGTACCACAGGAACAAACGGTCAGCATGCCTATTTTCAGCTTCTTCATCAGGGTACTCGCCTGATCCCTGCTGACTTTATCGCCGGCATTGAATCGTTAAACAATATCGGCGAGCATCATCGTTTGTTGATCGCTAATTTCCTTGCGCAGACAGAGGCCCTGGTTAGAGGAAAAACCGAGGCCGAAGCCAAAATCTCTCTGCAACTATCGGGGTTGGGAGTGGAAGAGATTGAGATGATACTTCCTCACAAGGTGTTTCCCGGTAATCAGCCAACCAATACCCTGTTCTATCAGAAATTGACACCCTACAATCTGGGTGCATTGATCGCCATGTATGAGCACAAGATCTTTGTACAGGGAATTATCTGGGACCTGAACTCATTTGATCAATGGGGCGTTGAGCTGGGTAAAAACCTTGCGAAGGTTATTTATGATGAGCTGGGCGACGGCAAGCCTGTTGATACGCATGGCCAGTCTACGCGGGGGCTGATTAATTACTACAAGCGGAAATCGTTGAAAGATTCCTGAAGATTAAGGACCTTACCGTCATTCCGGTAAGTGCGCAGAACTTATCCGGAATCCATGTTTATCAGTAAATACCGGATGCCGGATGAAGTCCGGCATGACAGTAACGAGCTAATGGGGCAGTAGTTGTGTTTTTTAACCTGTTATTTTTGGCGACCTTTGCATCCAGGCTGTTCCAATCATTCCTTCGACTTCGAGTAGAAATAGTTGGTTGCATCAACAAACCCGCTCACACTACCACAATCAAATCGCCTGCCGCTGAACTTTAGTGCGAAAACCTTGCCCTGCATTGCCAGCGTATGCAAGGCATCTGTAATTTGCAATTCCCCACCCTTGCCCGGTTCAGTATTTCTTAAAGTGTCAAAGATTTCAGGTATCAGGATATATCGCCCGATGATGGCCAGATTGCCGGGTGCTTCATCTGCAGAGGGTTTTTCTACCATTGCATTTACCCTGTAAACGCCATCACCCATATCTTCCCCATCAATAACGCCATACTTATGCACCTCGGCCATAGGAACCTCTTCGATTGCAATAATACAGGCCGGGCGTTTTTTATAGAGGCTGACCATCTGTGACATCACCGGGTCAGGATCTCCTACACAAAGGTCATCTGCCAGAATGACACCAAAGGCTTCATCGCCGATCAGGGTTTCACCGGTCAGGATGGCATGTCCCAGCCCCTTCATCTCTATCTGCCGTGTATAGGAGAAGGTACATTTATCTATCAGGTTCCTGATACTCGCCAGTTTTCCTTCTTTTTCTGTACCACTGATCTGGTGCTCCAGTTCATAGCTGATATCGAAATGATCTTCGATTGCTCGTTTACTTCGACCTGTGACGATGGCTATCTGATCCATACCCGCTGCCAGGGATTCCTCGACTCCGTACTGTATCAACGGCTCATCAAGAATTGGCATCATTTCTTTAGGCATGGCCTTGGTTGCCGGTAAAAAACGCGTACCGTAACCTGCTGCCGGAAAAAGACATTTACGTATCATGGGGCTCCTCAATTATTACGTGATTGCAAACGATAATGTACTAGAAAAATTCCTGAATATCTCTGACGTGCTTTAATGGAACCAACTTGATCCCCTTTTCCTTCTTCTGCGGCATATTGCCTTCAGGTACAAGCAAAGTGGTAAACCCGAGTTTGATCGCTTCACGAAGTCGTTGATCTCCGCGTTGCACCGGGCGAACTTCACCTGTCAGCCCCAATTCACCAAATACAGCCATATCTTTGGTCAGTGTGTGATCGCGGAAGCTTGATATTATAGCAAGGGCGACTGCCAGGTCCGAGGCTGGCTCCAGCACCCTGACTCCTCCTACTACATTGACAAAAATATCCTGGCCGCCAATCTGCAAACCGGCATGTCGATGCAGCACTGCGAGTATCATCGCCAGCCGGGTTCCATCGAGCCCAACGCAGAGGCGCCTCGGGTTAGACATTTGGCTGTCATCAACCAGCGCCTGCACTTCAACCAGCAAAGAACGTGTTCCTTCCTGGCTGGCCAGCACTACACTGCCTGGCGACAATGTTTCCTTGCGCCCGAGAAACATCGCTGAGGGGTTGCTGACTTCATGCAGGCCATCGTCCTGCATGGCAAATACACCGATCTCATTGACAGGCCCGAAGCGATTTTTTATTGCCCGTACAAGTCGAAAACGACTGCCGCTGTCGCCTTCAAAGTACAGTACTGTATCCACCATATGTTCCAGTACACGAGGACCGGCCAAAGCCCCGTCCTTGGTAACGTGACCGACAAGGATTACTGATACACCCGTTTGTTTGGCGTATCTGACCAGCAGTGCAGCCGTTTCTCGCACCTGCGAAACACTGCCGGGAGCCGATTGCAGGACATCAGTAAACAGTGTCTGGATAGAATCAATAACCATCACCGCAGGCGTCACCTTTGCTGCCGCATCAATGATTGCTTCAACCTGGTTTTCTGCCATAAATTGCAATTTGCTGGCATCCAGCCCGAGGCGCTCGGATCGAGAGGCAATTTGCTGTACTGATTCCTCGCCTGAGACATAGAGGGCAGGCATAGACTGGCTAATATCAGCCAGCGACTGCAACAACAGGGTAGATTTCCCTATTCCCGGATCACCGCCAATCAGAATCACCGAACCATTGACGATACCGCCACCCAGTACACGGTCAAGTTCATTGATTGTTGAGGAAAAACGACGGGTATCTTCTGCACTGATTTCAGATAAGGTAACAATTTTCTGCTTGCCGGCGAAGCTTGCAAATCGGAGGCCCTTTGAGCTTTCCTTGCCAACTGGCGATGCGCTAACTTCTTCCTGAAAACTGTTCCAGCTGCCGCACTGATTACATTGCCCGGCCCATTTGGGAGAGTGGGCGCCGCAGTCTGAGCAGACATACAGTAATTTTGCTTTAGCCATGATGGACTTCCTGTCGTTTTACCCTTTCTGTCACACCACAAAGCAGTTCATAGGAAATTGTACCGGCCATCTCCGCCACTTTATCGATGGCGACATCCCTGCCCCACAGTTCAACCGGGCTTCCAGCTGACACTGAATCAATGCCACGTAAATCGACAGTAATCATATCCATCGACACCCTGCCTATTAATTGAGTCATTTTTCCTGCAACCATTACCGGTGTTCCGGACGGTGCGTGTCGTGGATAACCATCACCATAACCGCAGGCAACTACACCAATCTTCATATCCTGCGGGCAACGCCAGCTGCTGCCGTAGCCAACGGCATCATTTTTATTACAATTTTTTATTGAAATTATTTCAGACCTTAGAGACATGACTGGCATAAGTCCCAGGCTGCTGGCTGATAAACCTGTTAAGGGTGAGGAACCATAGAGCATGATTCCCGGCCGAACCCAGTCAAGGTGGCATTCTGGATGGCCAAGGACAGCGGCGGAATTGGCCATGCTGAGCTCTGAACCAGCAGGTTCTGTCAGGGCAAGAAATAGTTTCAGCTGACGAGCCGTCTTGGGCTCATCACGTCGATCAGCATCTGCCAGATGCGACATTACTGAGACAGCTTTGATGCATTTCATTGCCGACAGGCGCTTGAATACCGAATTAAACTGTTCTGCTGCAAAACCCAGCCTGTGCATCCCGGTATCAATTTTCAACCAGACCACGAGTCCTGATTCCTGCTGGATGCTCTCTAACATGTCCAGTTGCCAGTCAGCGTGAATTACCGGTGCAAGCTTATTTTCTGCAATCAGGGGGATTTCATCATTTGAAAAAAAACCTTCCAGCAGGCATATGGGATGCGAAAAGCCGGCTTCTCTGAGTGAAATTGCATCGCCAAGATCCAGCAGACCGAAGGCATCAGCCTCTTTTAATGCACGACAGCACGTCAACAGGCCATGCCCATATGCATTAGCTTTAACGATAGCCATTACCCGCGATTCTGGAGCGAGTCGTCTGACCTGATTGTAATTATGCTGCAGAGCGTTTACATCAATACTTGCGAGTACTGGCCGGGTCATGGGATGGAATTAATAATACTCGCCTGCTGCTTCAGCACTCATTGGATTGACGAAATTCTCGAACTTGGTGAATTCGCCAAAGAATGTCAGTTTTATCGTACCGGTCGGGCCATTACGCTGTTTGGCAATAATAATCTCGGCGATACCTTTGTTTTCAGTCTCGTCGTTATAAACCTCGTCGCGGTAAATAAACATTATCAGATCTGCATCCTGTTCAATCGAACCGGATTCTCGTAAATCTGACATTACCGGTCGTTTATCGGTGCGCTGCTCCAGGCTTCGATTGAGCTGCGATAAAGCAACCACCGGTACATTAATTTCTTTAGCCAGTGTCTTCAGGTTTCGGGTGATGGTCGATAATTCCGTGGCACGGTTTTCTGTATTCCCACCCAGCGACATCAGCTGTAAATAATCAATGATTATCAGTCCCAGGCCATCATCATTCTGGCTTGCCAGACGTCGGCAGCGTGCCCGAAGCTCAGAAGGGCTGAGTCCCGGGGTGTCATCGATATAAATTCTGCGTTGATCCAGCAGATTAATTGCTGACGTCAATCTGGACCAGTCATCCTCCTGCAACGCGCCGGTTCTCACACGCTGAGCGTTGATACGCCCAAGCGAGGTAAGCATACGCCGAACCAGTTGCTCGCCTGACATTTCCATGCTGAAAATAGCCACGGCCTTATCACTGCCAACAGCAACATTCTCTGCAATGTTCATTGCCAGCGAGGTTTTTCCCATAGAGGGCCGCCCGGCAACGATAATCAGATCAGAATCCTGCAGGCCGGTGGTTATATTATCCAGGTCGGTAAAGCCTGTTGATAAACCAGTGAGTTCAGAATCAGATTTAAATAATTCCTCGATCCGGTCAACGGCCTGTTTAAGTAATTTATTAACTGCAACGAAACCCGACCCGTGCTTGGCACCTTCATCAGATATGGCGTAAATCTGCTGCTCGGCAAGATCCAGAATTTCCTGTGGTGTGCGGCCTTCAGGTGTATAGATGCTTTGATTGATATCGTTCACTGAATTGAGCAGTCGCCTCATAATCGAGTGCTCCTGCACAATCTTTGCATAAGCCGATATATTGGCGGCACTTGGAGTATTGCGGGTCAGCTCATCGAGATAAGCCAGGCCGCCTGCTTTCTCCAGCTCTCCACTGTTGTCCAGATACTCCTGGGTGGTGATGACATCGGCTGGCATGGAGTTTTCTATCAGCCCTTCAATAGCGGTAAAGATCAGGTGGTGATCTCGGCGGTAGAAATCATTGGCGACAAGAATATCCGCCACGTCATCCCAGCGACTGCTATCGAGCATCAGGCCGCCCAGCACAGACTGCTCAGCCTCAATTGAATGTGGAGGCGTTTTTAGATCTTCGAGTTTACTTTCAGTACTATATGGCAAGACTAATTACTATATTTCAATTACTTATAATATATTATTAAAGTGTTTTGTTATCCACTAGCGTGTTTTTCCTGAAGGCCATGAGTACGGCCTGTACAGGTAATCCCACTAAATCAGACACAAAAAAAGGCTCGTGGCAGGATACCACGAACCCTTATTATTTTCTGTCTGTTTTTGTCTAAATTATAGCTAAGCTACAATCTACGACTCTGAAATTATTGTTACCTTAAGCGACAGACTGACTTCAGGGTGCAGGGAAATATCAACAGCATGTTCGCCCACTACTTTAATAGCGCCTTCTGGCAGGTTGACTTCGACTTTATCAAGCTCCTGCCCTAATGCAGAGACAGCTTCAATGATATCTGTGATGGCGACAGAGCCGAAGAGCTTCCCCTCTTCACTCGCCCGACGAGCAATTTCAATCACTATTTTTTCCAGTTCTGCTGCCCGTGCTTCAGCTTTAGCCAGAGCTTTACTGGCATTAGCTTCGAGTTCGGCACGACGACTTTCGAATGTTTTTTTATTTTCCTTAGTCGCCCGCACAGCCTTGCCCTGGGGAATAAGATAATTACGGCCATAACCCGGTTTTACTGAGACCTGGGCACCCAGATCTCCAAGGTTACGGATTTTTTCAAGCAGTATGATATCCATCTGATTGATCCTGTTTTAACGGTTATGGTTGTCTGTATACGGCAGCAGCGCGAGGAAGCGTGCAACTTTTATGGCATTTGCCAGCTGACGCTGATATTTCGGCCTGGTACCTGTATTGCGACTTGGAATAATCTTGCCTGTCTCAGTGATATAGGCCTTCAGTGTTTCCAGATCCTTGTAATCGATCTCTGTAATACCTTCAGCGGTGAAACGGCAGTATTTTCTACGACGGTAAAAACGTGACATGATTATTCAGCCTCCTTCTTTTCTGTATCAACGGCATCGTCTACCTGATCAGCATCAGCCGATTCTGCCGGAGCCTCTGCAGCGGTATCCTTTTTTTCAGCATCAGCAGAATTAGCGGCCTCTGCAGCAACTTCCTGTTTTGGCTCCTCGGCTGTGGATGACTCTTGTGCCGGTGCACGGGTGCTGGCAGATTCTCTGCTGCGCTCTTCTCTGCGCGGTGCAGCATCTTCTCTGATTTTTTCATTCATCAGGTGGGAAGCTTCAGTCACTGCGTCATCTTTCTTTTGCACCAGTGAACGTATAATGGCGTCATTAAAACGAAAGATATTCTCAATTTCACGCAGAACTTCCAGGCTGCATTCAATGTTCATCAGAACATAGTGTGCCTTGTGAATCTTCTTGATGGGATAGGCCAGCTGACGTCGACCCCAGTCTTCGAGTCGATGGATGCTGCCGGAGGCCTCTTCGATGATCGTTTTATAGCGCTCGATCATGGCAGAAACCTGTTCGCTCTGGTCAGGATGGACCAGAAACACTATTTCATAATGTCTCATGTACTCTCCTTTCGGATATTGCTTCCCGTGTTAATTAACAAGGTGAAGCAAGGAGTTAATTGGATTTTTACTCGGCCAAAGACCGAAGCCGGCAGATTATATTACTTTTTTGCAGTGGCAACAATGAAAAAACACAAAAAGAAGATTAGTAGCCTTCCCCGGCAGGTTCAAGGTTCAGCTCAAAACTCTTTAACCGAACAACTTCTGTTTCGATGGTTCCGTCATGTCTTAGTATCAGGCGCCGGTAACCGGGCAGGCGTGTGTCCAGCGAAAACTCGTCGGTGTCGGGTGTAAACTGAAAGCAGGTCGACGGTGTACTGATGAACAAAATATCTGCCACTGTCTGCTGTCTTGCCTGATGAATATGTCCATTTACGACTGCTCGAATAGAGTCTTTTTTCTCTATTAGCCTTAAAAAGTCGTCGGCATTATCCAGTATCATGGAATCCAGCCACGACGAGCCGCAGGGTATGGGCTGGTGGTGCATTACAAGCAGTGTATGCCGTTCACCATCAAAGACATGCTTTGCTATGTAATCCAGCTCAGAAGAGGACAGATGACCGGATTCGTCACCGGGAACAACAGAATCGAGTAATAAAATGCGCCAGTTGCCAGCTTCTATTATTGAACGCCTGGATAGTGGGAATTTACCCGGCTGGTGAAAATAGCCCGGGTCGTCATGATTGCCGGGAACCCAGTAAACGGGAGCACCGAGGGACTGTACACTGTTAGCAAATTGCTGATAACTTTCCATGCTGCCGTCCTGACTGAGGTCTCCAGTAGCCAGAACCCCTGCAACATTTTTTTCCTTGCACGCCAGAGTAACTACCGCACTAAGGCTCGCATCTGTATCCACACCAATGAGTTTATTTCCGCGATTTTTAAATAAATGGGAATCGCTGATTTGAAGAAACTTTACATCCTCACGGACTGACATTTGCATTTCCCTGCAGAATGGTCACTCAGGTTTTTACCGGTCTTCCTGTTCAACTAATTTTTTTAGATTTTTCAGTGTCTGATTTAGCGATGAACCCACTAGAAAATCTTTGCTCATTGCTAAATAAGGGGCCAGTACTGCTGGCTTACTGACATTGCCAGCGACGACCCACCTCACATTTACTTCACCACCAAGGTCAGTAAATGTAACATTCCCTTTAGATTTATCCCCGGTACTTGAATAAACAACGTATTCAAAACCATCAACACCCGAATTGTCAGTGATTACAAACCAGCCAGACCCGGCATTACCTGAGAAATACTTACCAGAGCCGATACCGGATTCCATTTGAGCAGGCTGTTTGCCTGCTGGCGGAATTGCTTCTTCCCAGGTTGTCCATTGTGTCCAGTTATCCATATTGGCTACATGCTGCTGAATAGCATCCACCGGGGCACGCATAACCAGCTCTTTGGACACCTTATAGCTCCGTGGTAAAAATATCCCGACAATTGCGAAAATTATTGCCAGTACAACTAAGATCTTAAATATCTTCATTTTTCTGTCACATCTCTGTTATTTGACGCTATTTTTAACTCATCGTGTAAAGTTGATAATCGTTGCAATTCAGTGAGGATACCACGAAAAATACTCACTTCTTCTTCGGTAATCTGGCTCTTATTAAAAAAGCGCTTAAGTTTGCGCATCAATGTTTGTGTTCGATGTTCAGGCATAAAATGTACCTGCACCAGTGTTTCTTCAAAGTGATTAAACAAATTAATCAGGTTTTGGCTGCTAACGGGCCGGTCACTATCCGGCACTCTTCTGGATATTTTATCTACAGAATCATCAGCTGTCTGATGCTGCCCCACCAGTGCAAGATAGGCTTTACGTATTTCGTAGCTAAATACCTGAACCGCCGCTGCAATATTCAGCGAAGAAAAATCCGGGTTAGCCGGCAGCCGGGTCATTAGATTGCAATGATCCAGCTCTTCATTGTTGAGTCCTCGGTCCTCACGGCCGAAAACCAGGGCTACCGGTGCCTGCTGGCAGTTCATAACAAGTTTTCTGGCCGCCTCGGTGGCATCTGCTGTTGGCCATGGAATGCTGCGCAGCCGGGCACTAGCTGCTATGACCAGGCGACAATCCGATATCGCCTCAGCTAAAGAACTGCATATGACGGCCTGATTCAGCACATCGGTGGCCCCTGATGAACGGGCAGCTGAGTGTCTGTCAGGGGGGTGCTGAGGCTTGACCAGATACAAAGATTCCAGCTGCATATTTTTCATCGCCCGTGCCACGGCACCAATATTTCCCGGATGACTGGTTTCTACCAGTACAATGCGGATATTCGCCCACGGAAAGTCTGAATAAATGTTAAAATTATCTGCTCCAGTCATAATAAACAGACTGTAGCAAATTGATATCATCTTCGTCCTTAATAAATAACAGTTTTTTATATAATACCTGAGCTTAATTCACTATGAATCCATTTCTCAATACGGCCATCAAGGCTGCCCGCCTTGCAGGCCGTGTCATTTCTTATAATGCTGAACAGCTGGATCGTTTGACCGTTACTGCGAAAGGTCACGCGGATTTTGTTTCAGAAGTCGATCATCAGGCGGAACAGGAGATCATTCACGCTATCAGGGAAGCTTACCCCGAGCATGCAATTTTTGCCGAAGAGAGCGGAAAATCCGACGGAAATGAGTTTGAATGGATTATCGACCCCCTGGATGGCACGACCAACTTTCTGCACGGTGTTCCACAGTATGCAGTATCGATCGCCATGCGCGAGAAAGGTGTACTCAAAGTTGCGGCCGTCTTTGATCCGATCAAAGATGAGTTATTTACCGCAGTTAAGGGCGAAGGTGCATTGTTAAATGACCGCCGTATTCGTGTCAGCGGCACGAATGATATGGGGTATGCCCTGCTGGCGACCGGTTTCCCTTACAAGGACACAAAGAACCTTGACCTCTGGACAGACTGCTTCCGTGCATTAATGCCCGAAACCAGTGGTGTCAGGCGTGCGGGTTCTGCCGCGCTGGATCTTGCATGGGTTGCCGCCGGACGCTACGACGGCTTCTGGGAGTTTGACCTGAGCACCTGGGACATAGCTGCCGGAGTTTTGTTGATTCAGGAAGCGGGCGGCATGGTCAGCGAAGTCGATGGTGGCCGTGACTATTTAGAGTCCGGCGATATTATGGCAGCAAACCCGACCATCTATAGAAAAATGTTGAGAAAACTGACACCTGTCGTACAAAACTACCGGTAAAAATTCCTTCATGGATACATTCTCAGGTATTCCCTAAATGGCAGTAAGTCAGTCTCACACGCCTATGATGCAGCAGTTCCTGCGCATCAAAGCGGAACACCCGGACATCCTGCTGTTTTACCGCATGGGTGATTTTTATGAGATGTTCTTTGATGATGCCCGCAAAGCCGCGAAGTTGCTTGATATCACGCTAACTGCACGTGGCCATTCTGCGGGAGAGCCGATCCCGATGTGCGGCATACCCTACCATGCCGCTGAGCAATATCTTGCCCGCCTCACCCGTGCAGGTGAATCCATCGCCATCTGTGAACAAATCGGCGACCCGGCCACAAGTAAAGGCCCGGTTGAGCGTAAGGTTATGCGCGTCATCACCCCGGGCACACTGACCGATGAAAACCTGCTGGACGATAAAAAAGAAAACCTCCTGATGGCTATCTCAGTTGCCTCAGATGGATACGGTATTGCCTGGCTGGAACTGTCTTCAGGGCGTTTTCATGCCAGACATTTACCTGATCTAATGAATCTCTGCGCGGAAATTCAGCGATTGCAAGCGGCAGAAATACTGGCAGGAGAAAGTACAGCTGATGAGCTGAAAGATAAACTACCGGCTAATATCAACCTGCAGCGTATACCTGACTGGTATCTGGATACAAAAACAGCAACAGAATCATTGCAAAAACAGTTCGGCGTTCAATCATTGACAGCATTCGATATTGAAGAAACCCCTGCCGCCCTGCAGGCAGCCGGTGCGGTCATCCAGTATGCCCGTGATACCCAGGGCGACGCCCTGCCCCATATCAATAGTCTTACAACTGAGCAGCATGGCAGCCATCTCATCATCGATGCCGCATCAAGGCGAAACCTGGAACTCGATATCAACCTCAATGGCGGCAGAGAACATACGCTGCTATCGGTACTGGATACCTGTTCGACATCAATGGGATCACGCCTGTTAAGACGCTGGCTATCCAGCCCTGAGAGAGATATTTCACTGTTGCAGGAACGCCATCAAGCCATCGATGCAATGATGAATTCCACTGACATTGAACACCTGAACAGTATTCTTCGTCATATCGGCGACATCGAACGCGTCCTGCCGCGCATAGCCTTAAGAAGTGCCCGTCCCCGGGATTTAAGTACACTTAGGCAGGCCTTGACGCAGTTACCGGATATACATGCAGCCCTGGCAGAACTCGACAGCCCGTTGACAGAACTCTTATTAGGACAGGTCGGGCACTATTCACAATTAACAGAACATCTAACGCAGGCCATCGTTGACGAACCACCGGCACTGTTGCGGGATGGCGGAGTGATTAAACGCGGTTTTAATTCCGGCCTGGATGAGCTGCAAGCACTGAAAGAAAATGCAGGTCAGTATTTGCTGGATCTCGAGACCCGCGAACGTGAGCGCAGCGGCATCAGCGGGCTTAAAGTAAAGTATAACCGTGTGCATGGCTATTACATAGAAATCAGCCGTTTGCATTCCGAGCAGGTACCCGACGACTATACCCGACGGCAGACACTTAAGAATGCGGAACGCTTCATTACACCGGAACTGAAAAAGTTTGAAGGAAAGGCCCTCAGCGCAAAAGAACGTGCACTGGCACTGGAGAAGCAGCTGTATTCTGATTTGCTTGATCGCATCAATCAGGATCTGCAAGCGTTGCAGGCTACGGCACTGGCAATTGCCACGGTTGATGTTTTAGCCTCCTCTGCCGTCAATGCGAAAAGGTTCAAGCTGGTTGCCCCCACCTATCTATCTACACCTGGTATTCACATAAAAGGCGGACGGCACCTGGTGGTCGAACAAAGCAGTGCAAAACCTTTTGTGGCCAATAATTGTGAGCTCAGTGATAAAACCCGCATGCTGATCATCACTGGACCGAACATGGGTGGTAAATCCACCTATATGCGGCAAACCGCGTTGATTGCCCTGCTTGCTTATACGGGTTCATATCTGCCCGCAGACACAGTAGAGATAGGCCCGCTGGACAGGATATTCACCCGTATCGGCGCTTCCGATGATCTGGCCAGCGGCCGCTCTACCTTTATGGTAGAAATGACAGAAACGGCAACCATATTGCGTAATGCAACTGCCGAAAGCCTGGTCATACTGGATGAAATAGGTCGTGGCACATCTACCTTTGACGGTCTGTCCCTGGCCTGGGCATGCGCAGAAGAACTAGCCGGCAAGCTCCGCGCATTCACGCTCTTCGCAACCCATTATTTTGAATTGACCAGCCTCAACGAGGAACTTGATAGTGTAAAAAATGTGCACCTCACCGCCGTAGAGAGCAAAGACAGCATTACCTTTCTCTACGAGGTACAGGATGGCCCCGCCAGCCAGAGCTATGGACTGCAGGTGGCTTCCTTAGCCGGCGTTCCTCAGCCAGTTATTGCAATGGCAAAATCCAAATTGCTGCAGCTGGAAAAAGAACTGGTGAAACAGAACGAAGGTCAGCAACTGTCCATCTTTGAAGCTATTGATGATGAAACTGAACAATCAGATAACTTAAAGAAAGAAATTGCTGCCTTAGACGCCGATAGAATGACAGCGCGCGAGGCGCTGGATCTTATTTATCGTTGGCAGGAAAAGATTAAGGATTAAGATTTACGTTTTACGAGTTACGATTTACGTAAAACCTAAAACCTAAAACGTAATCCGTAAAACGATCTTTTTCTACCCCTGTGTATTCAGGATCTTGATTAACTTCTCTGCAGGCACAAAACCCGGCAGGACCTTGCCACTCTCAAGCACCAGCGTAGGCGTACCGGTAACACCGATCGATTGACCCAGGACGAATTGCTCCTGCACCGGATTGTCACAGTTTTTTGCTGCAACCTTGCCCCCTTCTTTTGCAATGCCCATGGCCTTTTTCTGATCATCAGCACACCAGGCAGAAATAGATTTTGTGAAGGTAGGTGAGCCCGGACCTGCACGCGGATACATAAGATAGCGCACCTCTATGCCAGCCTTATTAAGTTTTGGCACTTCCTTATGCAGCATTGAGCAATACGGACAATCTACATCGGTAAAGACGGTAATCTTGTGCAGGGTTTTTCCTTCTGCAGGAAAAATGATCATTTTTTTCTCGTCGTAGCCGTTGATTACCTGCTGCGTAAGCTTGCCTTGTGATTTTTCAGTCAGGTTTACTTTATCTTCCAGATCAATGATGCTGCCATTGACTATGTAGCGGCCATCCTGAGAGATATACAGCACCCTTCCATCACCAGTAAATTCATACAGGCCCTGAATGGGGGTGGCTTTTACTGAATTAGCATCATAGCCGGGAATGACTATATCCAGGCGTTTTTTTATCCCGGCAGGGGTTTCTTCTGCCTGTGAGATGTTGATCAGAAGGGTAGGCAGCAGAGAAAGTGCCAGTAATCTAAATAGTGTCTGTTTCATAGTATCCGGTCGTTTATCGTTAATGGGAGTTTATTAGTGGTAGTAAGACAAATCTATCCGCTATTGGTTCATACTTCAACAGGTGTATTTTTCAGTATATCGACTTCCCCTTCAGTGCGCGCAATAATTACAGCACCGCATGAATCAGAAAAGACATTTACTGTGGTTCGGCACATGTCGAGTATTCGATCGACAGCCAGGATGAGGCCGATTCCTTCAGCAGGCAGGCCTGCGGCTGTCAAAATGACGACGATGGCAACAAGACTTGCTGCAGGGACGCCTGCGACGCCAATAGAAGTCAGTAGCGCAGTCGTCACGATAAGAAACTGCAGCCCCATGCTTAGATCTATGCCATAGGCCTGGGCAATGAATATAACCGCCACACATTCGTACAGAGCGGTGCCGTCCAAGTTCACAGTT
>JAYEGM010000111.1:0-12993 GCA_034659075.1 Pseudomonadota bacterium
CAAGCCTGCTAACCGCATTATTTTTGAATTCTGCTTTTTATGCTGTTTAGGTTCGTCTCTTTCATGAATTTTTCTTACGTGGTGCTTTTCTTCATGCCTTAATTTATTCATTTTTAGTTGCCATGCGTCTCGATTCATTTTTAATACCCTCATCTTTTTCAAATAAGCATAGTTTGTATGAGGGATATATCAAGTAAATCCAGACTTCCAGTCTTAATCTGAAGGCTGCCCCGTAACAGAGGCTTTTTATTGCCCAATTATGTGATGTGGTAAATGCCCGCTGTTGGCGTAAGCGGCTATTCTTCATTACCAAATAAAGCCTGCTTGAAACAAAAAACCCGGCAATAAGCCGGGTTCATATTAGTTGCCTAATAACTTTTAATTATGCAACCAGTTCACCTTTCATCAGGCTAAACGCCTTTTTCTCGATCTGACGTATACGCTCTGCTGAAACGCCATATTTTTCTGCCAGTTCAGTCAGCGTGGCCTTTTTTTCATCAGGATTCAACCAGCGTTGCTGGACGATGTCCTGACTGCGCACGTCAAGTTGTGCCAGAGCTGTACCCAGTTTTTCGTGATTGCTGCTGGTGGTGGTTTCCTTTTCATACAGGTTTTCCGGATTGTAGCGATTGTCAGCAAGATAGCCAGCAGGCGCAACGTAGGCACTGTCATCATCGCTGTCCGAGCCCAAATCAAAAGCGACATCGGCCCCGCTCATGCGTGATTCCATTTCCAGTACTGTTTTCTCTGGCACATCAAGGTTGTCAGACAATGTCTTTACGTCGTTCCGGTTCATCCAGCCCAGACGCTTACGGCTTTTACGCAGGTTGAAAAATAGTTTACGCTGCGCCTTGGTTGTAGCGACTTTAACAATACGCCAGTTTTTCAGCACATAGTCATAAATCTCGGAACGAATCCAGTGCATGGCAAACGATACCAGGCGGACACCACGATCAGGGTCATAATTTTTTACCGCTTTCATCAGGCCGATATTACCTTCCTGGATCAGGTCAGCCAGTGGCAGCCCGTATCCGGTAAAACCCCTGGCAGTACGAACCACAAAACGCATGTGTGAATAGATCAGCTGCCGCGCAGCATCAAGGTCCTCATCATTACGATAGCGCGTTGCCAGTGATTTTTCTTCATCGGCAGTCAGCATAGGTGCCGCATTAACCGTCTGTAGAAAACTCGACAAACCGGCATCAACCGATACACCCGAAATAACTGGTAGTGTTTTCAGCATAGATTTAACCTCCCAATACAAAATAATAGCTATATTTTAGCACTCTAGACATTCGAGTGCTAATTTAGGTAAAAGTTCAATATTATCTTTATTTTTAAGTTATTGATTATATTGATTGTTTATTATACATAAATCAGATTATAGGTGTTCGGTTTTCAATTTTCGGTGTTCAGTAAGCAAAAGAGCGTTATCCTGAACACTGAACTCCTAATACTGACCCTTTCCCGGCTCAAACTGCCTGAGGTAGACGCCAACAGTGACCCTTGCTGATAGCCAGCCAAGGAGAGCACCGCTGCTGACTAATACCAGTGAGGGCAGGAGTTGCAGAGGGGACAGGCCGAAACTGATGCCGTACATGAACGACAGAGAGCTGGCTGGCTTGTTGATGAAGGAAAAAAGCAGGAAGATTATCAGCAGGGCAAGCATGCCGCCAAACAGGCCCTGCAGCATACCTGAATAGAGAAAGGAGCGGCGCACAAAGGCATCTGTGCCACCGATGAGTTTAATGATACGAATTTCCTCCTGTCGATTAACGACTGCCAGGCGTATGGTATTGCCGATAACCAGAAAAACACCGAGGCCGAGGATAATGGCTATGACCCAGACCGCGCGGGTAGCAAGCTCCAGAAAAGCGGTCAGCCGCTTAATCCATTCAAGATCAAACTGTGACAGTTCAACCGGCTCCAGTTTTCCCAGCTCATTGATCAGGCCAGCCAGTTTTTCCGGCGAGCGAGCGACATTGTCCTCCGGGAAGGCCAGCAACACCACCGGCAGAGGGTTGTCAGACAGGGATTCCAGTGCATCTTTCAAGCCGGATCTTAACTTGAATTCTTCCATTGCCTGATCAGGGGTGATGATTTCAATATACTTTATGTCTTTGTGCCGGGTAAGAGACTGTTGCAGTTTCTCAGCCTGCTTGATGCTGATTTCAGGAGCAAGGAAGAGAGAGATTTTTGCCCCGTGTTCAAACTCTGCGGTAAATTTGTGGATATTCTCGAGTGCTGCAAACATGCCGCCCGGCAAGGCCAGTGCAATGGCAATCACAGAGATACTTAGAATACTGGAGAACGGGTTCCGGCTGAGGTCACCAAGTGAACCAACCAGCGTTTGCAGATGCCGTGTTAACCAGACGATCATAGTCAGGTAGTAGCCGTCGGCTGGTTCATGCGGCCATCGGCAAGGGTCAGGCTGCGCTTACCCAGGCGTTTGATATGGCGCAGGTCATGGGTGGCAACCAGAACGGTCACGCCATGATAATTAAAATCGTGAAACAGGTCGAAAATCTCATCTGAGAGGCCTGCGTCGAGGTTTCCCGTTGGCTCATCTGCCACCAGCAGGCTGGGCCGGTTTACTACTGCCCGGGCTATGCCGACACGTTGTTGTTCGCCTCCGGACAGCGTAATGGGTTTGGCCCGGTCGCGATTGAGTAAACCGACTTTATCAAGGGCAGCGTGTACCCGACGGCGCAGGTCGCGAGGGTGGAAGCCGCTGACAATTAAGGGCAGCGCAACGTTGTCGAAGACACTGAGGTTATGAAGTAATTTGTGATCCTGAAAAACCATCCCGATCTGACGTCTGTAAAAGGGGATAGTGCGTCTCTTTAGGCGACCCAGGTTTTGCCCATTGACGATGACCTGCCCGCTAGTCGCATGCTCTATCAGTGTCACCAGCCGCAATAGCGTGCTTTTGCCAGCGCCGGAATGGCCGGTAAGGAAGACCATTTCACCTTTTTCTATTACAAAAGACACATCACGCAGGGCCTCATGACCTTCCGGGTAACGTTTTGAGACTCTGCTGAATTCAATCAGCATAAGTGTAGTGTTTCGTAGTATTTAACGATTAAGCGTGACGAGAAACCGTTAGCTATAAGGCAGGTTTCGCAGCGAATGGTTGCTCCCTTTGCAAGGAACCTAACGCCGTAGATGACGGTTTCTCGCCGCGCCCGAAGGGAGGCCCACAAATGGCTCAATACGGCGTTGCAGCTCTTGCCAAGGGAGTAACCATTACCTGCAAACTGCGCCTTGTCTTGAACCATTTGTGAGCCTCTTAATCGTTAAATACTACGAAACACTACACTATAGTGTATCGCGATTGAACAGAGCGCGGACAAAATCCCTGGCATTGAACTGACGAAGGTCATCAATCCCTTCACCAATACCTATGTAGCGAATGGGCAGTTTTGTTTGCTCTGCAATAGCAATAATGACACCACCTTTTGCCGTTCCGTCCAGCTTGGTCAGGCAAAGGCCGCTGACATTGACACGTTTATCAAAACCCTGCAGTTGATGAATGGCATTCTGGCCGATGCCCGCATCAAGCACTAGCAGGACTTCGTGCGGAGCGCCGGCTAATTTCTTACCGGCTATGCGGTAAATTTTTTCCAGTTCCTGCATCAGGTCGCCGGAGGTATGCTGGCGGCCCGCGGTGTCGATAATGACAATATCGCTATTGCGAGAGATGGCCGACTCCAGAGCATCGTGAACAACGGCCGCCGCATCTGCACCGGGTTGCTGGGCAATGACATGTACCTGGTTTCGCTCACCCCAAATTTTCAGCTGCTCACTTGCCGCCGCACGGAAGGTGTCCCCTGCAGCAAGCAGGACAGACTTGCCCTGCTGTACAAATTGAGCTGTCATTTTGCCGATAGAGGTGGTCTTGCCAGCACCATTAACGCCGACTACCAGGATGACAAATGGTTTTGTCGTTTCTGATATCTCCAGCGGCACTTCCACTGGCTGCATAATTTCCAGGATGACTTCTTCCAGTGCGGGATAAAGTGCTTCGCTGTCTGTAATGTGGTCACGGCGAATTATACCGTTAAGTCCCTGCATGATTTTCATGCTGGTATCTACACCGACATCGGCTAGAATAAGCAGTTCTTCCAGTTCATCGAGTGTTTGCTGGTCAATCTTTTTTCCAGCGCCAAACAGGCCAGAGAGACCACCAGACAATGATTGTCGAGTGCGTGACAGACTGGCGCGTAAACGCGAGAACAATTTGGGCTTGTTGTTGTCTATGATACGATCCTCCGAATACTCTATCGTACCATTCCCGGCGATGCTGGATGAAGGTTAAAAGAGTGTTTCATACAGAATTTTATTGAAATAATTAAGGATATAGGAATGACTGTACAATCTCTGAAAAGAGTCACAAAAATTTTTGTTATTGGATTGATTAGCTTGCAAGCTTCCATAACTGCCGCATCTGAAAGTACAGGTGTGACAGAGGCTGTACTGGACAACGGCATGAAGATTCTGGTCAAGCAGGATCACCGGGCGCCGGTTGTTGTAGCTCAGGTCTGGTATCGAATTGGCAGCAGTTACGAGCCGGATGGCATAACCGGAGTTTCTCATGTGCTTGAGCATATGATGTTTAAGGGTACAAAACGTCACGGGAAAGGAGAGTTCAACCGAATTATTGCTGAAAATGGCGGCAGGGATAATGCTTTCACAGGAAGAGATTATACTTCCTATTTCCAGACACTGGAGAAAAGCCGTCTGCCGATTAGCATGGAACTTGAGTCAGATCGTATGCGGGGCATGTTGCTGGATGAGGAGGAATTTGCCAAAGAATTACAGGTAGTCATTGAGGAGCGACGTCTGCGCACCGAAGATAAAGCAGAAAGCAAGGTCTATGAAAAATTTAATGAAGCCGCTTTTCCAGGCCATCCATACGGCCGACCGGTCATTGGCTGGATGCGTGACCTGAAAAAGTTACGCGTGGCTGATCTGCAAAAGTGGTATCAACGCTATTATTCTCCTGCTAATGCGATACTGGTCGTGGTGGGCGACGTAGAGCCTGATGAAGTTATCGCGATGGCAAAGAAATACTACGGGCCTATCAAAAGTTCCAGTGTCGAAGTGCCGAAAAAATTTAAAGTAGCCAGGCAGACAGCCACTAAAAGAATCACGGTTAAGGCTCCGGCTAATCTGCCGTATATGATACTTGGTTTTCATGTGCCGGCCGTTGCTGACAATCCGGAGCATGACTGGGAGCCCTATGCACTTGAGCTGTTGTCGGCTATTCTGGATGGCGGCAGTGCGGCACGATTTGCCGATCAACTTATACGCGGGCAGCAGGTTGCCACCGCAGTGAGTACTTCATACGATCCTTTTGCGCGGCTGGCAGGATACTTCCTGATCGACGGCAATCCAGCCCGCGAGACAGGCATAGTACAACTGGAAAAAGCGATACTCGAGCAGCTTAAGCAGCTCAAGGAAAAACCGGTTAGCAATAATGAACTGCAGAGAGTTAAAGCGCAGGTGATCGCTGCCAATGTTTACGAACGCGACTCCGTGTTCTACCAGGGGATGAAACTGGGTCTTATGGAAACTACGCTTAACGACTGGCGTTTGACTGAGGGTCATACAAACAAACTGCGTGCGGTGACTGCTGAGCAGATTATGGCAGTGGCTAAAAAATATTTCTTGCCGGAAAACATGACAGTAGCAGTGCTGGATCCCCAGCCTATAGCAACTGAAAAGACGGCAACTAAACCAGTAAGCAAGGAGCAGCAGAATGCGAATTAATCAGAGGCTCCTTAAATCGATTGAATTTTTCATTCTGATACTGATTTTCCCCGGTGTTGTATCGGCGGCACCAAAAATTGAGCATTGGGTCACCGACAAGGGTGCGCGCGTTTACTTTATAGAAACCCACGCCTTGCCGGTGGTCGATATAAAAATGGTATTCAATGCCGCCAGTGCCCGCGAGCCATCAGAAAAACAGGGACTGGCGATGCTGACCAGCGACATGCTGCTGGAAGGAAGTGGCGAGCTTGACAGTAAGGCGGTTGCGGAAGGTTTCGAAGACAGGGGTGCAGAAGTCGGCACCAGCAGTCTCAGGGACATGGCAATCGTCAGCTTACGCAGCCTGTCAGATGAGGAATACCTTGAGCCGGTGGTTGGCCTGCTGGCAAAAGTCATTGCTGACCCAAGATTCCCTGCAAAAAACCTGGCAAGAGAAAAAGCGCGTTCCCTGCAATCGCTGGACTATAGCCTGCAACAGCCTGCTACGGTGGGCAAACGTAAACTCTATGAGTTGCTCTATAATGGCCACCCTTACGCAAATCACCCTTCGGGTACACATGCCAGCATCCAGTCCATAAGCAGAGCAGATATAGTCGATTTTTATCAGCAATTCTATGTCGCCAGTAATATGGTAATTGCACTGGTCGGTGATCTTAGCCTGGCACAGGCAAAACAACTTGCCAATCGTTTAACATCACCACTAAAAGAAGGTAAGCCGGCAGTAGCACTACCTGATTTGGCGGCGATAAAGGGAGGTGAGCAGCGGATTAAATTTCCCTCCACACAAACGCATATTATGACGGCATATCTTGGGACTAAACGTGATGATCCGCGTTATCTGGCGCTTAAAGTCGGTAACTATAGTTTAGGCGGCGGTGGTTTTCAGTCACGCCTGATGGATGAAATTCGTGATAAGCGTGGATTGAGTTATGGCGCTTACAGCTATTTTCAGCCGATGCAGCAGACCGGCACATTCATTGCTGCGCTGGCGACCAAAAATAAAAAACTCGAGGAAGCGCTGACTGTTAGTAATGAGGTCATCGACAAGTTTCTCAAAACAGGCCCTACAGAGAAAGAACTGACACTGGCAAAAAAGAACATTACCGGCGGTTTTCCGCTAACGATTGATTCCAACAAGAAGCTTGTTTCAACGCTGGCGTCTATCGGGTTCTATTCCCTGCCGGTTGATTATCTGGAGACTTATATAGACAGGGTAAATACACTGGATAGAAAAACCGTTACCGATGCCCTGCAGTCGGTACTGGGGTCAGAAAAACGCGTCACTGTCATCGTCGGTGCAGGTGCAAAGAAGCAATAGATGAAAACTAAGTGTAGTGTTTCATATTATTTGGCGATTAAGAGGCCCACAAATGGTTCAAGACAAGGCGCAGTTCGCAGGCAATGGTTAATTCCCTTGGCAAAAACTGCAACGCCGTATTGGGCCATTTGTGGGCCTCCCTTCGGGCGCGGCGAGAAACCGTCATCTACGGCGTTAGGTTCCTTGCAAAGGGAATAACCATTTACTGCGAAACCTGCCTTGTAGCTAACGGTTTCTTGCCGCGCTTAATCGTCAAATAATATGAAACACTACACTAGCCAGCTAAGAATCATCGGCGGTGACTGGCGTGGTAGAAAACTCGAGTTCCCGTCTACCTTTCAGCAGCTGCGCCCGACACCTGCGCGCATACGTGAGACGCTGTTTAACTGGCTGTCTCCAGTCATCAAAGGCGCGCGTTGCCTCGATCTTTATGCGGGCAGCGGTGCGCTGGGTGTCGAGGCACTTTCCAGAGGAGCTGAAGAAGTGACCTTTGTGGAGTCAGACATAGTCAGTGCCCGTATACTGCAACAGAACCTGAGACGGCTGGACAGTCAGTCAAAGGTCTATACGATGGATGCCAGGCGTTTCGTCAGGCAAGTCGGCGGTAAATGGGATATAGTCTTTCTCGATCCACCCTACAGGCACGGTATGCTGCAGCAAATCCTTCGCTTCTTGCATGACAATGACTGCCTGATGAAAAATTCTCTGATATATATGGAAGCTGAGCGCGAACTGGATGATTTAAAATTACCGCCTGACTGGCATTACCTGAAACAGAAAAAAGCCGGGCAGATAAAATATTACCTGGCTTCCAACTCTTTGGACTAGTGATCTCTTATGGCAACAGCACTCTACCCTGGTACTTTCGACCCGGCAACGCTGGGACACATTGATCTGATTCGTCGCGCTGCCAAGCTGTTTGATGAAGTCATCGTCGGCGTTGCAGAAAACCGTGATAAATCACCGCTGCTTTCTCTGCAGGAAAGAGTGGAATTGCTGGAGCAAGTGGTGAACGGCTTAAGCAATGTTCGTGTCATTGGTTTTAATAATCTACTTATCGACTGTGTGCGTGAACAGAACGCAGACACAATATTGCGTGGATTACGTGCCGTATCTGATTTCGAATACGAATTTCAGCTTGCTGCAATGAACCGGCACCTTGATCCCGGGATTGAAACCACGTTCTTGACCCCGGCAGAAAGTTTTGCTTTTCTTTCGTCGACATTGATTAAGGAAGTCGCCTCGTTGGGCGGGGATGTTAGCGATTTTGTGCCGCCGCAGGTGATGAAGGCACTGGAAAGGGTATATGGGAAATAGCCAAAAGTTCAAAGTTTCAAGCCGAAAGTAGCAGGTCTTGAAACCTGGAAAGCCATTAACCTTTCTGTTTTTGCGTTAAATCAATTTTTTCTGTGTGCATTCAGGCTAAAATGTTAAAGTTGTCAGTTATTACTTCTATTGTGATGTGAGCAAACTTGCTTATGTCGCAATTTTTTTATACCTTTTGTGAGTAGAGAGTCATGGCATTAATAATTACCGATGAATGCATCAACTGTGATGTTTGTGAACCCGAATGTCCGAATGAGGCGATTACTCAGGGCGAAGAAATCTATGAGATCGACCCGGACAAGTGCACAGAGTGTGTCGGTCATTACGATACCCCGCAGTGTGTAGAAGTCTGTCCGGTAGACTGTATTCCCAAGGACCCGGATCATGAAGAGACGGAAGAACAGCTGATGGCAAAATATAAGGCTTTGCATGAAGGCTGATTTACCTGCTATTCTGAATATTCTCACTATCCCGGTCTTTACCCGCACCTAAAATGATGCCACGCCTTGCAGCTATCCTGTCAGGCGGCCTCATATCTTTTTTATTTTACAGCTTACTATTTGCTCAGCAAAACGGCGGTCAGGCCGGTATCGCAAGTGCCCACCCGCTTGCGACTGCTGCAGGGTTTGAAATAATTGAACAGGGTGGCAATGCTTTCGATGCAGCAATAGCTGTTGCTGCTACCCTGGCAGTGGTCGAACCGATGAGCTCCGGGTTAGGTGGTGGTGGATTCTGGCTGCTTCATCGTGCCAGTGATGGTTTTCAGGTAATGCTGGATAGTCGAGAGAAGGCACCCGCTGCAGCGACACAGAACATGTATCTGGACGAGCAGCAAAAAGTAATTCCCAATTTATCGATAAATGGCGCACTAGCGGCGGCCATTCCCGGGGTCCCGGCAGCGCTGGTACATATGGCTTCAAAATACGGGCATTTACCACTGCGAGAATCTTTAAAGCCCGCTATCCGCACAGCCGAGCAGGGTTTCGCTGTTTACCCCAGATACCAGAATCTACTCAAGTTCCGCAAATCATATCTGAATTTCGAGGCCCGTAAAGTTTTCCTTACCGAGAAGGGTGATGTGCCGGTAGTAGGAACGATAATAAAACAATCTGATCTGGCAAGTAGCTTACGAAGACTGGCAATTGGAGGCCGTAAAGGTTTTTATCAGGGTGAGACAGCTGCCAGGCTGCTTGAATCAGTCAACCAGGCAGGGGGAATATGGACACAGGCAGATCTTGATGCTTATCAGGTGATAGAAAGAACTCCGGTAACCGGAAACTATAAAGGTGCGCGTATTGTTTCTGCCGCACTGCCTTCATCCGGGGGAATACTGCTGGTCGAAATGTTGAATATTTTATCTGGTTTTGAACTAGATGCTTTAACTGCTGTTCAGCAAAAACAAAAAATCATTGAAGCGATGAGACTGGCCTACAGGGATCGTGCAGAGTTTCTCGGAGATGCTGATTTTATTCCGGTAAATGAGAAGTTGCTCACATCGATGGCCTATGCTGATGAAGTAAGAAAAAATATTACTGACAGGGCCACCCCTTCTGAATTTTTATTGGATTCTCCTCTGCCTGAAGGTGAAAATACTACTCATCTTTCGGTCGTCGATGGTGATGGAAATAGAGTGTCTGCAACACTGAGCATCAATTACCCATTTGGTTCGGGCCTGCTTGCTGGAGGAACTGGCGTGGTATTGAATAACGAGATGGATGATTTCTCTGCCAGTCCCGGTGTTGAAAACAGCTTTGGACTTATCGGTTCACAAGCCAATGCTATTGCTGCCGGCAAGCGACCTTTATCCAGCATGACGCCAAGCTTTATTGAGAAGGATGATAGTGTTCTGGTTCTTGGCACGCCTGGCGGCAGCAGAATCATAACCATGGTTCTAATAGCGGTAATGGATTACCTGCATGACCGGGGTGGCCTCAATGACTGGGTAGCAGAGGGACGTTTTCATCATCAATACCACCCTGATGTGGTTCAGTTCGAGCTTGGGGGGCTGAATAAAGCAGAACAGAATGCGCTATCGCTGCTTGGTTATGAATTAAGGGAGATCCAGCGAAAGTACGGAAATATGATGGCAGTACTGCGAAACAACATAAATGGCAGGGTACAGGCCGTCAGTGATCCCCGCTGGCAGGGCAGTTCTGAAGTAAGATCTGAGGAGGCTGCTTCTATAGCGCGGTGATTAAAATAAAAGATAGTATTAGGTTTTATGTTTTACGTATTAAGTAAATTCAAATGCACAATATCTAATCCCTAAAACGTAAAACATTGTTTATGATTTAAGCTGTGGCTTTGGATTCTTCCTGCTCGTCTTCCTCTCTAGCCAGGATTTTTTCCATTTTGCGATCGATGTGCTTAATCTTGCTGCCCTGTTCAACTATACCGTCTCTGACATATTTCAATTCTGCCAGACGGTCATCGAGGGTGTCGGTCGCCTTGTGAATACGTTTAATGCTTTCAAGACGACGCCGGAGTTGAATCTGGTGTTCTCTGATCTGTGCTTCCATCGGTGACATGATAGTCTTCAGCCAGTTGTCGGCATCTTTATTAGCTTTCTGGAAAATCTGTCTGATTCTTGATGAAACTGAATCAAAGAAGCGTTCGGTAATCACGCCCTGATCTAGCATCACGAGTGAAGTTGTTTTTACAAAGCGTTCACTGCTTTGCTCCAGACGTTTGATTTCACGCAGGTACTTCCGTGTGGCATAGCCGCCGGGTCTGATATTCACCAGGCCATGTTCTTCCTGAAATTTGGAATAAACACCCTGCATCAATTCCTTGATCTCATTTGATTGTTCAGCTGCAGAGTTAAATGCCTCATAGACTGAAGAAAAGAACTTCGTTATGGATTTTTTGATGCCACGGCTGGTAAAGCTGATCTTCATATTTTTACGGGTATTGGCAATCGTCGTCTCCATCGCCTTGGGATCAAGACATTGATACAGTGCGACGGTTTGCCGTGTGAAGATGCTGCGGGTGGCCTGAAAACGCTGCAGGCTGCGCTCCAGATGCTCTTTGTCTGACTTGACTTTTAGCAGCATGTTTTCGATAACTTCAGAATTTTTGCTACTGAGGCCGTCCAATTCTGCAATGTGTTCATCAACACCAGCAAGCCGTTGTTGAATAACCAGTCTGATGGATTTATCCATGTCCGCCATATCGCGTTTGACCGTATCTGTTACGATGTCTCGTTTAGCGGGGATCAGCATGTCAGAAAGGGCTTCTTCCAGTTCGAGTATGCGGCTCTTGTTCAGCAGTTTGTTCTTGTTGCGAATTTTAGCAATCAGTGCTTTTTGCGCTGAAACCGGGAAAATCATTTTATCATCGATATTAAGTATTTTTGCTGTTTCCTCGACCTGACTGTTTATTTCATCAGAAATTTCATCCTGTCCACGCAGGTCATCCCACAACACATCAATTTTGTTCAGAATGACGAGGCGGCCTTTTGCCCTGCCTGACATCTCGCCCATGTTTATATGGTCTCTCCAGACGGCAAGGTCAGACTTTGTCACACCGGTGTCTGCGGCCAGGATGAACATCACGCCATGGGCGCTGGCCAGCATATTAAGGGTAAGTTCCGGTTCTGCGCCCAGTGCATTCAAGCCAGGCGTATCGAGTATAACCAGTCCCTTGTCCAGCAAAGGATGCGGGAAATTGATGATGGCATGGCGCCAGCGTGGAATTTCCACCTCACCATTTTCATCCATGTGCAGGCCGTCTTCATGTCCTTCATCGCTGGTAATGTGCAGCCCGAGATTTTCGGCATGTTCCGGTTTGACAGTATTGACTTCGGTAATATGTTTAAGTACTTCGGCGATCTGCTCAGGCGAATCAATATCCAGCGGGTAGTCGATCCATTCCTCCGGCATACTTTTATATTCCTGGATACTGGTGCCGGTAGAACGCGTGTCAATTGGCAGCAGGCGAATTGACGGTTCAAAATCATGGTCGTACATTAATTCGCTGGGACACATGGTTGTTCGGCCAGCACTGGAAGGCAGTACACGTTTCCCCAGAGTGGAGAAAAATATCGCATTGATCAGTTCGGATTTGCCACGCGAGAATTCGGCGACAAAGGCAATATAGAGTTTGTCATCGTTCAGCGTGCTGATTATCTGGTTAAGGCGTTGTTCGCTGTGGGCATTGGTAAGATCTTCGGCTCTGGCGATATCACGATATTTTTTGATGACATTTCTAACCTGCTTACGCCATTCGCTATAAGCCTCAAAATCATCAATAATTCCATGCTTGGTCATCTAATGCCCCTTTTTTGGTTTGACTTATCCTGCAACCATAACTATAGATTCAGTTTCAGAAAAAACAAGAATTTATGGCGGTTCCGACCTAAACTTAAAGTGGTTTATTAAGAGTCGTCGGTATTTTTAGTCTCGCTAGACTAAAAATGGCACATTAAGCTTGTTGCTACAAGGATTTATCCTCTGAACGGTTGCTATTTCTGGCAGTATGGGCAATAAAAGCTGGAACGCTGGCCTATTAGTTTACGTTTGACATTGGTGCCGCACTGCAGACAGGGTTCTGCTTCACGGCCGTAGACAAAAAGTGAC